>JAATFL010000025.1 GCA_015655215.1 Coriobacteriia bacterium
CAAAGGGGCAAGCCGCCACTCTCCTTCACGAGGTCAAAGCCCCAAATGAAATGTCGGCGTACCTGCCCTACCAGCAATTGCACCACATTCTGAACTATTCAATATGCAAGGTCAAAATGCGATGAGTAAATACTAGGAGGAGTAGAAATGGATTTCAATATCACCGAGGAGCAGGAGTTGCTGCTGGAGAGCCTCCGGGAGGTCATGGACCGGGACTGTACGGAAGCGTACATGAGGGAGTGCAACGAGAGGCACGAGTCCCCGAAGCGGTTCATCGATGCTCTCACCGAGGCCGGATTCGGAATGCTGGGTGTCCCGGAGGAGTATGGTGGCACACCGGTCGATACGATGACCCTCATGCTGGTCGCCGAGGAGATCTGCAAGAACGGGGGACCCCACTTCGTCTTCGGCCAGGCCCTTTCCATCGCCGACATGCTCGCCTATGGCAGCGAGGAGCAAAAGCGACAATGCATGGAGGAGGTCACCCACGGCAGGGTCGGGTTCGTGCTGGGATTCACCGAGCCGCAGGCTGGTTCAGACAGCAGCGCCATTGCGACGACATTCAAACGGAAGGATGGCAAGGTCTATCTGAACGGGCACAAGTCCTTCATGAGCAATGCCCTGACGGCAAAGTACATGCTGTGCCTTGCTCGGAATGCCGATGAGATCGAAGGCGAGAGCAAGAGGAACGCCTTCTCGATGTGGTGGATGCCGATGAGATCCGAGGGCGTCACCGTCGAACCGCTTTCGAAGATCGGTTGGCATATGATGGATACCTGTGAAGTCTACCTGAGGGATGTCGAGCTCGACGGGAAGGACCTCGTGGGCACCGAAGGCGACGGCTTCATGCAGGCCATGGTCAACTTCGAGGTCGAACGGCTCCTCATGGCCGCATCGCTGCTCGGCTACGCCGAGTGCGCGTTTGGCGATGCCGCACGTTACGCGAACCAGCGCGTCCAGTTTGGCAAGCCCATCGGGAAGAACCAGCTTATCCAAGAGAAGATCACCTTCATGAAGATCAAGATCGAGAACATGCGGAACATGGTCTATCGAACCGCATGGGAGATCGATAACCATATGGGGGTGCAGACGGATTCCGCCCTTGCGAAACTGTACTGCGCCCAAGCGGCAAACCAGGTCGTCGATGATGCGATGCAGATCATGGGCGGGATCGGCTATACCACCGATTGTCGCATCTCGCGGATTTGGATCGACAGCCGCGTACAGCGTATCGGTGGTGGAACCGACGAGGTGATGATTCACATCGCCGGGCGCCAGATCCTCAAGGAGTACCAGTAGGAGGGGTTCGGATGGGGCGGACAGGGTGTTTCACACGAAGGAGTGAATGATGGACCCGATTCTCAACGATCTTATCGCAGAGCAGGCACAGGTCGATGCGCTGGTCGATGGTCTTACCGACGCGCAGTGGGAAAGCAATGCCGCGTACTGCACGACCTGGAAGCTCAAGGACGTTATCTGCCATGTGGCATTCTTCGACCTTTGCGCGATGAAGATGCTCAATGGCGAGGGGCCCGATGTCGGCACCGTCGCAGATGCGATCAGTCCCCAGGACGAGCATTTCCGTCTGTTGGCCCTGAGGGACCAGACCGGCCCCGAGATTCTCGGTTGGTGGCGCCAGGAGCGTACCAAGCTCGATGTCGCATTCATGGGGAGGGACCCGAAGGACCGGGTGAACTGGGCTGTGGGGCTACCCATGTCCGTCCGCTCCCTCATCTCGGCGAGGATGATGGAGCTGTGGGCCCATTCGGTGGATATCTATGACGCGCTCGGCATCGATCCGGTCGTCAAGGACCGGATCGCGAGCACGCTCTTCCTCTCCTGGCAGGCCCGTCCCAACGCGTATCGCATAAACGGGCTTGAACTTCCCGCTACGCCCATGTACCTGGAGTTGATCCTTCCCTCGGGGAGGACCTGGGCCAAAGGCGACCTCGAGTCCGAGAATTATGTCAAGGGTTCTGCCAAGGATTGGGCACTGTGCTCGATTCACCGTCGCAACTGGATGGACACAGGCCTTGAGGTGCAGGGCGACGAGGCGCGTCGCTACGCCTATATCGTCCAGACATACGCCGGTGGTCCCGAGGAGCCCCCCACCGCCAAGCGTCCAAGGTAGAGAGACCCTCTCTCATCGTCTAGACCGGAATGTCCCCTAGATCCAGATACGAGGTTCGAGGTATATGGTGAAGACCGCGGATCTACCACAATTCGGTCCATTGCACGGCGTCAGGGTCGTCAACCTGACCCAGGCGATCGCCGGGCCGTTCGCCACCTGTCTGCTGGCGGACATGGGGGCCGACGTGATCGGCGTTGAGAACCCCCATGGTCGTGGCACGTCGCGTCCAAACAGGGCCCTTGGTGGGTGGGGGACGATACTCGATCGTCGGAACACACGGTCCCTTTGCGTGGATGTGCGCAAGGGGAGAGGTCGGGAGCTGTTCCTCGAGCTTCTCAAGACCGCCGATATTCTCATCGAAGGGTTCCGCGGTGGTCAGATGGTGAGATGGGGCATGGGTGACAAAGCGCTTTGGGAGGTCAATCCTAAACTCGTCATCGGGCATATCTCGGGTTTTGGGCAGACTGGTGTCCCCGAGTATGTCGCCCGTGCCTCCTTCGACGGGATCGGCCAGGCGTTCAGCGGCTTCATGGAGATGAACGGCTTCCCTGACCGTCCACCCGCCCTCGCTTTCCCACAGGTCTCCGATTATTATTCCGGCTTCATGTGCCTCGCGGGTGTGCTCGCGGCGTACAGCGATGCACAGCGGACAGGCAAGGGGGACAGCGTCGACGTGGCCCAATACGAGGCGATGGTACGCTGCGAGGGCTACTACGTTGTCAATTACCTCAACACAGGTACGCTTCCCGTGCGCGAGGGAAGCCACAGCGCGACGAGTGCTGGATACGGAACGTATGTATGCAAAGATGGTGTCGAGCTGTACGTCCTGCTCCTCGGTGCGGGGGTTCTGCGCACATCGCTCCCGGTCGTGGGGATAGAGTACGGCAAGGAGCCCTTCTTCGATGGGATCGCGGTCGTGGGGATGGACACCGCTGCGGGTAGGTTCCTCGAGGCGGCACTCGCGGAGTTCTTCGACAACAATACCGGCGAGGAGGCTGAACGTATCCTATTGGACCACGGGGTTCCTTGCAGCAGGATCTTCACTTTCGAGATGACGGAGAGAGATCCGCAGTACCTTGCACGCGAAACCTATACGTCTTGGGCAAACGCCTACGACGATGGGGTG
>JAATFL010000028.1 GCA_015655215.1 Coriobacteriia bacterium
GGCATCATGCTCAAGAAGACACGCGCATTTGCAGGAGATCCCGCCCCGTTCGTCATGGAGCTCCCCGCGTATCACTGGCCCACCATCGGCGCCCTTCTCCGCAGCATGTTGGAGCGCGCCAGCGCGTTCATCAAGAAGGCGGGAACCATCATCCTGCTCGCCACGATCGTGATCTGGTTCATCTCGAGCTATGGGTTCGTCAACGGAGGCTTTGGGGCAGTCGCCGATCAGAACGACAGCCTCCTTGCCATCATAGGCAGTGCGATCTGCTGGATATTCCTCCCGCTGGGATGGGGTAACTGGCAGGCGACGGCCGCGACCATCACGGGTCTTATAGCCAAGGAGAACGTCGTGGGTACGTTTGGTATCCTCTATGCCGGCGGTGCAGGCTGGTTCGCCAACGTGCAGACGGCCTTCACTCCCATAACCGCCTACTCCTTCCTGGCATTCAACCTCCTGTGCGCACCATGCTTTGCGGCGATGGGCGCCATCAAGCGCGAGATGGGCAGCGCACGATGGTTCTGGACCGCCGTGGGATATGAGTGCGGCTTCGCCTACTGTGTGGCACTGTGCATCTTCCAGATAGCAGGACTCGTGACCGGGGAGGTGGCTCTCAACCCCTTCTCCCTGGTGGCGTTTGCACTGATAGGCCTCTTCGCTTACCTGATGCTCCGTTCCAAGAAGGACTACGGAGGACAACTTCCCGTCTCCTCGGTTGATTCTGCAACCGCGAAGGCGCATGCTTGAGGACAATCCACGCGTGCGGTGGCGCGTCAATGACGATTCACGCGCCACCGCACGAGATGACATGTGAGAAGGTGTTCGATTATGACAGTGGGAACATTGATCGTCGGTGCGGTGCTCGCCATCATCGTCATCGCCATCGTCAGACGCATGGTGATGGCCAAAAAGGCTGGACGGAGCATCAGCTGTGACGGTTGTGGTTCGAGCGAGGCGTGCGCAGGAAGCTGCGCCGCGATGACGGCGGCACAGCGCATCGACGAGATGACCGATGGGCAGAAGCCCGGAAAGACGGATGACACCGGGAAAACCGCCTAGCGTATCCGTATCTTCGTACGACCCAGAAGGGGCACGTGCCAACCACCGGCACGTGCCCCTTCTGGGTCTCGATGGCTCTCATGCCCAGGGATAGCCTATGTGAAGAAGTTCTCTATGTTCTCATCTGCTAGTAGATATATACATATAGATGATATATACTCTTACCTGTTTACCGGTCAAGTGGCTTCAGGGAGATACCGGGTCTTAAGATACCTTCCCTTGAGCGACCAAACCAGGGGAGGGAGAGGCTTCGATGCCGCAGACGCACGACCAGCACGACACGTACCCCGCAAACAAGCACATGAGGATATTCCTGGGGGAGTTCACAGGGACCTTCCTCATGTGCTTCTTCGGTATCGGGGCCGTGGCGGTCACCACGCTGTTCTCGGCGATGACGGGACCGTTTCAGGTGGGCATGGTCTGGGGCCTCACCATCGCCATCGCGATCTATGCGACACGCAACCTCTCATGTGCGCACTTCAACCCCTCCGTGTCGCTCGCCATGTGCGTGGGAGGTCGCCTGCCCTGGAGGGAGCTGCCGCTGTACGTCACCTCCCAATGCGCGGGGGCCTTCGTCGCCGCCGGTGCCCTTTGGGGTCTCTTCGCCGACTCCGTCCAGGCGAGCTTGGCAAAAGGCGGACTCACCATGTCCGTCTCCAGCCCCGCGTCGTCGATCTGGTGCGAGGTGTTTCCCAACACCGCCAACGCGGCCGTCACCCCGCTGACGGCCGCCTGCGCCGAGGGCATCGGCGTGTTCATCCTCGTCATGGTCATCTTCTCCGTGACGGAGGGGTGCAACCTCGGTCGTCCCGGCAACGCCCTAGCCCCCCTCTTCATCGGACTCACCATCACGATACTCATCTGCGTGATCGGCCCCCTCACCGATGCCGGCCTCAACCCGGCGCGAGACCTCATGCCGCGCATCGTGGGGGCGTTGGCAGGTTGGGGTTCGATCGCGATATCCTTCCAAGATGTGATCGTCTACCTGGTCGCCCCCTTGGTTGGCGGCGCGACGGCGGCCCTGTACTTCACGACGGTGGTGGAGCGCGCGCATAGCGTCGCCCCTGCGACATCCGAGGCGACGGGGAGAGCATCCCTGGAGGAGCCCGCGGCCCGGGAAGCCATCCAGACCGGCACGGCCCAGACATCGAGAGCACGGGAAGGCGAATCATGAGCGATGTACGCAAGCAGGTGAGCGAGTACTACAGCGACGCGACGGCCCACGGTGGCAGGATGAGGACGAGCATCTGCTGCTGCACCACTGACAGCATGCCAGGGTACATCAAAGATACACTGGGACAGATCGACCCCGAGATCACCGACCGCTTCTATGGGTGCGGCTCTCCCCTACCGCCGGCACTCGAGGGCTGCACGGTGCTCGACCTGGGCTGCGGGACGGGCAGAGACGTCTATATCGCGTCCAAGTTGGTGGGACCCGAGGGCCGGGTCATCGGTGTGGACATGAACGAGGACCAGATAGCGATCGCCGCAAAGCATCGGGATGAGATGGCCGTGAAGTTCGGGTACGCCACATCCAACGTCGAGTTCAGGCAGGGCTTCATCGAGGACCTCTCCGCCGTCGGCATCGGAGACGAGAGCATCGACGTGATCATATCCAACTGCGTCGTCAATCTCTCCCCCTTGAAGGAGCAGGTCTTCAGGGAGGTATGGCGCGTTCTCAAGACCGGCGGCGAGTTCTACTTCTCCGACGTCTTCTCAGACCGTCGCGTGCCGAAGGAGGTGGCCTCAAACCCGATGCTGCGGGGCGAGTGCCTGGGCGGCGCCCTGTACGTCGAGGACTTCCGCCGTCTCATGCGCACGTGCGGGTGGGAGGACCTCAGGTACATGGGCACCTGCCCGGCCGTCATCGGCGATCCTGAGATAGAGGACCTCGTCGAACCGATAGGGTTCAGCTCCCGCACTGTCCGGGCGGTGAAGCTTCCCGGCCTCATCGAGGACATCTGCGAGCAGTACGGGCAGATCGCCGTCTACAAGGGCACCATCCCCCATCACGAGAAGCACTTCGACCTCGACGACCACCATCGCTTCCTCACGGGGATGCCGATGAGCGTGTGCGGGAACTCCTGTGCGATGGTGCAGGACACCAGGTTCGGGAAGCACTTCACCGTCTACGGCGACCGCAGCGTCCACTACGGCCCGTTCGATGGGTGCGGCACGTCCCGCGCCCAGGACGAAGGCGGTTGCAGTGGCGGTGGATGCTGCTGACGAACCCATCCATCATCGCAAATGAAGTCTTGCCGTTGATGAATTCGCGCTCCCTATGAACTCGATCGAGTAGAGGGTTGGGACAAAAGTTGGACCAAAGACAGGCCCAGATGCGTCTCGGGCTTTCGTAAATGGACTTTCGATACGGCCCCACGAGCAATGGTTATGCAACTCTGGTGTCTTCTAGAGACGCCCGTACGACACAATTGTCATACCGTTGCCGTCCGTCGCCTCACATACGACCCCGTGGTTCTCGTCTAACGCCTCGACCACCTGACCGTTCCCCACGTAAATGGCTACATGGGATATGGAACTCGAGCCCTTCTTCGCGTAGAAGACGAGGTCGCCCACCTGTAACTCGCTACTGCTTGAGAAACGATATGAACAGGCATTGTATTGCCCGGTCGATTGATGGACGAGGTTTTTGACGCCGGCCTGCGCATAGGCCCATGTGACGAGACCGGAGCAGTCGAAGGAATCAGGACCCTCGCCACCCGAAACATAACTGCACCCTACCTTCCTCAGAGCCGCTTGAGCTGCCTGCTCTCCGACCGACCCCGAGTAGGAGCCACTCGAACTGCCACTGCTGGACGAGCTGCTCGAGCTGCTCGAAGAGCTGCTGCTCGAACTGGTCGAAGTGGTGCTGATCTTCGCAGCGGCGGCAGTGGCGGCAGCCGCGGATGCGGCGGCCTGCTCGGCAGCCTGCTGGGCCATGAGGGTGGTGACCTCGCTCGAGAGACCGGAGACGTAGGACGTCTGCTCGTCGAGTGTGGTCTGGATGCTCGTGCTCTTCTCCTGTGCAGAGGTCTCAAGGGTGTCGAGGTTGTCCTTCTGGGACTGCAGGTCAGCCTGCTTGGTGTCGAGCTCCTCCTTGGCGGCGGTCACGTTGTCGATGGCCGTCGTCTGCTGTGACATCATCTTTTCTACAAGATAGATGCGCGTGGCAAAGTCGGAGAACGACGACGAGTCCAGAAGCACCGCGACGTAGTCGACCTGGTCGGACGTGTAGTTCTGCACCGCCTGCTTCTTGAGGGTGTCCATGGCCGCGTCGTACTGGGCCTGTGCCTCGTCGACCTGCTGTTGCGTGTCGACGATCTGAGCTGCGACGTCCGCCTGCTGTGATTGGATGTCATACAAATCATCGTTAGCTATGGTGAGATCGCTGGCGATGTCCAAGAGCTTCGCGTTCGCCGCATCTGCCTGTGCCTGGACCGTTGCCAGATCTGAGGTGGTATCGGCGTATGCCACCTTCTGCTGCGAGGCAAACGTAAGCGGGATGGTGATGGTGAGGAGGGCAGACATCGCCACCGCCACCATCTTTGCAGAGAAATCCCTTGTCATTAGGAAAGAACGGCCGTCACCCATCATATACGATACCCCTATGCCAGGTTGTGATACCTCTACATCATGCATTAAGAGATGAGTATACCGCTTAGTGACGGTCATTGATAATCGACAGCTACCCTCATGCGCTCGACCATTCGATTTTCAATAAAATCTCCATATGTCATGCAGAAGATATGGCACCAACTTCCCCGATCGATAGCACCCATGCAAGATTTCGAAGAAATGGGAATCGCCCAGAGAGGCTTCTAGCACACTCCTCCCCTAGCCCTTGGATATAAGTATGTTCGGCATAGATGTCAGCCGATCGACCACACCTGGGCGGCGCTGCCGTTGAGCTCCCAGACGTCGACGTTGGTGCCGTCTGCGGTGCCCGCACCGGAGACGTCGAGCACGAGGCCTCCGAGGGAGGACTCGATCGTGTAGCCACCGCTCGTGGCGGTGATGGACCAGAGTTGCGCGGCGGTGCCGTTGTAGCCGTACTGGTCGACGTTGGTGCCGTTCGCGGTGCCCGCGCCGGAAACGTCGAGGACCTTGCCGGTCTTGATGTTGGTGAGCACGTAGTAGCCGGAGGAAAGCTGGGTTGTGGCGAAGGTCTGGTCGCCACCGTCCCACACCTGCACGTTGGCGCCATCCGCGGTGCTCGCCCCGGACACGTCGAGCACGAGGCCGGAGGCAAGCGAGGAGCCGATGGTGAACGTGCCGATGAGCGAGACGTTCGTGACGGTGCCCACCTTGGTGACGGTGAAGGCCTGAGCGGCGGTACCGTTGGCCGTCCAGGTGTCCAGGGAGGCGCCATCGGCCTGGCTGTCACCGGAGACGTCGAGGGCGAGGCCGGATGCCTTGCTCACGATCGCTCCACCGGCCCCGATGGTCCACTTCTGGGCGTCGGTGCCGTTGGCGGCGTACCAGTCGACGCCCGTGCCGTTCGAGGTGCCGGCGCCCGCCACGTCGAGCACGCGACCCGTGGCATAGTCGGTGAAGGTGCAGTAGCCCTCCGCATCCACGGTGACGACGCACTCCTGCGCCACGGTTCCGTTGGATGAGTACATGGTGGCGCCGAGGGCGTTGGCGATGCTCGCCCCGGCGGCCTCCACGGCCTTGCCCGAGGCGGTGTTGACGATGGTGACGATGTCACCGGTGGAGAGGGTCTGGGTGGAGACGGCCGTCCACTTGGCATAGAGCGTCACGCTCGAGAGGGGCATGGTTGAGGGGAGCGTATAGGACTCGGTGAGGGCTTCGTCCAGGTACCACCCGGCGAAGGTGTACCCGGACCTCGTGGGGTCCGCCGGGGCGGTGAGGGTGCTGCCGTAGTGCTGGGTGATGGGGGACACGTCCGTGCCACCCTCGCTGTCGAACGTGATGGTGCTCACGAGGTTGGCGTCATCCGCGAATGCATCGGAAGCGATGCCGATCGAGGCACCTCCGTCGGAGGTGACCACCGAGGAAAGGGCGGTGCAGTCTCCAAACGCATAGTTGCCTATCAAGGTGACCGAGGCCGGGATGGTGGCCGAGGAGAGGGCGGTGCAACCGTAGAAGGCGTAGTCGCCTATCGAGGTGACCGAATAGGTGACCCCTCCAACCGTGACTTGCGACGGGATCGTCACGGCACCGGCCGTCGACGTGGACATGCACGCCTCGCTCCCATCACCCACCTGGACCGTCGAGGCCGATGTCACCAGGTAGGTGATGCCATCGTCGGTGAAGGTGTCATTCACCTCATACCCCAGGAGAGAGGCGATGCTCTCGACGGCTTTCGCCGCATCCACCAAGCCGTATCCGGTGACCTTGTCCCAACCGGTGCCGTAGGTGACCGTGGTGCCATCGGGAGCGGAGAAGCTACCGGTCAGATCGGTCGCCGTGCTGTAGAGCGCCGTCTTGACCTCGTCCACCGTCAGGGAGGGGTCCTCCGCATACAGCAGCGCACAGACCCCGGCGACCATGGGGGCAGCCATGGACGTACCGGTCATGTAGGCGTAGCTGGAGCTTGAGGACATATAGGTCGAGTAGATGCGAGTACCCGGTGCCGAGATATCCTTGGAAGCGTCGTAGCTCGAGTAGGAGGCATGGACGCTCGTCTGATCCGTCGCGCAGACGGAGATGCACGCACGGTAGTCGGAAGGGTAGGACGCATAGGTGCTCTGGGTGGTCGTGTCGAAGTACTGCGAGGAGTCACCCTCGTTGCCGGCGGCGCAGACGGTGACGATGCCGGCAGCGGCCGCGGCATCGATCTGCGTCTCGAAGGCCGTATCGGCACCATCGCCGGGGTCCCCGCCAAGGCTCATGTTGATGACGTGGAGGTCGTCGACCTCACCGGTCGAGACGAGGTTGAGCACGTACTTGTAGGCGGCGATGAGCGTGGTGTCGTCGGTCAGCCCGGTGCTGCCAAAGACCTTGACCGGGATGATGGTCGCGTCATATGAGACGCCCGCGATGCCCACCGAGTTGTTCGCCTCCGCGGCGATCTCACCACACACGAACGTGCCGTGCCCCAGCGTATCGCCCACGCCGCTGCCAACCGAATAGGCATTGTAGGCATGCTCGGTGTCGATGACACCATCCAGGTCCTCGTGACTGGAGTTGACGCCGGTGTCGAGGACGGCGACGCTCACGGTGCCATCCGTCTTGACGGTGTCCCATGCGTCGTATGCATCGATGGTCGAGAGGTACCACTGCTTGGAGCTATAGGTGTCATCTATGGTGGTGGAGAGGGCGCACGCCGCGGGCTCGGCATAGCTGGAGCTGTCGCCTGACTCGTCGCAGAGATAGTAGACGTAGTCAGGCTGCACGGAGGCAGCCAACCCGGTGCCCGAGAGCTGGCTCATCGCGCTGGCAACCGAGATGCCATCGGCGAGCGTGACGGGCACGGCACCGGCATCGATGTCGTCCTGCGTGATGCTTGCGGCGCTCGAGGATGTCCCGAGGGTCCCCACGGAGGCGACGGTCTCCTGCGCCTGCGCGACCGTGGTGCCGGTGGCGAAGGTGATGAGGACCTCGCCGTCCTTGTAGGTGCCGAGGATGGCATCGGTCACCACCTCATCTGCCGAGATGCCCGAAGCATAGGTTTCGCTCGATGCTTCCGTCGCCGCTGCATCGACAGTGTCCGAGGATGACGACGCGACGAGGGCATCGACGCTGGAGGTGGAGTCGCTCGCCGCAGAGCTCGTCGCGGAAGACGATCCTCCGGCCCCCCTGCCTAGTCCAAGGGCGATGACGGCCACGGCGACTATCGCCAGCGCACATGAGCCTATGATCAGGAACTTCCTCACAGGGCCTCCCTCGCCACGGTTGGTCGCAGGCAGCCTCCTTCTCACGCCCAAGGCCGATCGCATCCATGCCGGACGAGGAACCCGCGATGAACCTACCACTCGATACATACCGGCACCGGGTCAAGGGAGACGAGTCCTTTGAGATGTCACGGCAAGAGGACGCACCTGCACGATACCCAGCCAACGTGTGCAGTCTAGCAGCTCACCGTGCACGTGGGATGAAGAAACGATGTAAGGGCTTATTAGGCTCTATCACACAACCATGACCGTATAAGAGGCGAATGCCCCTTAGATAGGACCACTTCTAGGACGGTTGGAAGATTCTCCGTAGTCTTCTCTCTCCAGTCATTGGAATAGTGACGACCTGCGAAAGAATGGGAAAGGCCGGGACGATGATGTGCCTCGACCTTTCATATCGAGCTGTTCTTAGTACTCGCGCAGGTGTTCTTCCAATCGACAGGGTCCTGCAACGCGGTCTTCGGGAAACGGAACACCAATTCCTCTAGGCCTTCCATCATCGAGTCAAAGTTATCCGTGAAGACCTCGACATAGTCGCCGTTATCGAGTTTCTTTTTACTCTTCTCCAGTGAGTCCGCGTTCTCCGCACTATAGCATGGGTCTAACGTGCTCCCGCAGGGATTGGAGCGCCGGCAGCCCTGATGCACTGCCGACCGCCCAACTTTGCTAGCTCAAACCATTCTGACTATCCGACACCAGTTGCCTGAGCCTGTTGGAATCTGGCTTGGGTGCACTGGCTGCATCCACATAATATTGAGCTGGGTTGATGCTATCGACATAGACGTCGATGGGGATATGGTTTGTCTCGCAATCGACCATGGACAACCCGACGGGACCGGTTAGCTTGTCGCTGGTATAATCGGCAGCCATCCCGCTGTGGCCCGTCGCGGTGACTGTCAGTTTATAAATGCCCCGAGCGTTACTCACCGTCAGCTGGCGGATAGCTGTCAGCGTACCGGTCATCTTGTTTTCGGGACGAGTCAACTTCGCGATTTGCCTTGAGCGCAATCCGTTTCTTACAAGGGAGAAGACGGTACGCAAGATGAAGAGGACCCCGACCGCCGGGATGAGCAATATCAAGACCGTCCAACCGATTCCATCCTTTGTCTTAGCGGAATTGGGATTGTTGGAATTGTATAGAACGTCCTGTTCGGCGCCGATCGTGGGGACCCAGGACGTGGCCGTGCTCCCGGTGATGGTGTAGGTCGTGCCGGAGACCTCATACTCGACGACAGGTGAGTATAGGGTGCCGGAGTTGCCGTTTGCCGATGCATTATAACTAACAATCGTACCTTGAGCCGTCAGCCAGCCACTGCTGACTTGCGAGAACATGACAAACAGTATCCCGAAAAAGACAAGCCCCGCCCCGAGGATGAGGGACAACGTCGCCCTTCTGACGTCGTAACCCACCGGCTTCAGGGCAGAGAGGCTCAGTTCGACCTGAGAGCTGGCGTCATTGCCGCCGAACCGGGCGGAAGCGGTGCCCGCATCCGATGTTGCCGTGGACGCGGTGGCACCATGCAGAGAATCCCTGGTGGTATTGACGTCAGCGTCGATGCTTGAAACATCGACGTAGTAGCTGTCCGCATCCGACCGGCTTATGTAGATGTCGACCAGGACCGGATCGTTATGGTAGTCGCTCCAAAGAAGCCTGGGCAGGTGGATGGACTTATCACTGGTGAATTCCCTGACACCACCGCCAGGATCATTCGCCGATGCCACGACCTTGTAAACCTGCCCTGGGACGACAGCGCCTTGCCCCGGGATGTTGACGTCTTGTCCCGGACCAATGACGTTCCTTTGATTGGACGTCATCGAGCGGCTGACGTCTGTCACGACACCCTGGATTCTTTGACCGGTCGCTTTCAGCTGCTCTATCTGCTTGGACCGTGCAGATATCCTTGTCAGTAAGACCATGGGAATGGCCATCAGAACCAAGCCGACTCCCAAGACCGTCATGTCGATACCCAGACCTGAAGCCTCTGTCCCGTGAAGACTGCTTGCAACATATGAGTAGACCGCGAAGCCGGTCGTGGCAACGCCGATTGCCAGCAACCTGAGATATTGTCCTGTCATGGTAAAACGATGCGGTTGACCTGAGATCCCCATAAACAAAGCGTCCTCCTTTTTCAATTACCATGATGGCGTCGTAATACGAGAACTCCTCCTCACCCCTCCCCTGGCACCCCTCAACCCGTAGGTGTGAACTCCCACACCTTGATGTCTCCCGTGGACCCAGCGGTGGCGATGTAGCTCATGTCGGGCGAGAAGGCGGCGGCGATGATGCCCGCCGCATGGCCCTGGATGCCGCTCATCACCACCTTGCCAGTGGCAAGATCGACC
>JAATFL010000031.1 GCA_015655215.1 Coriobacteriia bacterium
ATCGGAGGCGTCATCTGCAACTCGCGCAACGTCGACGGGGAGCACGAGCTGCTCGAGGCCTTCGCCGCCAAGCTCGGCACCCAGCTCATCTACTTCGTCCCCCGCGACAACGTCGTCCAGCGAGCCGAGATCAACCGGAAGGTCGTCGTCGAGTTCGAGCCCGAGTGCGGCCAGGCCACCAAGTACCGCGAGCTCGCCGAGGCCGTCGACGGCAACGACATGTTCGTCATCCCCAAGCCGATGAGCCAGGACGACCTCGAGGAGCTCATGATGAAGCACGGCTTCCTGGGGCTATAGGACATCACATCGACAGAAGAGGTTGTCCATGGGGCAGCGGACCTCGACTGCACGGTGAGCCATCAACCATTCCATAACGAAAGAGATGTGATACCGATGCTGATGATCAGGGCGATTATCCGACCTGAAAAGGTCACGAGTGTCCTTTCGGAACTGCTTTCGGCCGACTTCCCGGCAGCGACGAAGATGGATGTGTTCGGCCGTGGAAGGCAGAAGGGCGTGAGGGTGGGCGAGTTGACCTATGACGAGATCCCCAAGCAGATGCTCATGCTCGTCGTGCGCGATGAAGATAAGGACGATGTGATCCGGGTCATCCTGTCGGCGGCGCGCACCGGTGAAACGGGCAACTTTGGCGATGGGCGAATATTTGTCTCGTCCGTCGAGGAGGCCTACACGGTCTCAACCGGCAAATCAGGGCTGTAGGTGATGATATGAAGGAAATTACCGCATTCGTCCGTCCCAACATGGTTCAGGTGACCAAGGATGCCCTGGCAGATGCTGGATTCCCGTCGTTTACCTGTCAACCCGTGCTCGGGCGTGGAAAAAAGCACCTTGACTTCGGAGCGGTCGAGTCATTCGTCGAGAGTGGGGACGTTCCTGCCAACCACACAGGTGAGGCACTCACGGAGCCGCTCCGACTCATCGCCAAGCGCATGTTCACCCTCATCGTCGAAGACGAGGACGTGAGCAACGTGGTCCGTCTCATAATCGACGTGAACAGCACCAAGACCTCAGGAGACGGGAAGATATTCGTCCAGTCAATCAACGAATCGTATCGCATCCGCAACGGTGAGACATCGGCGGACGCCTACTAGAGAGGGGGGATTACCATGGAAAAAGAGGTTGCGCGCGAGAGCGTGCTCGATGGATACGCTCCAAAGACCTACAAGAAGCGCCGTGAACATATCGTCACAGTGGACTCACCCCTTGAGACCCCACAGGAGATCCTGGCGAACGTACGCACGCTCCCGGGCATGCTCACGCATCGCGGGTGCTGCTACGCGGGATGCAAGGGTGTCGTGCTCGGACCCATCAAGGATGCGTGCACCATCGTCCACGGACCCATCGGGTGCTCGTTCTACACGTGGGGCACCCGGCGTCACAAGGGGCGCTCTGAGGATGAGAGCCAGCAGAACTTCATCCCCTACTGCTTCTCGACCGACATGCAGGAAGGCGATATCGTCTTCGGCGGTGAGAAGAAGCTGCGGGCGGCCATCAGCGAGGCGGTCGAACTGTTCCACCCCAAGCTCATCTTCATCTGCTCGACCTGCCCGGTCGGTCTCATCGGAGATGACATCAATGCCGTCGCCGAGTGGACACGTACGGAGTATGGCATCGAGGCGGTCGCGTTTGCCTGCGAGGGATACAAGGGCGTGAGCCAGTCGGCCGGGCACCACATCGCCAACAACCAGCTCATCAAGCGCATCATCGGCACGGGGGACATCCAACCGACGGCAACGCACTCGGTCAACCTTCTTGGCGAATACAACATCGGCGGAGACGGCTGGGAGACGGAGCGGCTGCTCAAGCGCTGTGGGATCGAGATTCTCGCGGTGCTCACGGGCGACGGGAGCTACGAGCGCATCGCCTCGTCAAACAACGCCGACCTCAACCTCGTCCAATGCCACCGGTCCATCAGCTATATCGCCGAGATGATGCACGTGCAGTATGGCACCGACTGGCTCAAGGTCAACTTCGTGGGGATAACCTCAACGATCAAGTCGCTGCGCGAGATCGCCATCTACTTTGACGACCCGGCTCTCACCGCGCGCGTCGAGGAGGTCATCGTCGACGAGATGGCATCCATCGCCGACGAGTACGATTACTACAAGGAGAGGCTCACAGGCAAGACGGCCGCCATGTACGTTGGCGGATCACGCTCGCATCACTACCAGGGCCTTTTGCGTGACTTCGGGGTCGACACCGTGTTGGCTGGATATGAGTTCGCCCATCGAGATGACTACGAGGGGCGTGAGATCATACCCGATATCAAGACCGATGCCGACTCGAAGAACATCGAGACACTCGACGTGGCGCCCATCGACGGCAAGTATCGAGTGCGCTTTACCAAGAGCGCGTACGAGAACCTCAAGGAGAAGATCGAGGGCCTCGACTACTACGCTGGCTTGATGAAGGAGATGGATAAAGGCTCGGTGGTCGTTGACGATTTGAACCACTA
Organism: Coriobacteriia bacterium; assembly: GCA_015655215.1. GTDB lineage: Bacteria > Actinomycetota > Coriobacteriia > Coriobacteriales > RUG033 > JAATFL01. The sequence continues at coordinate 2,477 of JAATFL010000031.1, forward strand.
CGAGACCGAGGAGTTCATACGTCTGCTCGAACCCGACATCTTCTACTCGGGTATCAAGGACAAGTACGTCGTCCAGAAGGGCGGGACGGTCTCCCGTCAGCTGCACAGCTACGACTATCAAGGTCCCTATGCGGGCTTCAAGGGCGCCATCAACTTCGCCCACGACACGCTCATGTCGCTTACCACCCCCGCTTGGAAGCTCGTCGTACCGCCCTGGAGGCACGAATCCGTTCTTGAAGGCACCGTAGGAGGCGACCTGTGATGTTAGATCTCACACCACGCGATGGCGTTGCCCAACGTCATGCGCTTGTCATCAACCCCGCAAAGACCTGTCAGCCGGTGGGTGCCGTCTACGCGGCCCTCGGCGTCCATCGATGCATGCCGCACTCACACGGTTCGCAGGGATGCGTGGCCTTTCACCGCATGTATCTCACTCGGCACTTCAAGGAGCCGGCCATGGCCTCGACCTCGGCCTTCACCGAGGGGGCGTCTGTCTTCGGTGGCGGGGCCAACCTCAAGACCGCCATCCGCAACGTCTTCGACCTGTATGACCCCGATGTGATGGCCATCCACACGACCTGCCTCTCCGAGACGATCGGTGACGATCTGCATTCGTACCTCTCGGATATCGAGGTTCCCGAGGGCAAGCACGTCATCTACTGCTCCACACCGAGCTACGTGGGGTCGCATATCTGGGGATTCGCCTCCATGACGGAGGGGTTCGTCAAGCAGGCGGCTCAGAAGAGCGGTGTGGCCACTGGACGCCTGGCGTTGTTTCCCGGTTTCGTCAACCCGGGCGACATGCGCGAATACAAGCGACTGATGGGGCAATTCGGCATCAGATACACGATGTTGCCCGATACCTCCGGCGTGTTCGATGCACCGATGACCGGTACCTTCGAACTCTATCCAAAGGGTGGAACGCGGTTCGAGGACATCGTCAGGCTTGGGGATGCAGCGCATTCGATCGCGCTGGGGGAAGCGGCGAGCGAACGGCCGGCAAGCCAGTTGCAGCGTGACCATCGGGTCAGTTCGGAGGTCATGGGCCTGCCTATCGGCGTGGTGGCCACCGATGTGTTCGTATCGGCTCTCTCCCGTTTCTCGGGCGAGCCGGTGCCCTACGCGATCGAGGAGGAGCGAGGGCAGGTCGTCGATATCATGTTGGACGCACAGCAGTACTTCAAGTCCCGCCGTGTCGCCATATACGGTGATCCCGACACGGTCTTGGGAATCGCATCCCTCTGTCTCGAGCTGGGCATGGTACCGAGCATGATGGTGACCGGAAGCCCCATGCCGACGTTCCAGGCTCGAGCAAGCGCACTGCTCGATGGGTACGGTCTCGCCGACCAGTGCTGGGCTCAGGACAAGGCCGACCTCTTCGAATTGCACCAACGCATCATCCAGGGGCCAGTCGACCTGCTCGTGGGCGGCACCCATGGTAAGCAGATCGCGCGGGCAGAGGACATCCCCTTCGTCCGCGCCGGTTTCCCGATCATGGATCGGTACGTTCATTCATACATGCCCCTCGTCGGCTATCGCGGTGCCATGCGTCTCATCGAACTCATGAGTAACGCGCTCATGGACCGGCAGGACCGAGATTGCAGCGATGAGGACTTCGAGATGGTTATGTAGGAGGCGATCGCGATGAAGAGGAATGCAGCACGGGGTACGACGGCCACGATGGCACCGATTCTCGAGGAACGCAAAAGCTCCATCATGACCGCAGACGGATGCGGTGGGGCCGGCATCGCATGCGACAAGGTCTCGGTATCCGGCTCGGTGAGTCAGCGGGCATGTGCGTACTGCGGTGCGCGCGTCGTGCTCAACCCCATAACGAACGCATGCCACATCATCCACGGCCCCATCGGATGTTCCAGTTACACATGGGACATCCGAGGCAGCCTCACCAGTGGGGAAGACCTGTTCCGACATAGCTTTTGCACCGATATGCGCGAGACGGATATCATCTTTGGTGGAGAGAAGAAGTTGATTGCATCCATCGACGAGGCCGTCGAGGCCCTCCATCCCAAGGTGATCTTCGTCTACGCGACCTGTATCGTCGGCATCATCGGCGATGACGTCCATCAAGTGTGCGCCGATGCCGAGGAACGTCACGGCATCCGGGTGATCCCGGTCCAGGCACCGGGTTTCTCGGGCACCAAGTCGACCGGATACCGCCTGGGCGGTCAGGCGATCATGGATCTCATCGGCAGCAACCCGTTCCCGCGCGAAAGGGCGCACGGTGTCAACATCCTCGGCGACTTCAACCTTGCCGGCGAGACGTGGATCGTGAAGGGGTACTGCGCGCATCTCGGCATCGACGTGGTGACCGGGATCACCGGCGACGCGAGCGTCGAGGGGCTTATGCGTGCACCCGAGGCGAAGGTGAACGTCGTGCAATGTGCCGGGTCGATGTCTGCTTTGGCCGAGACGATGGAGACGGAGCTGGATATACCCTTCATCAAGGTCAGCTTCTACGGAATAGAGGACACCACCTCATCGCTCGTCCGCATGGCAGAGGCGCTGGGGGACGAGAGGGTGGTTCGCGCCACTCGGGACTTCTGCAGCGAGGAGACGAGAAAGCTCGAACCGCTGATCGCCCGTTACACGCCGCTGCTCGCGGGGAAGCGCGCCGCCATCTACGTGGGTGGTGGATTCAAGGCCATATCGCTGATCCGTCAATTCCGCGAGTTTGGCATCGAGACCGTGATGGTGGGCACTCAGACCGGACGTCCCGAGGACTACGACGTCATCAGGTCTCTGGTCAATCCCGGGTGCGTGATCCTCGACGACGCGAACCCGGCAGAGCTTGAGCGCTTCATGGTCGAGAAGGGCGCCGATATCCTGGTGGGTGGGGTCAAGGAACGACCCCTCGCCTATAAGCTCGGCGTCGCCTTCTGCGACCATAACCACGAGCGCAAGCACCCACTCGCGGGATACGTCGGGGTTCGCAACTTCGCCGAGGAGATCAACTCGTCGATGAACTCGCCGGTATGGCGCTATGTATGAGAATCTCGGCGTCTCGGCGTAGCCGAGAGACGACCGAGGCGTCTTGAGAGAACCTGTCCCCGTTCATGAACGTATCTTCTCGATAGCACGGGTGACCCGCGCTTGACGTGGATGTATCCCCAGAGGATCGGCATTCCCACGAGGTGGAGATAGAGAGGAGGAGTCATGCCTGCATCACATGCATCGAAGTTGATCAAACCCGAGGGAGCCCTCGTCGACCTGAACGTGAACCCATGCAAGATGTGCATGCCGATGGGCACATCCCAAGCGGTGTATGGCATCCGAGCGTGCATGGAGATCCTCCATGGGTCGCAGGGGTGTGCCACCTATATCCGCCGTCACATGGCGACGCATTACAACGAGCCCATCGACATCGCCTCATCCTCGTTGACCGAGCAGGGGGCGGTGTATGGCGGCAAAGCCAACCTGTTCAAGGGTATCGACAACCTCATCAGGCTCTACAACCCGGGTGTCATCGCCGTGTGCACCACCTGCATGGCCGACACCATCGGCGAGGACGTACCGGGGATGCTCAACCTATGGCGCGACGAGCATCCCGAGAGCGAGGCGACGCTCATCGCGGTCTCCTCGCCGGGCTATGCGGGGACCCAGTTCGAGGGATGGTTCCGGTTCCTCCACGCACTCGTCTCACAGGTGGAGGTCGCAAAGCCGTCGAATAATGAGACGTCCCCGTCGTCTCGACAGCGCCCCCTGGTCAACATCATCACGGGACCGACGAGTCCTGCGGACATGCGTTGGATAAAATCCCTGGTGGGCCGCTTCGACGTCGACGCGATCTTCCTCCCCGACATATCCGACAACCTCGATGGTGCCCGCTCCCCGAAGTACAACCGGCTGAGCACGTCGGGGACGGACATCGCGGATGTCGCGCGGATGTCGCAGGCACAGGCAACCATCGAGCTCGCCACGTTCATACCCGATGACTACTCACCAGCCGCGTACCTACACAAGCACCACGGTGTTCCATATACGCGGCTCAACCTGCCGGTCGGCCTGAGGGACATCGACGCCTTCATCGCCGAGTTCGCCCGTATCTCGGGTGATCCGGTGCCGACCGACTTGACGGCGGCCAGGGGCAGGTACCTGGATGCCATGATCGATTCGCATAAATACAACGCCGAGGGTAGGGCCGTCGTCTTCGGGGAACCGGATTTCTGCTATGCCGTGTGCCGCATGTGCGTCGAGGAGGGGATCGTGCCCGTCGTCGTGGCGACCGGCTCGAGATGCCCGGGGTTCGCCGAGGCGATCGAGCCCATGGTGGCCGAACTCGCCTCGGCATTTCTCGTCGACGGGTTCGATGTCGTCGATGACGCGGACTTTGGGGATATCGAGCGTCTTGCGGTGAAGCGCGGTGCCAACATCATGGTCGGCAGTTCCGACGGGCGTCGTATCGAGGCGAAATGTGGGATCCCCCTCGTGCGGTGTGAGTTTCCGATACACGATCACGTTGGGGGGCAGCGCGTGCGGACGATGGGCTATGAGGGATCGCTCATGCTGCTCGATACCATCACGAACAGCTTGCTGCAACGCAAGACCAGCACCTTCAGGGCTGCCATCCGCGATGAGTTCTATGAGGGTCCCGGACCTACCGTCGCGTCTCCGTCTCAGATGGAGCATTCGAGCGATGCGCCCTCCTCCTCGGTGCCGTCGGCCGTACCCGCCGCACGCATCCACCCATGCTTCGAGGATGCATGTCCCGCGACCGCACGCATCCATCTCCCGGTGGCACCGGTCTGCAACATCTCCTGTAACTATTGCGTGAGGCGTTTCGACTGCCCCAACGAAAGTCGTCCGGGGGTCGTCACCAAGGTGCTCTCCCCGCAAGAGGCCCTTGAGCGGTATCTCCTTGCGCGGACCCGTGTCGAGAGTCTCGACGTCGTGGGGATTGCCGGTCCTGGTGACGCCTTGGCCAATTGGGAGCAGGTACGCGAGACCCTGCGATTGATCCGGGCGGTCGACGAGAGCGTTCTGTTCTGCCTGTCGACCAACGGCCTTCTCCTCCCTCGCTATGCCGACGAGCTCATAGAGCTGGGAGTCACCCACGTGACCGTCACCATGAACGCGGTCGATCCTATCGTGGGTGCCCAGATCTACCGTCAGGTGACGCTCGACCACATCACGTACACGGGCGAAGCTGCCGCCGCCGTCCTCCTCTCGAACCAGATCGCCGGCATCAAATACCTGACCAGCCGGGGCATCCTCGTCAAGGTCAACTGCGTGCTGATCGAGGGGGTGAACGATCGACACATCGACGCCGTGGCTGCGATGGCAGCGGAGTTGGGTGCCACGATGGCCAACATCATGCCGATGATCCCGGTTCCCGGGAGCCCCTTCGGCAATCGGCCCCTCGTGAAGAACTCGACGGTACGCTCGACCCGTGAGCGATGCGAGCAGTATCTTCCGCAGATGAGGCACTGTCATCAATGCCGCGCGGACGCCATTGGAAAGCTTGGCGAGGATGTGCGCGCCCTCTTCGACGAGAAGCCCGAGGGTGCCGTGAGACATCAGGTGGCGGGCATCGCCGAGGAGGATCCCAACCGTCGCGTGGTGGATGCGCCCCGGGATGGTTCGACCGCCTCTCATCCGCAGAAGCGTGTGCCACACGTGAGCAGGGTCGCCGTCGCGAGCAGGGGAGGGATGCTCGTCGATCAGCACTTCGGTCACGCGAAAGCGTTTCTCATCTACGAGACGGATGGCCAGGAGGTACGCTATCGTGATCGTCGAGTGCTCAAGAACTATTGCAGCGGCTCAAGCGATTGCGATGAGCACGAGCAAACCGATGAAGCCTACAAGCGCGTACTCGAGGCGATTGGCGATTGTGATGCCGTGGTCTCCCTTCGCATCGGGGAAGCTCCTCGTAAGATGCTGTGCGCTTCCGGCATCCTCCCGATCGCCACCTGCGAAACCGTCGAGGATGCGGTGCGAGAGGCGCATGCGGAACGTCTTGCGACGCAAGGGTCACCCCCTTTGGACGCTTCGTGCTAGCTGTCCCGTCCGGCATGCCCCCTGCAAGCATGTAGGGGGCATGCCCTTTCTGGAGTGCATCTCTGCGGTAGGATGCCTTTCGCAAACGGCAAAGGGTATCGCACGGGTGGTTAATTTGCTGGCAATCGACAGGAAACACGAGGTCGATAGATTGTCAGTATCGTCCGTATCGATGATGGACGGTGCTCGTGTCGTACGCTCTTCGATAGTCCAACCGTCATCGGAGCATCATGGCAGATGAGTGCACTCATAGAGGGAACGTATGCGGGAACCTCCAGCTACTGGCTGACTTTGGCTGCGTTGCCACCGCCTTTCTCGTCCCCGCCGACGGCGTGCTCAAGGTCGTCGCCAGCTCATCCCCCTCCGTGGTGCCCACCGCGGTTCCCCGTCGGCACATCGGCGATGCCATCTCTTCGAGCGTCGAACCCGAAGCCTATGAGTCCTATTCCACCGGCAAGCCCGTCGTGGGCACGTCGACACGTCAGGTCGATGGGATAACCTTTACGACGCATGCCTATCCGATCGGACGGTTTCCCCTATGCGGCGTCGTCATCCGAGACGTGCCCGTCGGATTGACGCGCGGTTTTGGACCCATGGAAACCGCGTTCACGGAAATCGCCCTCAAGCTTCTCGCGGTGTTGCGTGAATGCCCCTTGCGCGACGTTGAAACGTATGAGCCGTTCACGACTTCCCGTGTCGCCGGTGATGGGGTCATCTATCTGGGCGATCAGCACACCCAGCTATACATGAGTCCAAACATCTCGACGATCCTGAGGCTCTCGAGCGGTGCCGATGCCGTTGGCTCGCTGAGGCAGATCGCCGATTACGACAAGGGCATCATGAGCGTCCTGACCGGTGCCGGCTGCTACGCGGACGAGATCGAATGGTCCGGCCAGGTGCTCAGGGTCAGGGCGATCCCCCTCAAGCCCGGGGCGCTCATCCTCATGAACGATATCACCAACCAACATCTCTACGAGCGGGAGATGCGTGTCAAGGAGATGACGATCCGCGAGGTTCATCATCGTGTCAAGAACAACTTCCAAACCGTCGAGTCACTTCTTCGCATGCAGATGCGACGCAGTGGGAGCGAAGAGGTGCGAGGTGCCCTTGCCGAGGTCGTTACCCGAGTGGAGTCCATGGCCATCGCCCATGACATGCTCTCATACGCCGACGATGAATGCATCGATGTCGTGGCGATGGTCAAGACCGTCGCCGACCGCGTCCGCTTCGCTCTGGTTGGAGATTCCTGCGCCGTGACCGTGACGGTAGAGGGGGAGGCGGTGGAGATGGACGCCCGCCATGCGACATCGACCGCCTTGGCTCTGGCCGAGATGGTCCACAACGCCATCGAGCATGGGATCAAGGACCGCGGTAAGGGTAGCGTGAGCATCACGTTCCAACACGCGGGGACGGGATTGATGGTCTCGGTCGAAGACGACGGAGTCGGCATGCCGTCCGGCTTCGACATCGATACGTCTCCAAGCATGGGCATCACGGTCATACGTACGATGGCCACCGAAGACCTGGGGGGGACGTTGCGCTGCCTCGTGCCCCGGAGTGGACAGGGCACTCGCTTCGAGATGGAGTTGCCCGTATCTGTTTTCAAGGGAGGGAGCTCATGAGAATTCTCATCGCAGAGGATGAGGCGATCATCCGGATGGATATCAAGGAGATGCTCCTCGATGCCGGGCATGAGGTCGTGGGTGAGGCGCATGACGGACGCCAGGTGCTCGAACTCGCGCGCTCGCTCAAACCCGATTGCATCCTCATGGATGTCAGCATGGATGGACTGGATGGGCTCGATGCCACGAAGGCGATAACCAGCGCGTGTCTCGCACCGGTTGTCATGGTCACGGCCTTCTCTCAGGAGAAGATCGTCTCCGAGGCCGTTTCGGCAGGCGCCATGGCGTACGTGTGCAAGCCATTCTCCCAAGCCGAGATCACCTCGGCCATACAGGTCGCCGTCTCTCGCTTCGAGGAGATGCAGACACTCGCGCGCGAGGTGGATAACTTGAGCGAGCGCCTGGAGACCCGTACGTACGTCGATCGTGCGAAAGGCGTCCTGATGAGAAACGGTCTCAGCGAGCCCGAGGCGCTCTCGCGTCTGCAGAAGGTGGCCATGAACTCGCGCAAGACGCTACGCGAGGTCGCGGAGGCGGTGTTGCTGGCCGACGGACTGATCACGTAGTCGTCGGCTCATTCCTCCGGATCCGTCACGTGGTGGCGCAGTCCGAGCAACTCCTCATCGGTAAGGGCGCGTTTTTGCTGCATCGCCTTCTTGCGTACGAGGGGGAGGAGGGCATGTGATTGCGCATCCGTGACGGGTTGCCCGAGTTGCGCAAGCTTCGCCCTGATGCCTGCGGTGCCTGAGTGCTTTCCGACGACGAGGGTCTCGTGCGCTCCCACCTGGGAGGCGGGGAACGTGATGTACGTCGCTGGGTCTTTGAGAATGCCGTCGACATGGATGCCCGCCTCGTGGGAAAACACGCTGGCACCGACGATGGGTTGACCTTCGGGCACGCTGCGGCCGGCTGCGGCGTAGACGTAGTTGACAAGCGCGGTGAAGCGACTGCGGTCATGGGCGACGACATAGCCCGCCACATACTCCAAAGCCAGTGATATCTGCTCGAGGGCGATGCCTCCGGCACGGTCGCTCAGCCCACCGATCGAGGTATCGACCCAGGTTGCGCCGGCATGGAGACCTGCGATGGCGTTGGCGGTCGCCAGACCGAAGTCATTGTGCATGTGCAGCTCTACGGCGATCCCGGTTTCCTCGATGACCATCTTGACCGCCTCATAGGTGCGGAAAGGGTCCATGACGCCGAGCGTATCGGAGAATCGCAATATCTCGGCGCCGGCATCCTGGGCTTTCCGTGCGTATTCGACGAGGAACGCGGGGTCGGTTCGTGAACTGTCTTCGGCGGCAGCGCATATCGATACCCCGGGGTCGAGGCTCTTCGCATACGAGATGCTATGGGCGATCCGGTCCAACACCCAGGGGCGATCCCGTCCCAGCTTCGCCTTGATGTGCAGGTCGCTTGTCGGCAGGGAGATGTTCAGTGCCTGGACACCAGTCGCCAGCGTCACAGAGATGTCCTCGTCGACCGCACGTGACCACCCAAGGACCGATGCGTGCAGCCCCTCATGCGCCAATCTCTCGATGAAGTCGAACTCATCCTGCCCCATGGCCGCTACGCCCGCCTCGATTCGATCGATTCCCACCATATCGAGTTCGCGCGCGATGTGCAGCTTCTCTTCGTTGGAAAACACGACGCCGGCGGTTTGCTCACCGTCACGCAAGGTAGTATCGACGAAGCGGATGCGGTTGTCCTGCAGCGATGACTCTATCGAGAGGGGCCATGCCGACGCAGCGATATCCATGAACCCTCCTGGTTTCGTGCGCGCATAGGGGAGACCAGCACGTATCAGGTCCATTATATTCCCATAGTGGCGAGAAGGCCTGCTGCCTGGCCGTGCATGGTGGTCGTCTTTCAGCAGGCGAACTTGAGGGTGGGTGCGATGACCTATACGGTCCCCTCGGTGGCGAGGGATTCCAGGGTGCGTTCAACATATATCCTGTTGGCGACGGAGGTCACCGTCGAGAGGAGGAGCCTGCGTTGGGGTGTCATGCCTTGCACATCGTTCACCTCAAGCGAGAAGGTCGCGCCATCTGGTGCTCGCAAAAGGCAATCGTCGGCGAGGCGATCGCTGGCGGTGCGGCCCGTCACGAGTACGCGCAAACTCTCTTCGAACGCCGTGCAAAACATATCGTAGGCGCCGGAAAGCTCGTAGTTGTCGGCTTGCACGCCGATGAGCTGGAATATCTCCGTAATCGAGAAGGTCTGTTTGAGGATGCAGACCACGATGAGATGCGCCATGTGGATGTGGGAGTACTTCTTCGCCTGTGGTTGAGGGATCAGCTTGCGCTTGACGTAGTTGTTCACCATCGAGGCGGTGAGGGCCTTCTCGCCGGGGGGAACGGTGAGCGCCACTTGGTCGGTTACGTAGTTGAGGATCTGGTCCATATAGAGGTCGACGGTGGGCAGTTCGTCGAAGCGGGGGAGATGGAATGCGGCAACCGCCTTGGCGAACTCCTCCTGTCCATCGATCGGACTTGAGCTGATATCTTTCTCTTGCTGACTCACATTCCTGCCCTTCTCGTGATGATTACCACCTCATGCTAGCAAAGCGATCTTCGTACATCAATGGTGTAAACAGTTGACATGATAACAAATCGTATATAATCTAGTATACTATACTACTTAAAACCACTGACACGAAAGGCGGACCTATGGGAAAGATAGCCCTCATCACCGATTCCTGTACCGATGTGCCCGCGACCTTCGTCGCCGAGCACCACATCTACGTCGCGCCGCTCAACATCAACTATACGGATGTCTCGTATCGTGATGGTGTCGATATCCAACCGGAGGAGGTATACCAGCGTTTCGCACAGGAGATTCCCAAGACCTCGCTGCCGAGCATGGCGGAGATGCATCGCTGCTTCGAGGGAGCCATCGAGGATGGGTGCACCCAGGCGCTTGTGATCACCATCTCGTCGGGGCTTTCGGGGACGCTCGACGCCATGCGCATCGCGGCATCGAGCTTTCCACAGCTCACCGTGGAGTTCGTCGACACCAAGAACATCGGATTCGGGGCCGGTTTCACGGTGAGGTATGCCGCTGAGCTTCTAGCGGATGGCCTGACGTTGTCCCAAGTGGCCGAGAAATCCCGGGCGATCGTCAAGAGGACATCCGTGTTCTTCGTCGTCGACTCGCTTGAATACCTCTATGCCGGTGGCCGCATCGGCAAGGCGACGTATCGGCTCGGGACCATTCTCAACCTACGCCCCATCATCACCTGCAGCAAGGACGAGGGGGTCTACATAACGGTGGGCAAGGTGCGTGGACGCAAGGCGTCGTTGAGAAAAGCCGTGGAGCTCGCGCAGAAGGCGGTGGGGGAGTCCCGCAGCTATTACGTCGGCATCGCACACGGGGACGCCGCAGAGGAGGCCGAGGAGATGGCTGCGCACATACCGGAGGAGTTCCCCTATGCTATCAACCACGTACAGCCGAGCCAGATATCGCCGGCACTCGTGGTGCATACGGGACCCGGGCTCCTCGGTCTTGGCGTTCAGGTGCTCGACTAGGGATCGCTCGTCGGTCAGGGTGTCAGGTACCTTGGCCGCTGCTGGGATGGTTTCACGTCGCAGAGGAGCCGCTCACCCGAGACCACGCCCGGCGCGCTATCACCCAACCGCTCGATGAACGTGCAGGGCTTGAGCTGTGCAACCCTCCTCCCGTTTTCCGCGCGCACTCGTCGTATCTCCAGCTTGAGTCTCTCGGCGGTAACGAGGTCCTCCTTGCAGGGATACGAGAGGATGAGCCCGTCGCATGTTCGTGAGACGAGTGCCCTGAATGCCCGGCGCTCGGCATCGAGCGTCTCCTGAAGCTTCTCCGGGGTCTGACGTGTGGTGAAGCTCCTATGGGAAGGGATGAGGCCATCGACGCATCCGATGACGATGAGCAGTTTACAACTTGAACCAAAGATATCCGAGGCGCTGCCCACGCGCAGACAGCCCCTCTCGAAGGAGGGCTGCTCCAGGGTAGCGTGCATTCGGGCGAAGAGTTCGCTTGCGGTCTCCTTGCCTCTGATGTGGCCACATAGTCTCTCAAGCGTGGGGGTGAGGCCCATACCGAGACCCTCAAGCGCATTGAGGAGCGCGAAACCCGTCTTCCCCGATACCTTGGAGAGGATTCGCTGTGCCGCACCGTAACGTCGTGAGAGCCTGGCGACATCGACCATGTCCCTCTCCTGTGTCGCCGCGACCTCTCGCAGCGCCTCGACCACACCTACTTGACGCTCGGCGGCATATACCTCGAGGTTGTCCCAGGACGTGCTTCCGAGGAGGTAATCGCCATATCCACACCAGGCGCGCCATGCGACGACGTCGGTTGGATCGGTCAGCAGAGCGAAGATGGTGTAGGTTTGTTGCGAGTCGCATCCAGTCAGGTCTGTGGGATCTCCGCCAAGGTCCTTGCTGTGCATCAAGCTCGTCGTTGGGATGCCAACGCGTGCGAGCGCCTCAAGGATGCTCTTCTGCCAATACGGACTCGGGGTCGCCACATAGATGTCCTGCGGATCGAGTCCGCCTCCATCAAGCTTTCGGTGCACCAGGGTCGCCACACCCCTGAATTCATCACGAGGAGTGTTCCACTTGATGATCTTGGCCGTCCCCTCGACGCCTGCCTGAGGGTAGAGGGGAGGGACGTCCTCTGCTGTGGATGTAAGCGCGTCGTACATGGCGACGATACGCTGCGGGCAGCGCCTCGACGTGGAAAGTTCGACGTGCTTCGTCTGGGGATGGGAGGCGATGAAGGCGTTGACGTCGATGCCGTGGGGAAACGATTCCTCTATCGCCATGGTCTGGCTTCGATCGGCGGTGATGGCGCATTCGCTGCCGACAACCATGTCGACAAGTCGTTGCGAGGCCTTGCTCAACGTTTGGTAGTCGTCCACGAGCAGATAGGGGGTCGAGAAGCTTCGTGCGACCTCCTCGTCCTCTAGGAGATACTTCACCGCCAATCCGGATACCTCTGGTTCGATGCAGGCGTCGCGGCTGACGAGATGGCGTATCAAGCCGTCGTAGACCAGTCTCTCCTCGAGGGAGACGAGCCAGTCGTCGTCGAGGTCCCCTAGCTCGCTGAGGGTGCGGAAGAAGAAGCCGAGCATCGCCTTGAGACGTTTCTTCGACTCGCCGAGGGTGTTCAGGTCTTCGTAAAGGAACACCGTCTCCATCGTGCTGAGGATGCGTGGTATCCGTCCTGTCGATTCGATGGCCTCGGGTGTTGAAAGCAGGGTGCGGCACAGCTCGTGCGCCGTACCTATCCATGGAAGACCGTCAGGGTGGATTCCACCATCGAGCAGTCGCCGCCGTATGTCGACGCATCCCCGTGACGTTGCCACGAGGATGCGCATCCCTGGTGCAGGGACGTCTCGTAGCACGTCGACCGCCCTGCTCGCAAGCATCGCGGTCTTTCCACTCCCCGGCCCACCGGTTATCAACGTGTATGTCGGTAGGGGTTTGGACAATCGGGCGGGTCGACCCACTGGCGTCTCAACAGACATGTCCCACTCCCATTCCTCGCTGACCATGCAGGGAGAGTTCTACCAGAGAGCGCGGTCGTCCTTGTCAGGTGGTGCGCCATAAATGTGGGTATCGGTTTGTCATACTCCCGGTTGACACGACTCAGTGCCCGCGCTTTCCCTGGTTGGTCACTCGGTCGACGAGGTCGATCAGGTCCTGCTGGGTATGGACGTCGAGTTTTCGGTATATCCGCCAGATGTGAGTCTTCGCCGTTCCTTCGGAGATGAACAGCTCATCCTTTATGTAGGAGGCGTTACGCCCTTTGGCAAGAAGATAGAGCACCTCCGCCTCGCGCTTTGAGAGGAGGTACTGGTCGGCTACGGTCTGGCACTTGAGGGCGAAGCGACGCTTCTGCCACTCAGGGGGAATCTCCTTACCGACATAGGTGGGGCTCTCCTCGGCCCCATCGGAGATGACCATCTCGCCAATGTCCTTCTCACGCGGGAGAAGGCAGTAGCCCAGCACCATGGCGCACATCGCGATCAGCGCCGCTCCGGTCTCGCCGATGGCGGCGAAGGTCGATGCTCGGGCGAGTAGGGGAGGAAGGAGAAGGGCGCAGAGAAGGGTCCCCAGGGTGAGGCTTGCGCGCCCCACGCCATAGACGAGAATCGACGAGAGGCGGAAGCTGAAGCTGATCTCCGAGAAGACGACCCACATCATCACCTCGAAGCACACGTATCCCACGAGAATGACGAGGCTGACTATCGGTGGGTTGTTGCTCCCGAAGAAGGGGATGAGCAATAGCGACATGGCTATCAAGACGACAAGGGGTCGGTATAGGAACCCGAACTCGTATCGGTTCAGCACCAGGATGATGCAGATGAGAATGGGGGCGGCGAAGACCGCCGCGGCAAGGAGAATCCCCTGCGAGCCATTGGCCGTGTTGGTGAAGGTCGAGCTGAGCGAGATGTTCCGGAGCACGCCCAGAGCCACGCCGAAGATGAACGTCGAGACGCCGATCCGCAGGGCGAACGAAGACGTTCGCACCCTGAGGCGTCCCAAAGAGGGAACCTCGCTCGAGGCTCTTGCGGGTAGGACTCCTCTCAGTATCAAGGCTTCAAGCATGGGGAGCAGCCCGACAAGCACGCATGATATGGTAGGGGGCAGATAATAGACAAGGACCACATAGAGGAAGATGGCCACGACAACCCCAAGTGCCGAGTTGATGGTGGCCGTAGGCGTGTCCTTGCGGCTGAAGTACTCACCCCACAGCAGGAGCAGCAGGGCGGAGCCGATCCCCGTGCCCATGCTCGCGACGATGAACGCGGTTATCCCGACGGGAGTCGTGCTGTTCGCGGCGAGCAGTGCGAAGGTGCTGATCGTCGAGATGGTCCCGCATACAAAGGGGGACATGCGCTGCAGGATATGGTGGGAGCGTCGATAGTTGAATCCGAAGAGAAAGAGCGTCAGCGACAGGGCTGCCATCGAGAGCAGGTAGAACCCGCTCATCACGGAAGAGGCATCCCCGGACGAGGCAAGGAACAGCCTCGTCGTTGCGAACATCGTCGCATACACCCACGCCCAGTGAAGGCCAAACCCCATGGTGAGGGGAGCCTCCATCTCGCCAAGCGAGTTGCTCATGTCATCGTCGGGCACCAATTTGAAAGCGGGTATTCGTAGGCCCATCCCGTTTGCCCCCCGTTGTCTACTCCCCCGGCCTGCCTGTCTCGGTTCGTGGGGCGTTCGGTGTGCCGGCCGTTTGAGACGGAACTGGTTTCAGACGACCCAACACCGTGAGCCACGTCTATCAGTATATTCAGTCTCGCCTCTTGAAGAACCAGTTTACCTGGAAAGTTCGAGAAAACAATACGGCCAGTATGACGCGGGCAAACCGACGCCATGACTCTCATGCTTCGTTTTCCATCTATGGTGGGCGCGTTATCGAATGCGTATTCGACGATGGTATCGGACGAAAGGCGTTTTGTCGGATTGGAAGGAGACCAGCTATGAGAAGTCAAGAC
>JAATFL010000020.1 GCA_015655215.1 Coriobacteriia bacterium
ACGTCGTGCGTTGTGGTGCCTTCATACGGAGCCTGACCTGGAATTGCCAACCGGGGGACATCCCCGGCTGGAAGGGTTCATCATCTTGGCTTGAATTCTCGTCGTTTCGGTATCCGGTTCTCAAGGTGCGGCGACCGTTTGAAGGGATAGACCCGTTCAAGGCGCGAGTTAGAATCATACCCATTCCGTAAAGGATGGTCAAGTAGATTTTCTAAGATATTTTGAAAACTTATTTCTTAGAGAAAAACCTAACGACCTTGGTACCTGCACGGACGGAAAACCGCGCAAGAAAATAATCTAAACATGTTGGCAGGATATTTCAAGGTCTCGCCCGCGGATGCCACGAGTTGCTGGTGAACGGTACCTCTTCTGGATACTGTTCGGGGATGACGGTACCCCTACCGAGTCCACGCACGGGAGACCAACGACCACGCCTTCGTGGGTGAACCCAGATGGAGGCATGGTCGTTGTGGAACGTACGGGAGACATATGGAGGCGATGCAGGTACGACACCACGAGGGGCTCCGTACGCGAGGGCGGGCGCGCAGATGGCGACAAGCGCACGACGTGACCGACGAAGGTGGATGTACCGTGCGCGCCATGGTGCCAGGTCAGGCCTTCCAGTCCTGCCCGACGATCACGCACATGTCCCCGCTGAAGGTGTATTGGCTGTTGTTGAGGACGGCCGTTCCCACGCCAAGGTCGGAGACCAGCTGCTCTGCGGCGGCCTTCTGGCTGGAGGAGTTGTACACGACAAGCGTGGTGCTGTAACTGAAGGACGATGCGTTCCCCGTACTCTCTACCACGAAACCGGCAGACGTTATCTTCGTCGACGCCGATGCGGCGCAACCTGATATTCCCGAACCGTTGAGAACGGACACCGTATAGTCCGACGGAGTCACGGTCGTAGTCGTCGAGCTCGTGTTCGACGTGGAGGTCGTGTCACTCGGATCCTGCCCCGAATCTATCGCCTCCATGATCGTGGAGAGCTTGTCCGTATCGGCGATGACATACGATATACCGGATATCGTCTGGGTCGTGGTCCATGTCTGCGCATCTACGGTGACGATCGAGTCGGTGTCCATCCCCCGTAGACTGGAGGCGGCGCTTATGATATCGGTCACCGTCATATCCGTCGTCACATACCCGGCCATCGCGTTGATGGCGCTTGTGAGTGAAGCCACATCGCTGTTGAGAAGCTGCTTCGCCAATGCCTTCATGAATATCTGCTGGTCGATCTGACGCTGGTAGTCCCCATTGGTGAAGTCGCGCGACCGACAGAAGATAAGCGCTTTGGTCCCATCGAGAACCTGGGTGCCCGCATCGACCACGCCACCTGCATCGTCGTCGTCGATAGCCTTGGGAACATCGACGGTGACACCGCCGATCGCATCGACCGCGGCGGAGAAACCCTCGAAGTTGATCTCGACGTAATGTGAGATCTTGACACCGGTCAGGTCCTCCACGGCCTGCACGGCATAGGTGGCACCGCCGTAGGCGTGGGCGGCGTTGATCTTCTGATACCCGTAGTCCCCGAGCACCACCCTGGTGTCACGCGGTATCGACACGATCGACACCGCCTTGCTCTGAGGATCGACGCGCACGAGCATGATGGTATCGGACCTGAAGGCGGTCTCCCCCTCACGTCCATCGGTACCCATGACGAGCACATAGTACGGGTCGCTCGCAGATGCGGTCTCGGTGAGGACGGAGGCGAAGTCGGTACCCAATCCGCTTGACAGGGTGTTGTTGAGGTTGTTCACATACGCCCAGGCACCGGCGACGCCCGCCACGAGCATCACCGCGAGGGCGATGAGCACCCCCAGGAGGATGTGCTTGCGCCGAGAGCGCTTGCGACGTTGCAGCGCGTAGTCCTGTTGTCCCGAGAACCGGCTGTAGCTTCGCGAGGAGACTTCCGAACCGCTCATGACGGGGGTCCTCACACTGCCCTTGGCCGAGCGGTCCCCTCGGAATCGCCCCTTCGAGTGGTACTTGGATACCGAGTAGTCCGCCACGCCGCCACGGGTACTACGGATCTGCGAACGATTATCATCTGCATCTGAACGAGTATGTCGTGGCATGTGTGGGATAGTCCTTCGGGTCGCAGGTCACTGATTGCGCAACTCTATGAATAATCGCGAAGCTCTGCGAAAGGTGTGTAAGCCAAGGGTAGAGGATACCATAAACAAGACCAGTCTACTATTTTCCCATTTGCTCGGGGGATTGGCAAACAACGTGGGAATTCCCAGGAAACCTTCACACGCATCGCAGGTGGCGGACCGCTATCGGCCTTTGGGAATCGCCACCATGCATGATGGCGAATGAGAGACCCGTGCCCGCACATACCCCGGGTGGGTGGTCGGAGGATCGACGGCACGGTCGAAGGAGTCGCCGAGGACACGTCAGCGCCTCTCCAACATCCCACCCAGAGACGCGAGTTTCCCGACGTAGTCCTCGTATCCTCGGTCTATGTGCTCCACGCCGGAGACGACGGTCTCGCCATCTGCGATGAGCCCGGCAAGGATGAGAGCCGCCCCGCCCCGGAGGTCGGTCGATTGGACCGGTGCGCCCTCCAGACCCGAAACGCCCTGCACGAGCGCATGACGCCCTTCGATGCGGATATCCGCACCCATCCTCACCAGTTCGGAGGCGAGCATGAAACGGTTCTCGAAGACGTTTTCGGTGATGATCGAACTCCCGGAGGCGATGGAGTCCAAGACCATGAACTGCGCTTGCAGATCCGTGGGGAACCCTGGATGGGGTAGCGTCTGGACATCGGTTGGACGGAGGGGCTCGTTGCGTGACACGGTGACCGAATCGACGTCGAGGGATATCTCGCAACCCATACGCCGCAGCTTGGCAAGAGCGACTTCGAGGTTCTGGGGGTCAACCCCCACCACGGTGACGGGCCCGCCGGTCAACGCACCGGCGGCCAAGAACGTACCCGCTTCGATACGGTCGCCAATGGTGCGATGCGTGACCGGGTGCAACTCGGAAACCCCTTCGATCTCGATGACGGGCGAACCTTGACCGACGATGTTGGCTCCCATCTCCACCAGCATGTTCGCCAAATCGGCTATCTCGGGCTCTCGGGCGGCGTTGTCGATGACGGTACGGCCATCGGCAAGGACGGCAGCCATCATAAGGTTCTCGGTCGCCCCCACGCTGGGAAACTCGAGGGTTATCGAGCCACCGTGAAGACCGTTGGGCGTCTCGGCGTTGATATATCCATGGTCGATCTCCAATACCGCGCCGATGGTCTCGAGACCGGCGATGTGCAGGTCGAGCTTTCGAGAACCGATCCGGCATCCACCAGGCATGGCGACGTGCGCCCGGCCGAAGCGGGCGATGAGCGGCCCGAGGACCGCCACCGAGGCACGCATGCGCGCGACCAGCTCGTATGGCGTCTCCCATGTGTCAACCCCGGCCGTGTCGATTGACAGTCGATGGTCGCCGCGGACGACGTGGGCACCGAGACACTCCAGCACCTCGGCCATGATGGTGACATCTGATATGACGGGTACGTTGAGCACCTCGGTGGTACCGGATGTGAGGATGCTTGCCGCCATCAACTTAAGCGCCGAGTTCTTCGCACCGCCGATGGCGACCGTGCCCGTCAGATGATTACCACCCATGACGTGGATGAGATCTTCCTCGCACGTGCGGTGGGAGTCGTTTCTTTGCATGGCAGGCCCCTCCTGTAGGGATATCTGAGACCCGAACGGGTCGGATATACGGTGCACATCACTCGACACGATGTACGGCAACGGCACCTGCCGGTGAAGCAGCAGGATGTCCATCTCGACATGGCACAAACCTCACGTGGCGATACGGATGTCCGCGATGTCGGACGTCGCCGTGTGGATGGTCGACAAGGCGGCAAAGGACATCAGGCCATCCATCCGACGTCCTTCCGAAAAACGCCAGTTGGATACGATAGCCGAAGCGAGCGCTCTCCACCAGAGAACTACACCGAAATGTCGCCAAACTCATCCTTTGGCACAAAAGGCCCCCATGGGGAACCGTTTAAGGGCATGCAGGTACACGGTAGCGCTCCACGATGGATATGGGCACGCACCTCATGGAGGGAGCATGATGCAGGGAGGGGTCACATGCAACCGACGCTCGGTGATGTCCGAAAGCGCCTTGGCCGCCCGTGGGAAAACCAAGCGAAACGCCCCCGCCCACCGAATTGGTGAGCGGGGGCGGGATTCTCGTAGACGTCCGCACGTCGATGGCACGCTCGTGTCCACCATACGCGGGACAGCTCAAGAGCTGATGTCGGCGCGGACGCGGGAACTCCCTGACGGACTTCTCGCCTACTTCTTGCGAGCGACCTCCAACTTGAAGGTCTCCCAGGCGAACTGTGAGGAGAGATACGCGGCACGGGCCTCGTCGATGCCGAGCGCCGTGCGCTCGGTCTGAAGCTCTGCCAGATGCCCCTCCGTGGTGGGGATGTCGATCTCGCTCACATCCGAGGCCCGGTCCGCCAAGATGATCACCTTGTTGCCGTCGACTTGAGCGTAACCGCCCGAGACCACGTAACGCCTGGTGACCTCCTCGCCAAGACCTTGCTGGATGCGGACCTCGCCCATCTTGAGCGCGGCAACCACCGAGGCGTGAAGGGGCAAGATGCCCATCTCGCCCCCTGCGGCAGGCAGGACCACGAACCCGACCTCATCCGAGAAGAGCTTGCGCTCTGGCGTGACGATATCGCACTGCATGGTACCAGGCATCTTCTCGTCTCCTTAGGCGTTCATCTTCGCGGCGGCCTCACGGACCTCGTCGATATCGCCCTTGTAGCGGAACGCCTGCTCGGGGATGTCGTCGCACTTGCCGTCGATGATCTCGGCGAACGAGCGAACGGTGTCCTCGAGCTTCACGTACTTGCCCGGCTGACCGGTGAAGACCTCCGCCACGTGGAACGGCTGACCAAGGAACTGCTGGATCTTGCGAGCACGGCCCACCGTGAGCCTCTGGTCCTCGGTGAGCTCGTCCATACCGAGGATGGCGATGATGTCCTGCAGGTCGGAGTACTGCTGCAGGATCTCCTGCACCGTGGTGGCGACGCGATAGTGTTCCTCACCGAGGATATCGGCGGAGAGGGCACGCGACGTGGATGCCAGCGGATCGACGGCCGGATAGATGCCCAACTCGGCAATGGAGCGGTTGAGGTTCGTCGTCGCATCCAGGTGGATGAACGCCGTGGCCGGAGCGGGGTCGGTGTAGTCGTCAGCAGGGACGTAGACGGCCTGGACCGACGTGATGGAACCGGTCTTCGTCGAGGTGATGCGCTCTTGGAGATCGCCCATCTCGGTAGCCAGTGTGGGCTGGTATCCAACGGCGGAGGGCATGCGGCCCAGAAGCGCGGACACTTCGGAACCCGCCTGCGTGAAGCGGAAGATGTTGTCGATGAAGAGCAGGACGTCCTGACCCTGGTCACGGAAGTACTCGGCCTCGGTAAGACCGGCAAGGCCAACGCGCATACGCGCCCCTGGCGGCTCGTTCATCTGCCCATAGACCAGGCAGGTCTTGTTGATGACGCCGGAATCCGACATCTCGATGAACAGGTCGGTGCCCTCGCGGGTACGCTCGCCCACACCGGTGAAGACGGACGTGCCACCGTGACCAAGGGCGAGGTTGTTGATGAGCTCTTGGATGATGACGGTCTTGCCAACCCCGGCACCACCGAACAGACCGGTCTTCCCGCCCTTGATGTAGGGCTCGATCAGATCGATGACCTTGATGCCGGTCTCGAATATCTCGGTGTCCGTGGAGAGGTCCTCGAACTTCGGTGCAGGACGGTGGATGGGATAGTACCCCTCGACCTCGGGCATCTCACCGCCGTCGATGACATCACCGGTGACGTTCCAGATACGTCCCAAGGTGGCTTTGCCGACAGGCATCATGATCGGGGCGCCGGTGTCGACGATGTCGAGCCCGCGCTGCAGGCCGTCGGTCGAAGACATGGCGACGGCACGGACGAGGTTGCCGGGCAGATGCGCCTGGACCTCGAACACGACGTGCATGTGACCAATGGGAGTGTCAGCATCCACCGTGAGCGCGTTGTAGATCGTGGGCATGTCCTCTGCCGTGAACTCGGCGTCCACGACGGGGCCGACCACACGAACGATGCGTCCAACGTTCATAGATGCGTCCCTTTCCTTATTAGTGTCCATTTAGTCCTCCAAAGCGGCGGCACCGCCGACGATCTCTGAAATCTCTGTGGTGATCGCACTCTGACGAAGCTGGTTATATACGCGGTCAAGCGTATCGAGCATGTCGATGGCGTTGTCGGTAGCCGCCTTCATCGCCTTGCGACGAGCTCCTTGCTCGCCCGCCGCCGAGTCGATGAGCGCATGGAAGATGGATATCTCCACATAGGCAGGCAAAAGATGGCTCAGCACCTCCTCGGCCGAGGGCTCGAAGGAGTAGGCGGATGCGAGCTTGTGCTCCTCCTTGGGATCCCTCGCGTCCGAAGCCCTGAACGCCTCGGGGTCGATGGGAAGGACCGTCTCGCACCGCAAATCCTGATCGGCCGAGTTGCGCGCATGGTTGTAGACGAGAGTGACCTCATCGGCCTTCTCGGTACGGAAATCGGACATCACCAAGGAGGCGATCTCCTGGGCTTGCGCGAACGTAGGGTCGGCCGAGAGCCCAACGTACGCCAACAGGGGTGTCATCTTTCGATAGCGGAAGAACGCACCGGCCTTCTTTCCACAGGCGATGACATCGACCTTGATGCCATCGCCTGACTTGGACCTGATGACCCGCTCCGCCTCTCGCAGGACGTTGCTGTTGAAGCCACCCGCCAAACCGCGGTCGGAGGTGACCACTACTACGATAGTGCGCTTCGTCTCATCATGCCTGCTGAGAAGCGGGTCATCGTTACCCGACGCATGTTGGGCAACGTTGGCGAGCGTCTCCTGCATCGACGAGGCGTATGGGTCGGCAGCTGCGATGCGTTCGAAGGAATGCCTAACTTTCGCAGTCGCGACCATCTCCATCGTGCGCGTGATCTGCTTGGTGCTCTGCACCGAGCTGATGCGCTTCCTTATGTCGCGAAGGTTTGGCATGCGCGCTTCCTAACCCTCGACGGAGAATTGGTTCTTGAAGACCTCGATGGCCGCCCTGAGCGCATCGCGGGTCTCGTCGGTGATCTTGGCATCCTTGACGATCTGCTGGCCGATCTCGGGCTTGACCGAGCGCATGTACTGCAGCAACTCGGCACGAAAGCGAAGGACCTGGTCGACGGGAAGGTCATCCAGCGCGCCCTCGTTACCGGCGAAGATCGAGATGACCTGCTCTTCGACGGGCATGGGAGCGTAACGTCCCTGCTTGAGCAACTCGGTCATGCAGGCACCGCGGTTAAGCTGGGCGACCGTTGCCTTATCGAGGTCGCTACCGAACTGCGAGAACGCCTGCAGCTCACGATAAGCGGCGAGATCGAGCCGCAACGAACCGGCGACTTGCTTCATGGCCTTGATCTGTGCGGAACCACCGACGCGCGAAACCGAGATGCCGACGTCGACGGCAGGGCGCTGACCCTGGAAGAACAGGTCGGTCTGCAGGAAGATCTGCCCGTCGGTGATGGAGATGACGTTCGTGGGGATGTAGGCGGCGACGTCGCCCTCCTGCGTCTCGATGATGGGCAGGGCGGTGAGGGACCCGGCACCGTTCTTGTCGGAAAGCTTGACCGCTCGCTCGAGCAGGCGGGAGTGCAGGTAGAAGATATCGCCGGGAAACGCCTCGCGTCCTGGCGGGCGACGCAGGGTGAGGGACATCTGACGATAGGCGACGGCCTGCTTGGACAGATCGTCGTAGATGCACAGGACGTGGCGACCGGGGTTCTCGGCGCTCGCTGGCTGGCCATCCTCGCCATTGTACATGAAGTACTCGCCCATGGCGCAACCGGCCATGGGGGCGATGTACTGCAACGGAGCCGCATCCGCCGCCGTCGCTGCGACGACGATGGTATACGCCATCGCGCCGTGCTTCTCGAACGTCTCGACGACACCGGCGACCGTGGAGGCCTTCTGACCGATCGCGACGTACACGCAGATCATGTCCTTGCCCTTTTGGTTGATGATCGTATCGACCGCGATCGACGTCTTGCCCGTCTGACGGTCGCCGATGATGAGCTCGCGCTGACCACGGCCGATGGGGATCATCGAGTCGATGGCGAGTAGGCCCGTCTGCACCGGCTGGTGGACCGGCTTGCGCTCGATGACGCCGGGCGCCCTGAATTCGACGGGGCGCATGCCATCGGAATGGATGGGGCCCTTGGCGTCTATGGGCATGCCGAGGGGGTTGACGACGCGCCCGACGAGGTCCTTGCCCGCCGGCACCTCAACGATGCGGCCGGTGGTACGGACCTTGTCGTTCTCCTTGATCGCCGTGACTTCGCCCAAAAGCACGGCGCCGACCTCATCCTCCTCGAGGTTCTGTGCCAGACCGAAGACCGACTTACCGTCCTGGCTGATGAACTCGAGGAGCTCGCCCGCCATGGCACCGCGTAGTCCATCGATGCGGGCGATGCCGTCTCCGATTTGGATGACCGTGCCGACCTCACGGGACTCGACGCTGGTCTCGAGGGAATCAAGCTGCTTGCGCAGCACCTCATCGATCGAGCTTGCGGTAATTTCCGCCATGTTACCTATCACCTCCGGAAAGTTCAGTCGAGAGTACCCCGCGTGCGTGCTCGAGCTGCGAGGTCATACTCGCATCGATGCGCTCGCCATGGGTACTCATGATGATGCCCCCAAGGATAGAGGGGTCGACATACTCGCGAAGAAGGATGTCGGAGCCGAAATCCTCGGAGAGCTTGGTTGTTAGGACCTCGCGCAGATGGTCATCGAGCGCGACGGCTGATGTGACGTCGACGATGACGGCGTTCAAATCCTGCTCGGACAGCACGCCGTACTCCTCGCACACCCTCGAAAGCAGCTGGATGTCATCTCGCTCGACCATGACGTGCAGCACCTCGACGAGAGCCGCATCACAGTTGCCGAACACATCCTCGAGCACCTCGATGCGCTTGGCGCTGGGAATCGACGGCTCCTTGAGCGCATCGCGAAGCCGCATGTTCGCACGGACGATGAGAAGGGCGTTCTGCAGCTGCGTGCCGACCTCGAAGACCGCATCCTCAGCCCGTGCGGCTTCGAGGAGACACGTGGCATACGTCGAGACCTCTTGCCTCGTGAGATTGCGGTCAGTTGGCATTCAGGCTACCTGCCTCTTTTACGTACCGTTCGATCAGCTTGCGATGCTCGCCATCGGAGAGGTCCTCCCCGATGAGACGACCCGCGACGGCGACGGAAAGGTCGGCGACGGAGGACTGCAACTCGGAGATGGCCTGGTTCTTCTCAGCCTCGATGGCGAGTTGGGCCTTCGCGATCATCTCGTCCGCCTGGACCTGGGCCTGGGCGGTGATGTCGGCCTTGACGGACTCGCCGGACTTCTTCGCGTCGGCCACGATGGCCGCCGCCTGCTTCTTGGCGTCGTTCAACTCGGCCTTGTAACGCTCCAGCAGACGCTCCCCCTCGATGCGGGCGGTCTCGGCTTGCTCGAGGGAGTCCTTGATGGTAGCAGCTCGCTTGTCGAGCATGCCCGTGATGGCGGGATACGCGAATTTCGCGAGGATGAACCACAGGACCAAAAACGCAAGCAAGGCGGGGATGAACTCACTCATATCGGGGATGATGAGAGAGGCTCCGCTACCTGCCTCTGCAGCGAATGCGACGGATGGAACGGCAGCAAGGATGCCCGACACCAGGAGGGAAGCTGAAAGCGATTTCCTTCCAGCAGCGCTTATCTTCACGTTAACCTCCAGTTTGACGTACGGCATAGAGCCTTGACGGACACCTTACTTGATAAGCGCGAGAACGAAGGCGATCAGTGCCAGGGCCTCGGCGAATGCGGCACCGAGGATGAACGTGGTGAAGATACGGCCTTGGAGTTCGGGTTGACGGGCCATGGCCTCGGTGGCCCTGCCACAAGCGATGCCGATGCCGATGCCGGCGCCGATGACGGACAGACCGTAACCAACGACAGCGATACTTCCAGTCACAATTGCCTCCTTGAAAGTCGGTTTCCAAGGCATCTGTGCCTTGGATCCTTGCGTATAGTTCAGCTGGATTCGTGAATCCAACCGTGAAACCGAACCAAGCACCCCGGCCGACACGTCCCTTCAACCCAGACGGGAGCGGGCGGCATGCGAACCGAGGGGGCCGATGGCCCTACTCCTCACCAGCGGCTATCTGGATGTACACGCCGGTGAGCATGACGAACACGTACGCTTGAATGACGGCGACGAGCAGTTCCATCGCATACATCAAGATAAGCAGGGCCATCCAGATGACGGATGGGAGTGCCGTGACGAGCGCGGCAGCTGAGATGCCCTGCTGTATGAGTGGGGTGAGGAAGAGCGTCGTGAGCAGTGCGAAGGCACCCAGCACGATGTGCCCGGCATACATGTTGGCGAAAAGTCGGATCGCCAGTGTCATGAGGCGGAGGAACAGCGAGAACAGCTCGATGAACCAGAGCATGACGGCAAGAGGCAGAATGACGCCCTTGGGAGCGAGGTTGAGCCAGTAGCGCCCCACACCCTGCTTCTTCATGCCGTAGATGTTGAAGTAGACGAAGGCAACCAGGGACAGTGCGGCCGTGACCGAGATGGTGCCGGTGCCCGGTTTGGCACCGGGGATGAGACCGAGCAGGTTGTTGAAGAGGATGAAGAGGAAGATGGTGAGCAGGAATGGCAGATGCTTCTCGTACCCCTTGCCCACGACGCCCTCGCCCACGTCCTTGCGGACGAACTCGACAAGCGCCTCTATCGCGTTGGCGAACTTGCTCTGCGGGACAAGCGTCATGCGCCGCTTGGCGGCGAAGACGACGATGAGGAGGATTGCGGTGGCGACGAACATCCAGAGGATGTACTGGGAGATGTAGAACCCGTCCGTGCTCCCGACCACGGCACCCGATGAGAAGCTCAGCTGAAGTTCGGCGATCTTCTCGGGCACCTCTGCGATGACACTAGCGATGTCCACCCATATCTCCTTCGCCTCGGTTATCGGAAATAGCGCAAAAAGAACCAAAGACCATAGATTGCCAGAGAGGCCATGAAACCCACCAGGAGCGACAGACCAAAACCAAGTAGACCCGTTGGAGCAAGCCTATAGGCTACGAGCACGGCAGACATGAGGATGAGGAATGAAACGCCCATGCATGCGAAAGCCAGCAGCACTCCCCGTGAAGTGGTCGCAGGTGTCACCAGACGAGAGGCGATGATGAGCGGAGTTGATCCGAGGACACCGCAGAGAACACCCGCAATCGCAAGGATCAAGCAAGTCCTCCAATGGGTGCATACCCTCAACTCAAGACAACGGCCGCTGTAGATAGTATCAAAGCGACATAGGGACTGCCGGGGTGCACTGCGCAAGCGCACGTATCAAGGGGTCAACGGTTACCTGTCGAAACCATTACGCAGACACCTTTCGTGGAACGGGGAGGATGGCTCGGGCGTGAACCCCCGCGCAGCCGATGGTCACGGCGTGGTGACACGGGTGAATCCCCCTCACTGCATACGACGGACGGAGATCCCCGATTCGGCGAGCAGCTCCTGGGCAAGGCTGTCAGGATAGGAATCGCGATAGACGATCGCCGTGATTCCCGCGTTGATGAGAATCTTCGCACACGTCACGCACGGTTGTGCGGTCGAGTAGATCGTCGCGCCGTCCAACGCGACGCCATGGCGTGCGGCCTGCACCACCGCGTTCTGCTCTGCATGGACGCCACGACACAACTCGTGCTGGGTTCCCGAGGGAATCCCCCGCTGTTCGCGCAAGCACCCAACCTGGAGGCAGTGCCGCAAGCCGGCAGGAGCCCCGTTATATCCCGTGGAGAGGATATGACGGTCGCGCACGATGATGGCACCGATCTGGCGACGGCAGCAGGTGGAGCGGGTCGCCACCTGCTCGGCGATGGTCATGAAGTACTCATCCCATGAGGGGCGTTGCACGAACGCCGAGGGGGTCGTGGGCGACGAGGTCGGTGGGGTCGCGGGGGTGTCGTCGGTCATCTGGTCTCCTTAGCGCGTGCCGAAGATACGGTCGCCCGCGTCGCCGAGGCCGGGGACGATGTAGGCGTTCTCGTTGAGATGGTCATCGATGCAGCAGGTGAACACCTCGACATCGGGGTCCGCGTCGAGCACGACCCGAAGCCCCTCGGGGGCGGCGATGATCACGAGCAGCCGCACCGAGCGGGCACCTGCTTCGCGCAGATACCCGATTGCCGCGGAGGCGGATCCACCCGTGGCGAGCATGGGGTCGACGATGAGGACCTCGCGCTCCGAGATATCGGAGGGAAGCTTGCAGTAGTACGTGACGGGCTGGTGGGTCGTGGGGTCACGGTACAGCCCGATGTGGCCGACGCGTGCGGCGGGAATGAGGTCGACGACGCCCTCGACCATGCCGAGCCCTGCCCTGAGTATGGGGATGATGGCGACCTTCTTGCCCTTGAGCGTGTAGGACCTCGCCTCGCATATGGGGGTCTCCACCGTGGTCTCCGTGAGCTCGAAGTGACGGGTCGCCTCATACGCCTCGAACATCGCAAGCTCGCGAGCGAGTTCACGGAACTTCTTTGACCCCGTGTTCTTGTCGCGCAGGATGGTGAGCTTATGCTGTACCATCGGGTGGTCGATGACATGGATACGGGGGTCGTCGGCAAGGTTCTGCATGCAGGGTGGTCCTTTCTCACGCGCCTACGATGGGGATGGGTCGGCGCGAATGCGGGTTATCTCACGCAATGTTCCAACCGTGATACGACTGAGGCAAAAGGGCCTCGCACGAACGGCGAGGCCCTTTTGCGCATCGAGTGCGGCTACGCAAGGTCCGGATAGATGGGATGGTTCTCGATCAGGTCGGCGACCCTTGACTTGACCTGGGCGAGTTCGCCGAAATCTGTATGGTTGAAGATGGCACGCGCAAGCAACTCACCGACGAGATGGGCCTCGTCGGCATCGAAGCCACGCGTGGTCATCGCGGCTGAGCCGACACGGATGCCGGAGGTGACGAACGGAGAGCGCTTCTCGTTGGGAACGGTGTTCTTGTTGACGGTCATCCCGATGAGCTCGAGGATATTCTCGGCATCCTTGCCCGTGACGTCGGCCGGCGTGAGGTCGACGAGGGCGAGGTGGTTATCGGTGCCCCCCGTGACAAGGCGCAGGCCACCCTCCAGCATGCCATCGGCCATAGCCGACATGTTGACGACGACCTGGTGCGCGTACGTCTTGAACTCCGGCTTGAGCGCCTCGCCGAACGCGACCGCCTTGCCGGCGATGACGTGCTCGAGCGGGCCACCCTGGACACCGGGGAAGACGGAGGAGTCGATCTTCTTCGCAAGGGCCGCGTCGTTGGTGAGGATGATGCCACCACGAGGACCGCGCAGCGTCTTGTGGGTGGTGGACGTGGTGATGTCGGCATAGGGAACGGGGGTGGGGTGCTCGCCGGCGGCGACAAGTCCGGCGATGTGGGCCATGTCGACCATGAGATAGGCGCCGACCTCATGGGCGATCTGGGCGAAGCGCTCGAAATCGAGCGTACGCGGATATGCCGAGGCACCACCGACGATGACCTGCGGACGCACTTCCTTCGCCTGCCTCTCGAGCGCATCCATGTCGATGCGCTCGGTTTCGGGATCGATGCCGTAGGCCGCCACCTTGTAGAGCTTGCCGGAGAAGTTCACCGGTGAACCGTGGGTGAGATGGCCACCCATGGAGAGGTTCAGACCCATGATGGTGTCACCGGGCTCGATGATGGCCATGTAGGCTGCAAGGTTGGCCTGAGCGCCGGAATGCGGCTGTACGTTGGCGAACTGGGCACCGTAGAGTTCCTTGAGACGCTCGATGGCGAGGGTCTCGACGATATCGACCTTTTCGCATCCACCATAGTAACGGTGTCCGGGGTACCCCTCCGCATACTTGTTGGTGAGGACGGAGCCCATCGCCTCGATGACGGAGGAGGAGACGATGTTCTCGGACGCGATGAGCTCGATGGTACCGCGTTCGCGAGCGAGCTCGGCTTCAAGTGCGTGGTAGATGGCAGGATCGGTTTGCTTGAGATGGTCGTAGTTCATGGTTACTCCCTATGGGATGGCATCGGAGGAGACGACGCAGCTTGATGTGGCATGCTCGACCCGTACGGCGCGGACGCGAGTCGATGTGGTCGGACGGTCGATGCGATGCACCCGGGCAGACACCCTGCCTGACATGGACACCGTCCATCCCCGAGGTTCCTAGCGGGGACCCGGAGGGGTGCTCACATCGATCGTACAGTGTGCCTCGATTGGAAGGATGGGTCCCTCGCCTGGCCCACAGGGTTCGGCGGGACGGGCGGGGTCGGCATCCAGGCGCATGACCTTGGCGACGCGCAGGGCGTGGCGCCCTCCTTCGAACCTGGTGTCCAGGAACGTCTCGACGATCTCCTGGTTCACGGAGGGGGCCACGAAACGGCCGGAAAGGCAGATCACGTTGAGGTCATTGTGCTGACGGGCTAGCCTTGCGAAATCAACCGTCGTAACCGTTGCGGCACGGATACCGGTGATCTTGTCGGCCGCGATGGCCATACCAAGCCCGGTCCCGCAGATGAGCACTCCGCGGTCGGCCGCGCCACTCGCCACATCTCGTGCGACCGCCTCGGCAAGATCGGGATAATCGCAACGCTCGTCCGAATGGGTCCCCTCGTCGACAACCTCGTGTCCAAGCGACGAGAGGTACGGCGACAACGATCGCTTCTGCTCATAGCCCGCGTGGTCACTCCCTATCGCGATGCGCATGCGAACGTGCCTCCCCGACGTGTCGAAAGCGGGTGTGATGAAAGCGGTGTGCTTCCCTTTGCCAGGCTTCCCATCTGGCTAGCGTGATTGTAACGCAGCGTCCCCCTCACGGCGGTGGGTAAGGGTACGAGAGACCGCCATCTGCCAGCCGGCGAGGAGTTCTTCTCGGCGGCTGGGCTCCATCGATGGTTCGAAGGTCCGCTCGATGCGCCAATTCGCCTCGATGTCGTCGATGTCGGGCCAATAGCCCACCGCAAGACCCGCGAGATATGCGGCACCGAGCGCGGTGGTCTGCACCATCACGGGACGGACGACCTCCGTATCGAGGATGTCGGCTTGAAACTGCATGAGGAAGTCGTTGCACGAGGCACCGCCGTCGACCTTGAGCCCTGAGAGGTGCAGCCCCGAGTCGACCTCCATCGTCCGAATGACGTCGGCGGATTGATAGGCCATGCCCTCGAGGACCGCCCGGACCACGTGGGCACGCGTCGTGCCACGGGTGATCCCATATATGGCGCCGCGCGCGTACTGATCCCAATACGGGGCACCGAGGCCGGTGAAGGCGGGGACGACGTACACGCCTCCCGTGTCGGGGACGGAACGTGCGAGGTCGCATGTCTCCGATGCGTCGGAGATGAGGCCCATCTCGTCGCGCAGCCACTGGACGGCGGCACCGGACACGAACACGCTGCCTTCGAGTGCATACTGCACGCCGGTCGTCAGGCCGATCGCGATGGTGGTGAGGAGTCCTGACCGTGACGTCACCGAGGTGGACCCGGTGTTCATGAGGAGGAACCCGCCCGTGCCGTAGGTGTTCTTGATGCTGCCGGGGGTCGCGCAGCGCTGGCCGAACAGCGCCGCCTGCTGGTCGCCCGCCACACCCGCGATGGGGATGTGCCCGGCGATGCTCACGTGCTCCGTGTGCCCGAACACACCAGAGGAGGGAAGTACCTGCGGCAGCATCGAGGCCGGGATGTCGAACAGCCTGAGAAGATCGTCGTCCCAGCACAGGTCATGGATGTTGTAGAGCATCGTACGCGACGCGTTGGTGGGGTCGGTGGCGTGCACGTGACCACCGGTGAGGTTCCAGATGAGCCAGGTGTCGACGGTGCCGAAGACGAGGTCGCCCTTCTCGGCACGCTCGCGTGCCCCCGGGACGTTCTCGAGTATCCAGCGTATCTTGGTGGCCGAGAAGTACGCGTCGGGTATGAGACCGGTCCTCTCCCGGATGAGCTGGGTGTACCCCGCGTCCTTGAGTTCATCGATGTAATCGGCCGTACGTCGACACTGCCACACGATCGCGTTGTAGACGGGTTCCCCGGTGTAGCGATCCCAGACGACCACGGTCTCACGCTGGTTGGTGATCCCGATGGCCGCAACCTGCTCCGGGGGGATGCCTGCCCCGACCACCGCCTCGGTGAATACACCGAGCTGCGTGGAGAGTATCTCGGTAGGGTCGTGCTCCACCCACCCGGCATGTGGGAAGTACTGTCGGAACTCCTTCTGTGCCATGCCCACGATGGCGCCATCGTGGTCGAAGAGGATGCAGCGAGAAGAGGTCGTGCCCTGGTCGAGCGAGGCGATGTAGGTTCCCGTGAGGGCAGTGCCCGTGCCCGAGAAGCGATTGGCCGCAGCAGATCCCATCAGCGCCCCCCCATCCATCCGGCGATGTACGCGAAGACCTCGTCTCGGTCGACTTCGTTCAGTATCTCATGGCGGTCATCGGCGAAGAGATGCTCGTCCACCTGTCGAACACCGGCATCGCGCATACGCGCGACGACGCGGTCGACCCCGGCGCCCATCTCCCCCACCGGGTCGCCCTGCCCCGAGACGAACAGCCAGGGCAATCCTCTGGGGATGCGAGCGAGACGGCGTGGGTCGGCGGCCTCCAGACAGACCTCGGTGAGCGTGGCGTACCCGCTCAACTTGAAACGGAACGTGTCCCGTGGCTCATCGAGGTACGCGTCGCGGTTCTCCGTCGCGCGGGAAAGCCAGTCAACCGGCGTCGAGGCCGGCTCGAACGGCTTGTTGTAAGGTGCAAGGGAGAGGCTGTCGAGAAGGTCCGACGGCGCGTCCGGCCCCCTGAACACGCCCAGGAAGCGTGCGAGGAGGTTCCCGAACCGAGACAGCCCGATGGCCGGGTCACCCGTGCCGGAGATGATGACGGCACGCATGTCCCACGGCTTACCATCAGGGGCGAGACCGTCCGAGCCGGTGCGCCCGATAAGGGATCGCACCACGAACGTGCCCATCGAGTGGGCGAAGATGAGATGGGGCGCATCGGGGAACCGGGCACATCCCGCGCGATAGACGGCGAGGGTGTCGGTGACGAGTCGGTCAGCTCCTCCTCTAAGGAGCAGGGAGCCCCAGCGATCAGGAGAGGTGACCGAGTCGCCGTGACCGAGCAGGTCGCAACCGTACACGACCCAACCGCGTGAGGCAAGGTAACGGGCAAAGGCGTCGTAGCGCTCGACGAACTCGATCATGCCATGGACGAGCTGCAGGGTGCCCGTGGGCTTCTGGGTACCGGCTGCGACACCCGCCGACATCCAGATGAAGCCCCGCTGCGGGGTGATGCCGTCGGCGGAGGGCACGGTGAGCGTCTCCTTCATGACGACCGCTGCAGCGTTGCCCGCGTCGGGGGACCCCGTGACCGAACCGCGTGCGCCCGTGCGCATGCGCACGGGTAGACCCGTGGCCTCGGATATCTGCGCGGGAGACAGGGGACCGACCCGGACGACGACCGGCTCCGGACCGGTGGCGTCGACGATGGTGGAGGGAATCGCCTCCGGGGAGAGACCCGCCTCGAGCACGGCAGCGACCTGCGCGCGCACAGAATGCGCGATATGCCAGGGTGCACGAGGTGGGACGCGGCCCTGGATGTTGGCGCTCGAGGTGGCTATGGGGGCGTTGACGGCACCGAGCAGTGCCAGTGCGGTATCGTCGGCGGGTACGCGCAGGGCGATGGAGCCCCCCGGTCCCACCCAACCGGGCGGAACCGCAGCCGAAGCGGTGATGATAAGGGTGAGGGGGCCGGGCCAAAAGCGCCTGGCGAGCTCGTGGGCCCATGCGGGAACGTGCACGCCGTAGGAACCAAGTGCGGAGGCGGTGGGGATGAGCCAGGCGGTGGGCTTGTCGGGAGCGCGATGCTTGATGCGGTAGAGGGAGGCCGGCGTGATGCCCGCCGCGACCTTGACACCCATGCCGTAGACGGTCTCCGTGGGGAAGATGACGACCTCTCCCTCGTCGAGCCGCAGGGCTGCGGCCGCTATCTCGGCCGCATCGGGGCGCGGTGCCGCACGAGGGGTGGGAGGGGTGGCGACGTCGATGACAGCATCGACGGCAAGCGTTGCGGGGACGGTGGGCGCCCCGGTACCAACCTCATGCGAGTCCATCCCCATCCCGGGAATCGCTCGATTCCCTCGGGCATCGTCCTGCAGACCATCGGTCACCCTCGACATCGTCCCTCCATCTCGGTGGGTCACCCACCTGCGCCGGAATCCGGATGCGAAACCGGAGTCATCTGGAATGATGATACCCATCGACCCGGGAAACGTACAGGGAGAAAGAGGGGACCGTCATACCCCCGAAGGCACCGAGGCGCACAGGATGCGCTCCCGACCGGTGAGGTCGGGGAACACCCTGACATCCACGTAACCCGCATCGCGCGCCAGCGATGCCGCGGCCTGAAGCGTGCACTCATGCAGTTCGCAGGAGAGAAGCCCACCGGGGCGCAGCAGCGAACGCCCCGAGACGAGAGACCAGGAGCATCCGAGGATGCGACGATACAGGTCCAAGCCATCGGCACCGCCGTCCAGGGCAAGCGCCGGTTCGAAGTGCGCCACTTCGGCCGGAAGCCGATCGAGCTCGGCGGTGGGTATGTAGGGAGGGTTCGAGATGACGACGTCGAACGACCCCGTATCGCCGGGGTCGACCCCGGCGGCGAGGTCACACTCGAGGAGGGTCACGCGCTCCTCGAGGTGCAGGGCTTCCGCATTGCGTCTCGCGAGGGCGACGGCCGCCGGCGAGAGATCGGTGGCCACCACGTACGCCATCGGACGCTCCTGGGCGATGGAGAGTGCGATGCATCCCGTACCCGTGCACAGGTCGACGACACGGGCCACGCCCCTCGCCTCGATGGCGGCGTCGACCGCGGGGAGCACCGTGTCGACGAGCGTCTCGGTCTCTGGCCGTGGGATGAGCACCCCCTCGCCGCATCGAACGACGATGTGGCGAAACGCGACTTCACCCGTGACGTACTGCAACGGCTCCCCCGTGGCACGCCGACGCACCCCCTCACGCAGGATCGCCCGCTCCTCGAGCGAGAGGGGGCGGTCGAAGTAGGCGTAGCACTCCACGCGCGAGAGCCCGGTGGCCGCGGATATGAGCCACTCGGCACTCCGACGCGGATGCCCGTCTCCGCGTGACGTGAGGTAACCCACCGTCCAGTTCAACGCATCGCCGACGTTCCAGATGCGGTGTCCGGGTGCGTTGGGCCCCTCACCTGCGGCGTCGGTGCCGGTGGGCGTCGAGACGCTACCGGTTGCGCGGGTATCGTTGGAGACGTGTTGGCGAGAGTCGGGCATCCTAGACGGCCTGCTCCAGGCGCCGGGCTCGATCCGCGGTCACGAGGGCGGTCACGAGATCCTCGAGGCCGGCACCGCCAGCGCCGAGCAAAACGCCGTTGTAGGTACCGTTATAGCCGATGCGATGGTCGGTCACGCGGTCCTGGGGTTGATTGTACGTGCGGATCTTCTCGGAACGATCGCCGGAACCGATCTGGCTGCGTCGGGCATCGGCCTCCTCGGCCTGCTGCTTGGCGAGCATCTTGTCGTAGAGACGTGCACGGAGCACACGCAGAGCCGCCTCGCGATTCTGGATCTGCGACTTCTGGTCCTGGGACTGTACGACAAGCCCCGTGGGGAGATGCGTGATGCGCACGGCCGAATCGGTCGTGTTGACGCACTGGCCACCTGGGCCACCGGCGCGGAACACGTCGATGCGCAGATCGCCCGGGTTTATCTGCACCTCGACCTCGTCGGCTTCGGGAAGGACGGCGACGCTCGCCGTGGACGTGTGGATACGGCCTTGCGACTCGGTCTTGGGGACGCGCTGCACGCGGTGGACGCCACTCTCGAACTTCATGATGGAGTAGACCCGGTCACCCTTGACGCGAAAGCTGATCTCCTTATAGCCGCCGAACTCGGATTCCGAGGCGTTGACGATCTCGACCTTCCAGCGATGCGCCTCGAAGAAACGCAGGTACATCCGGAACAGGTCCCCGGCGAATATGGCAGCCTCGTCGCCACCCACGCCGGCGCGGATCTCGACGATGATGTCCTTCTCGTCGAGAGGGTCACCCGGAAGGAGCATGACCTTGATCTCCTCCTCGATGCCGGGTAGCCCCTCTTCAAGCTCGGCGATCTCCTCGAGCGCGAGTTCGCGCATCTCAGAGTCGGACTCGTTGTGAAGTTCCTCCTTGGCGTTGTGTATCTGGACAAGGCCGGAAAGGTATTCGCGCGACTTCTCCACGAGCGCCTTCTGGCTTGAGAACTCCTTGGCAAGACGGGTGTACTCCTGTTGGTTCGCGATGACGGCGGGATCGCCGAGCCGAGCCTCGAGGTCCCCGTATGACCCGATGAGCTTCTCGAGCTTATCGCGCATCTCTACCTGCATGGTCTTATCTCCTCGTGCGGGTGCCAGGATGCGGGCATCCGCGAAACCGATGGTGCGCCCACGTGTGGCACCCAGATGATGGTATGGGTGGTGTCGGACATGACATGTTACCACTCCGCGGGGAACGCAACCCGATGCGCCCGCCCTGCTGTCGCCATGTGGCGCCACGCTCCACCATGCTCCCGAGAGCGTGCCCCCCCCTCGTCATATGGGCGCTCGACCGCAAAGCGGGTCCTCTCCCCCATCCAATCGAGGGGGGACGTCGACCACGTCCGCCGAGGGTCCCACGACCGAGAGTCCTTCGAACTGGGGACAGGTCGCCTTCGCCTCGTCGATTGCCCGGCATGCCGTCTATCATAGCCATACGACCACCATGGTGGTCGACGCGAGGGTCTCGACCGCACATCCACCGCACGGGGCAGGCCACGCCGACCCGTGAAGGGATTCCAAGCACCGTAGGGTGCGAACGCTATACTTGCAAAGAACGAAGACGGCCTCGACAGGAGGGCACATGATCGATTCAGTGAGACGAAAGGCGTGGGTGGAGGCCCTCAGACTCCGCACGCTGCCGCTATCGGCCGCTGGCGTTGTGGTTGCCGCCGGCATCGCGGGCTTCTATCAGGTGTTCTCCCCGCTCACGTTCACCCTCATGCTCGCGATGGTGCTGGTGCTGCAGGTCGACGCGAACTTCGCCGATGAGTATGGCGATCTCGCCAACGGAGCCGACACCGACGACCGCCTCGGTCCCAAGCGGGGGATGCAGCGCGGTGACATCTCCAGGCGGGAGATGAAGCACGCGATGGTGGGCACCGGGGCCTTGGCGCTTGCGTTCGCGGCCGCACTCATCCTCACCTCGCTTGGAAGCGCTCACGCGGGGCTCATCGTGGTCTTCGCCGTGCTCGCGACGCTCTGCGTCGCCGGTGCCGTCTTCTATACGGTGGGCAAGAGGGCCTACGGCTACCACGCCCTTGGCGATCTGGCGTGCTTCTTCTTCTTTGGGCTGGTCGCCGTGATGGGAGGGGTCTTCCTCTACACCGCACGGTCGGGGTCGCCCACGCTGATACCCGTGACGGCACTGCCGGCGATGGGCGTGGGCTGTCTAGCGTGCGGAGTGCTCAACCTCAACAACATGCGCGACATCACCACGGACAGGGCCGCAGGCAAGATCACCGTCGCGATCCTGTTCGGACCCAGGCGTGCCCTCGCCTATCACTGCGCACTCGTTGGGTTGGGGATGGTCGGATTCCTGAGCTTTCCACTCGTCCTGGGGGTCACGGACCCACTCGCCTACCTGTTCGTGGTGCTGTTCGTCCCCCTGGTGAGGCAACTCGTCGGTGTCCTCTCGAACACCGACCCGGCTCGGTACGACCGCTTCATGAAGCCGCTCTCGATGACGACGTTCCTCCTCGCGGTCACCTTCGCGCTCTGCCTCGCGTTCCTCACGTCCGCGCTATAGGGAAAGACCGCGTGCACTGCACTACCCGATGACGCCCTCGCCGGCGGAAGCCGCTTGCACCTCGGCCTCCCGTGCCTCGGCCCTCTCGCGTTCCAACACCAGGCCCATCGCGGCGATGGCGCATTCGAGCATACCCTCGTCAGGCTGGTTGGTGGTGAGGCGTTGAAGCTGCAGCCCTGGCCAGAGCACGACCCTGACCAGTGGGTTCTCGGGACGGTTGCCCGCCCATTTGACCGTCACCTCGTAGGCGAGACCGGCAACGAGGGGCATCAAGACGATACGCGAGCAGATGACGATCGCAAGGCGGGTCGCTCCGTTGGTGACCCCGACCAGCATGATGAAGCGATCCACCGGGACGATCGTGAACACCAGGATGGCGATGATCATCGTCATGAGGAGGAATGCCGTCCCGCACCGCACGTGGAGGCGTGGGAACGTCTGGGCGTTGGCCGGCGTGAGCTCGAGGCCGTGCTCGTAGCAGTGGATCGTCTCATGCTCGGCCCCATGGTATGCAAACATGCGCCTGATGTCAGGCATGAGCGAGATGGCGGCGAGGTAGATGAGGAAGATCGCGACGCGGATGAGCCCATCGACGACGTTCCAGGCAAAGGTGCCCTTGGTGTAGTCGCCCACCAGGAGATTCGTGACCACGGCGGGCGCGACGGCGAAGAGAAGGACGCCGAGCACGAGACCGAGGACCATCGAGACCGTCATGACCCCCTTGCCCAGACCTCCTTGCGATTCATCTCGCGAAGGTTCGGCGCGAACGGACCCCTCGGCATCGTCTTGGACGGCCTGACCACAGGCACGAGCGGCGTCGTCCACGACGACACGAGACCCACCGAGTGGGATGGCCTCCGGACGTTCGGACCGTGGACGGGCGACGGATTCGGCTTCTCCGGACGGCGCAGCCTCGTCGTCACCCCCGTCCTCATCGAGGTCATAGGCATGGGCACCGGCGATCTCGAGGGCCCGGTAACCGAGCGCGAGCGACTCGACGAACGCGACGACGCCACGTACCACCGGCCAGTACATCCACGTGTTGCGCTCGCGTCCGGAAGCGAGATCGTGCTCCTCGGTGTAGATGTCACCCGACGGCTCACGCACGGCGACAGCCCAGTTGTAGCGACCACGCATCATGATGCCCTCGATGAGCGCCTGCCCGCCGATGTGAGTCTTGCAAACCACACCGTGCGTATCGAACGCACGTCTCGTCGCACGGTCACTCATGGCCATCGCCGTGCTCCGGCTCTTGGATCGCTTGCCTCTCGGCAGCGCGCATCGCTGCATCGTAATTGGGTCGTGAGATGAGCGGGTGCGGGTTCCCACAGGTCATCCGGCCTTCAGGACAGGCGCCGCGCACGCATCCGGGACCGGCATCCATGAAGATGTAGGGGGCCGTGGGTCGCACGAGGTCGAGCATCCTGTCGGCAAGTTCGCGGATCTCCCACTGCGCGCGGTTGCAGCAGCGCAATTCGAAGAAGTGCAGCAGCTCCCGGATGTTCATGGTGATCGCTATCTTGGTCTCGGTGGCGTTGGGGAGCAGGTATCGGGCATCCTCGCTGGGGATGCCCAGATCGACGAGCCTGCGATACGAGGTGAAGGCATCGTCGTTCGCCTTGGTGAATATCGCTGCCGCCTCGGGGTTCGCGGCGACGGTCTCGGGACAGATGAAGGACGGTTCGTCGGAAAATGTCACATACCGCTGCGATTGCTGGTTGAAGCTCGCAAGACGATGCCGTACGAGCT
This sequence comes from Coriobacteriia bacterium, assembly GCA_015655215.1. GTDB lineage: Bacteria > Actinomycetota > Coriobacteriia > Coriobacteriales > RUG033 > JAATFL01. Next base: position 23,714 of record JAATFL010000020.1, read on the forward strand.
GGTGGGTGAGCGCGCGAGAGACCCCCTCGACCGCGAACGTGTAGCTCACGTGCTCAAGCGTCGAGAAGTGGCCGCTCTCGAGAATGGTGCGGAGCACGCTGTAGGTGCGCGCGTCGGTCATGGTGGTCATGAGTTCGGCGGCACCGACCGGTGCGTAGCACAGGCGCGCGGCCGAGGCGACGGCGTGCTCGGGGCTGGGGGTATGATACAGCAATACGACGTTCAAGGCAGCCTCCTCGAGATGAAAGTACGTGGCTTCGCAGGACGGACGAGACAAGCGCCGACACGGTGGCTACCTCATGCAAGGCCCCAGTATGACGATACGGGGTGGAGGCGATCGCCTCCACCCCGTATCGTCAGCCAACTGTCATCCCCACGTCCATGACGACGGGAACGAATACCGCTACTCGGCGGCCGGCTCAGCCTTGACGTCGACGGCCTTGACGCCCTCGCCGGTGAGGGCGACGACCTTCTCGGCTTCCTTCGCCGCGCTCTTGGCGTATTCGGCAGCACGCGAGGCCTTCTCGGCAGCCTTCTTCTCACGGGCGGTGGCAGCCTTCTTCGCCGTCTCCTCGGCAGCAGCCTGGCGCGCGGCCTTCTGGGCCTTCTCGCGCTCAAGCGTCGCATCGGCGGCGGAACCGAACTTGTCGGAGAAGCGCTGGACGCGTCCGCCGGTATCGACGAACTTCTGCTGTCCGGTGTAGAACGGATGGCATTCGTTGCACAGTTCGACACGCAGTTCGGGTGTGGTCGAGCGCGTGGTGAACGTGTTGCCGCATGAGCAACGAACCGTGCAGTCGACGTACTCGGGATGGATGTCTTTCCTCATGTCAGGACTCCAAACGATAGTGCCTTGGTTTCCGACCAAGGCGGATAACAAGCCGATAAAGGTTACCACAACGCATGCAAGGGAGCACCACCGTGCTTTGAGGAGAACGACGCAAGCGGCGGACGGCGAAAAAGACGATCGGTCTGGTAGAGATGGACCCTATCGTGCCCATGTGCAGGATCATGCCGTCGTGGGGTGTCGAGCGCCCCTTGGCACCCCACGACCCTGTCAGCGGGGTTTTCGGAAGACGACCTTGTAGATGAACCAGACGGAGAGCATCAGCGCACCGAGGTAGCCGAGAAGGCCCAGCAACGGGATACCGATCACCTGCGGCTCCATGTCGGTCATGCACAATATGCTCGACCCTATGAACAGGCCGCTGGAGATAAGGGCGATTCCCGTACGGTCGATGATGGTGCCGAGGAGCCGTATGGGCGCCTCCGACCCGGTGACCGCCAGGTTGACCTTGACCTGCCCTCTCGCCGCCATGTTGACGAGATCGGAGATGCGTACGGGCAGATCGACCACCTTGCCCATGGACCGTCCACCACTCGCAAGCGCGTGGGTGAGCTCCCCCTTGAGGTCGAAGTCCCTGATGAACTCGGTCTTGAGGTGCGACGCCATGATCTGGAGGGTGGACTGTTCGGGTTTGAAGCTCGCGATGACCGTCTCGAGTGTGACGTAGCCACGACCCAGCATGACGTAGTTGGCAGGAAGACGGATGCCGAAGTGACGCACCAGGTTGAACAGGTCGCCCAACGCCATACCCAGGTCAAGGTCCTCGAGATTCGTCGAACCATAGCGTTCGATCATCGTATCGATGGCCTCGAGAAGGCCTGCGTGGTCGATCTCCCCTTCCGTGACCCCGATGGTGAGGAGCAGGTCCTTCACCCCGGTGGTGTCGCCCGCGACCAGGGCGGAGATGAGCGAACGGAATCGTCGGCGCTCCTGCGTGTTGAAACGTCCCATCATCCCCAGGTCGATCCAGACGATGGCACCGTCCCGGACGAGCAGGTTGCCAGGGTGGGGATCGACGTGGAAGAAACCGTCATCGAGTATCTGCTTGGTGTAGTTCTCGGCAAGCTTCCCGCCGATGTCCGGCAATTCGTAACCAGCGGCCAAGAGGTCATCTATGCGGTCGATCGGGATGCCGTCGATGAACTCCATCACCAGCACGCGTGACGTGCAATACCGTTTGTAGACCTTGGGGCAGGTGACGTAGGCTATCTGGGCGTTGTTGCACGCAAACTCCTCGAGGCTGTCCATCTCCTGCAGAAAATCCATCTCCCGTTGGAACGTGGACCAGAGCTCATCGACGACGGCGGGGAGGTCGACCAACCCCGTCGCGGCATCGGGGTTGACCATGTCGAGCGTGTCGACGGCACGGCGCATCATGGAGAGGTCGCGCGTCATGGACTCCCCGATGCCAGGACGCTGCACCTTGATGGCGACCGGGGAGCCGTCGAGCAGCTCGGCTCGATACACCTGGGCGATGGAGGCCGAACCCATGGGAACGTCATCTACCTTGGAGAAGACCTCGTCCAGCGGTTTACCATACGTGGATACCAGAAAGGGCTCGATCTCCTCCCAGGGGACGGGCCGTACGTTCATGCGCAGCTTGACCAACTCGTCGCAATACTCCTGGGGCAGGATGTCGCTGCGCAGCGACATCATCTGCCCCAGCTTCACGAACGTGGGACCGAGGTCCTCGAGGACGAGCCGAAGCTTCTCGGGGGTAAGCCCCTCGTTGACCTTCCTCCTTCTGAGCACGGTGAGGAAATCGCCAAGGCGCCGCATCGTACCCTGCAGCGTCGCCTGCGGTGGCCGGTCGCCACCGAGGACCCGTCTGATTGCCATACAGCTCCTCTACGGTGAGAACGATCGTGAAAGGGCGGACCCCCGAAGCCGGTAGTCATCCCCGGTGACGTGGGAGAGCCCATCACGCGACGAGCAGGTGGCTAGTCGGCAGCCTCATCCGAGGCGCTCGGTGCCGTGGCGGCGTCTGCGGCCCTTCGCGCATCGACCTGGGCCAGCTTGGCGCGAACCGCCGCAAGTTCCTCGTCGCTCATGGTCTCGATCCTCTCGGCCACGGTCCCGTGGTCGGGCGATGCATGGTTCTCGACCGTATGCTTGAGCTCGTCGTTGAGCACCTTGCCCTGGTCGACGGTGATCTCCCCTTGGCGAACGAGTTGCTCGACAAGGTCCTTTGACTTCTCGGCGGTGATCGCCACGGCTCCGATACCGGCGAGCATGACCTTCTTGATGCCGTCGCCGAACTCCTTGCCCACGTCGAATTCGCTCATGAGCCCGTCCTCTCTCTCCTGTGACCAGGCCCCAGGGTGACACAGGGACACCGGCCAAGCCACCGCCCGAAGCACCATGGGCAACTCATGCAACTCACGCTTCAAAGAGTAGCACCTCAAGATGAGCCGGGGGACGGCGGGCACCTTCATCGCCAGGATGTAACCAATTCGTTCCACCCCCGAGCCTGTCGCAAGGCCCTTTGATGGAGAATGGCTGCGCTACGAGCGCTCGAGGCATTCACCCCCCACCGAGACGTCCTCTCGCGCATCGGTGGCGATGGTTTGCACCGCACGCAGACGTTTGAGCCTGCGAAACTCAAGCGCCACGAATATGCCAGTGACCGCGAAGGCGGAGACATCGGCGGCGGGCGTCGCCACCACGATGGCGTCGAGGCTGGTCATCCCCAAAAGCGATGGGAGGAGCCAGGGCAGTATCGCATAGTACGGTAGGAGAAAGATGACCTGACGGGTGAGGCTCAGCGTAGCGGACTTGATGGGCTGCCCGCTTGACTGGAAGTAGCTCGACCCGACGATCTGGAATCCCACGACGGGGAACACGCTGGTGTATATCTTGAGGGCCGTCACCGTGTAGGAGCTCAGGTCGCCCTCTACGCCGAACAGCGACACGATCTGAGTGGGGATGAGATGGATGAGCATCCAGAAGAGGAACCCGATGATCACCGCCCACAGCAAGGCCAGTCCGAAGATTCGGATGACGCGATGCCAGTGCTGTGCGCCGTAGTTGTAACCGATGAGAGGTTGTGCACCGATGCTCAAACCGATAAGCGCCATCGCAGCGAACATACCCACCTTCTGCACCACGCCGATGGCACTGAGCGCTCCGTCGGAGCCGATGGGGCTCTGCGCGCCGTAGGTCACCAGAAGCTGGTTCAAGACGATCGCAACGATGGAGGATGCCACTTCCATGACGAACGAGGCCAACCCGAGCGTGAGGATCTGCCCGAGGAGCCGGAGATCGGGCTTCAAACATCTGAGATGCAAGCGGAAGGGAGCCTTCTCGTTGGTGCAGAAGTACCATACGACCGGTAGCATCCCCACGAACTGCCCCAGGACCGTCGCATACGCTGACCCGCGAACCCCCATCCCCAGATACATCACGAAGAGGAAGTTGAACGCGATGCACGAGAGCGTCCCAAGCAGGTTGGTGTACAGCGCGCGATTCGGCTGACTGGCCGTGCGCAGGAAGTTGTTGAGGCCCATCCCGAGCGACTGGAAGATGAAGCCGGTGCAGATGATCTGCACGAACGCCTTCGTTGGCTCGTAAAGCTCCTGCGTGGTACCGACCAGTGCGAGCATGGGGGCGATGAGCACCTGCCCTCCGACCAGCACCAACAGGGCGAGAACGATGAGCAGCAACGTGGAGTTGCCCAGCGTGCGCTCGACCTGGGCCTTCTTGCCCTCACCGAGCTGAATGGCCGCAAGGGCGTTGCCGCCCTGCCCGGCGATGCTCGAGAACCCCATGAGGATGATCATGATCGGCATGGCAAGCGTGGTGACGGCGATGCCGGTGTACCCGACCGCCTGTCCCAGGAAGACCGAGTCGATCACGTTGTAAAGCGCGTTGAAGACCATCGCGATGATGGCAGGCACAGAGAACTCCAGGAGGAGCTTCCCCGGCGTTCGAGTGCCCATTCGGTTCTCGCGTGCACCATTCGGCATGGCAATCGATCCGGTGATTCCTTGCGGCATGAATCCTCATCCCCCACTCTCCGCATGTACTATAGCAGAGGAGGGATTCATGCCATATAAAACTAAGAATCCTTACTGATATTTTCGCTAATCGGCATCTGGGCCGGATGGTGGACACCGAGGAGGAGCCGGCACGCCCCTGGCATCCGTCTAGTCCAAAGAGGCGTTGAGCTTGCAGACGATCCTCAGCAATGTGGCCTTCTCTCGGAGCGTGAGCGCCGTGAACGTCTCCTCGGCGAGCTGCTTGCGCTCGACGAGATCGACCCTCGCGTTCTCACGGCCGAGGGCGGTGACATGCACCACGATCTTGCGTCGGTCCTTCTCGGAGCGGGAACGGACGACCATGCCCTCCCTCTCGAGCTGCGCGAGCGTCTCTCCCATGGACTGCGCGGTGACGCCGATGATCTCGGCGACCTGCTTCTGGGTCAGGTCATCCGTATCGTCTCCGGTACGAAGCCGTTCCTCGTTGGTCACCAGAATACCAAGCGCCATATCGCGGGCAGAACTCTTCCTACCGCGGATCAGACGGTTCAAGGTCATGCTGAGATACTTCAATGAACGCATCAACAGGTCGTCGCTAAACTCTTCCACAACCAGAACCGCCAATCCAGAATCGCCCCAACCAGAAATCTACCTTCGATAGCGCCCGACACAATACCCATACCCTCTATCTTATCACCAAAACAAGTATACCTATGATAACGGATTCTCCCCTCCTTCGCCCATCTCGGCATCTCGGATTTCAAACTCACGGGCAGACGCATCGAGGGACAGCCCCCCCCTCCCAAGGACATCGCCCACCCTCCGCCCGATTCGACCGCCAAACGCAGCGAGGACACCAGGGAAGCCCCGGCGTCCTCGCTCTGCTCTCGAGCATCCGGACGGATCCTGGACCCTCTCCTACGCCTTAGACACCGAGCGTCGATCCTGACTGCTCGTTGGCACGGCGGGCCGAACGGATGAGGAACTCCTCGTTGGTGTCGGTGCGCTTGAGGCTCTTGATGAGCATCTCCGTGGCCCGCTCGGTGTTGTTGAGGTTGGCGAGGATACGGCGTACGCCCCAGATGAACGGCGACATCTGCGGATCGTTGAGCAGCTCCTCCTTGCGCGTACCGGAGGCGACCACGTCGATGGCTGGGAAGATGCGCCGATCGGCGAGGTTGCGGTCAAGCTTGAGCTCCATGTTACCGGTGCCCTTGAACTCCTCGAAGATGACCTCGTCCATCTTGGATCCGGTATCGATGAGGGCGCTCGCCATGATGGTGAGCGATCCGCCATACTCGATGTTGCGCGCGGCTCCGAGGAAGCGCTTGGGCGGGTAGAGCGCCGTGGAGTCGACGCCACCCGAGAGGATGCGGCCCGAGGCGGGTTGGGCGAGGTTGTACGCACGTGCGAGGCGAGTGATGGAATCGAGCAGGATGACGACGTCCTGCCCCATCTCCACGAGCCGCTTCGCCCGCTCGATGACCAGCTCGGAGACGGCGATGTGGTTCTCGCTTGGCATGTCGAACGTCGAGGCGATGACCTCGCCCTTGACGGAACGTTGCATGTCGGTGACTTCCTCGGGGCGCTCGTCGACGAGGAGGCACATGAGATGCACATCGGGGTTGTTGGCTGAGATGGCCGCCGCGATGTCCTTGAGCACCGTCGTCTTCCCTGCCTTGGGGGGTGAGACGATGAGACCGCGCTGGCCTTTACCGATCGGGGCGACCAGGTCGATGGTTCGGGCGGTGGTGGAGTCCTTGCCGTGCTCCATCGTGAGCCGCTCATCGGGGTAGATGGGGGTGAGTTCGGCGAACTTGACGCGAGGTGAGCTGTTAAGGATGTCCGAGGGGACACCGTTGATGGTATCCACGCGATGCAGGGAGGGGAACTTATCGCCCGGGACCACGGGGCGCAACTGCCCGGTGAGGTAGTCGCCCTTGCGAAGGTTGTACCGGTGCACGACGGCAGGAACCACGTAGGCATCCTGAGGACTTGGCAGATACCCCTTGACGCGGAGGTAGCCGTATCCTTCGGAGACGAGGTCGAGGATGCCGGAGACCTTGACGAACCCCTCGGCCGCAAGCGTCGCGTTGAAGACCAGGTCGACGAGCTCGGCCTTCTTGACGCCCTGTGCCTCGATGCCCAGTTCGACCGCCTTCTCGCGAAGTTCGCCCACCTTGAGTTCGGCAAGCTCGTCGCGGCTCACCTGCGGCTCGATGACCTCATGGCGGTTGCGGTTACGGTGCTCGTTGTGATACCCGCCCTTGCCGTTGGAGTTGTTGCCGTTGGAGTTGCTGCTGTACTTCCCGGAGTTGCCCTGGTACCCCTTGCTGGGGTACTTGCTCGGTCGCTGCTGGCGTTGCACGGGCTGCCCCCCCTGTGCAGGACGCTGTTCGGTGCGGTCACGCTCCCTATAGGGACGATGCTGATAGGCGGGTCGCCCGGATGAAGGCGCACCCCCCTCTTGATGTCCCTCGTCACGGGATGCAGGGTTCGCTGCCGAGGAGGTCTCGGAGGAGGAGGACCCAGCAGGACCCCTCACGGGAGTGGGTGCCGGATCGGCTTCGGAAGCGGAAGATCCACCGGTGGGAGCAGCTGTCGTTGGGGATGTGGCCTCATCCTGACCCGCCTCCCCATGAACGCGCACGCGGCGCCGGACGCGTCCGGCGGGACGGTCCCCGTGCTGGTTGCGATGGGGGTTCGACGGCGTTGGCGTCGTCGTGGGTGCGGAGACGTCGGTTGGCGAGGCATTCGTCGGACCAACCGGAATCGAAGCCTCCCGACTCGCGACCGCCACGGCCCCCGTCGTCCCATCGCCCGACGGGTTCTCCCTTTCCGTATCGGCCCCATGGGTCCGCCTGACCCTCCTGACCTTGGTGCCCACGCCGGTCGTCGGGGCACTCCCCTCGGTCTTGACGGTGTCGGCGGCTCCGGCGGCATCATCGGCCTGGGTGACCCTGGCGGGTGTCTCTGAATCGTCAGGAGCCGAGGAGTCGACGGTCTTCGTCGCCCTGCGTCGGGACGTAGTGGTTCGGGTGGGCGTGGACCGGGTATGCTCGGCCACAGGGACGGCGGCGGATACCTGCTCGACAGGCGAGACGTCAATCGTGGATGGGGCGGGGTCGGTGGCGCGAGCCCCTCCCGTGACCTTAGAGGTCGTACCGGATACCGTGGTCCTCCTCTTCCGCTTGGGCTTCTCCTCCGTCGATGCAGCGGACGCAGTTTCCGCCTCCGTCACGGTCTGATTCGCCGGAGCGGACGCATCGGCCTTGGGTCTTGTCGTGACACGGCGACGTACGGGACGCTTGGGCTTCTGGATAGCCGTATCCGTCTGAGGTGATGTGGCTGGCGTAGGGGCACCTTCGACCGTCGAGGTTGATATCGAGCTGTTGTTCTCGGTGGGACTCATGCGTTCTTAACCTTCTCCCAATCTGCCATGAAACGTGCAAGACCGTTGGTAGTGAGCGGATGCTCGACGCACTTCTTGAGCACACCGAAGGGCACGGTCGCGATGTCGACGCCCATGAGGGCCGCCTGCGTCACATGGTTTGCGGAACGGACTGAGGCCGCGATGACCTCGATTGATTCGCCATCCACGCCACAACTGGAGAAATCGTAGTTGGACAGGGCGGTGGCGATACCACCAAGCTGCTCGATGCCATCCTCGGAGATGTCGTCGAAGCGTCCGACGAAGGGGCTCACGTAACGGGCACCAGCGCGGGCGGCGAGCAGCGCCTGCGGCACTGAGAAGCAGAGCGTCATGTTGACGCGGATACCCTTGTCCGCCAGGACGCGCGTCGCAGCGAGTCCTTCTACCATCGTGGGAACCTTCACCACGACGTTGGGCGCGATGGTGGCGAGCTCAAGCCCCTCTCGGACGATCTCGTCACGTGTGGTCCCCACGGTCTCGGCCGAGACGGGACCATCGATCAGGTCGCATATGCGCTTGATATGGCTTTGAAAGTCATCAAGGCGACCCCCGATCTTCGCATAGAGGCTCGGATTGGTAGTGACGCCGGCGATGGCGCCCCAGCTTGCCGCCTCTTCTATCTCGTTCAGATCGGCGGTGTCGAGGAAGAACTTCACAGCTATGACCCTCCTTTGTCAAAAGAACACATCAACATGCAGATACGCCGACGGGGGCGCTCCTAGCCAAAGATTTTCACCGGGGAAACGAGGTATGCGCGAGAATGAAGTACCCAAGAAGACGTATGACGGTGCATCTCAGATCACATGGGCTGCGCGGCCGGGGAAAGATACCTCATCGGCAACGCACGGATATACTACACCATGTCGGACGCGTTGCAACCCAGAATGCGGTATAGTACCGCCTCATTACGGCGATTTCAGCCACTTCTATGGAACCACTAGGAGGATTTCATGGCAAATAAGGGCGAGCGCGTGTTCATCCACTACAAGGGGACGCTCGATGATGGAACGACATTCGATTCCAGCGAGGGCCGTCAGCCACTGAGCTTCATCGTGGGTAGCGGCATGGTCATACCCGGTTTCGACAGTGCGGCCCGTGAGTTGGAGATAGGTCAGACCACGAAGGTGCGCCTTGAGTCGAAGGACGCGTACGGTGAGTGGAGCGAGGGAAACGTCCAGGTCATCCCACTGGACCAGATTCCCAACAGCGAGAACCTTCCCGTCAACCAGACGATCTACCTGCAGGGGCCTCAGGGTCAACCCATCCCCACCAAGGTGACCAAGATCGAGGACGGCAACGCCTATTTCGACTTCAACCATGAGCTGGCCGGCAAGCCCCTTACCTTTGAGATGACACGCGTCGAGGAGCCGGAAGGCGATTCGTCGTGCGACGGGGCATCGAACGACGGATGCGGTTGCTAGCTTGGTCGTCTTGCCGATTGGTATCGTCTGAGACCGAGGAGACCGTTCGCGGCCGGTCCCATCCCCAGACAGCACGTTGCCCTGATACGTACCGAGAGGGGCCGGCGGATATCCGCCGGCCCCTCTCGGTACGTAGACGTTCGTGAAGTCACCGGGTCATTGCAGCATACCCAGCAACGTGTCGAGCAACGAGGTCGTGGTCGAACCGGTGGATATGTCGAAACTCACCTTCGCATACCCGCCACCCTCGATGCCACCGAGTTCGGCAGCTTTCGCATAGGCATCCTGCAAGGTGCCGGTGCCATCGATGAGACCGTTGTCCACGCAATCCGAGGCGGTGTAGGTAGCGCCGGTTGCAAGCGTCTTCACATCGTCGTAGGACATCCCGCGTCCATCGGCGACAAGCTGGATGAACGCCGCGTAATCCTCGTCGATCTGGTCCTGGAGAATCTGGCGCTGCTCATCGGTGATCTCCGTCGTACCGTTTCCCATCCCCTTGACGTCTCCGGAGGTGATGTTCTCCACATCGATACCGAGCGCCGTGAGCAGGTCGCTGTAATCGGTGATGGTGGAGATGACCCCGATGGAGCCGATCGAGGATGACTGCACCCCCATGATCCAGTCAGCCTGCGAAGCGACCATGTAGGCACCCGAGGCGCACGTGTCGCCCGCGCTCACGACGACCGGTTTCGTGCACTGCTGCACGTAGGTGGCGATCTCCACGGAGGCGGCCGAGGAACCGCCACCTGAGTTGATGCGCAAGACGATCGCCTTGACATGAGGGTCGTCTTCGGCGCTGGAAAGCTCGGCGTAGAAGTTCTCGGGTGTGATGTAGCCGGACCCCGATGCGGAGATCGTCCCCGTCATGTGGATGATGGCCACGGTGTCCCCGGTGGTCACGGGCGTCGTCGAGGTGGCCCGGCCGATGGCGTAGAACGCCACGACGACCAGGATGAGCAACGCGACGACCTTGGCCACCGTACCCGCCACCGACCTCTTCTTTCCAGGCATGTTGACGATCACCTGCGGTGGCATCGGGGAAACTGGTCGCGTCGTCGACGGAGGTGTGCTCGTCCCCTCGTCAGACGTTGCCGGGGCGACGCTTGGCTGAGGAGTGGAGGATATCGGGTCGGATCCCGGGGAACGGGGGATCCCGGCTGGAGGGACGGGGGATCTTCTCGAATCGTCAGACGTCATCACTCGACACCCTCGATCCTGATGACGCTCTCCAAGCCACGCACCGACTTGATGGTACGAACCACGTCCAGGGAGGTCATGACATCCTTGATGCGAGCATGGTGCGTGGTGAAGACGATCTCGGCGACGCCGTCGACGGCACCGTGCTGTGACATCGTGAGAATCGAGACCTTGCAGGTGGCAAGCACGTCGGCGATGGAGGCAAGTGCCGCAGGCTCATCGGCGACGCGCATGCGGATATAGAAGCGCGCCGAGAGGTCGTTCTGGTCGAGGATGGGCAAACGCTCGGTCGTGGTGCTACCGATCGACCTACCGCCCTCCTTGATGCGTCGAGCCACCTCGAGGATGTCCCCCACCACAGCAGAGGCCGCAGGCCCCGCACCAGCACCCTGCCCGTAGAGCATGGTGTCTCCCACGCTGTCCCCCACAACGTAAATGGCGTTGTAGACCCCGTTGACCGCAGAGAGCGGATGCGAGAGCGGAACCATCGCGGGATGCACGCGCACGTCGATGCCCTGGGGAAGCCTCTTCGCCACGGCGAGCAGCTTGATGGTGTAGCCCATCTTGCGGGCATTGTCCATGTCGACTGAGGAGATGGAACGGATTCCCTCGGAATGCACGTCGGAGAGCGTGACGCGCGTGTTGAAGGCGATGGAGGCGAGGATCGCGATCTTGTTCGCGGCGTCGAAGCCGTCGACGTCCGCGGTGGGGTCGGCTTCGGCAAAGCCCTGTGCCTGCGCGCGCGCGAGCGCATCGGCGTAGGACATACCGTCCTCGGCCATGCGCGTGAGCATGTAGTTGGTGGTGCCATTGAGAATCCCCACGACGGAGGTGATCTCATTGCTCACGAGCGAACGCTCCAGTGAGGCGATGATGGGGATGCCGCCTCCGACCGATGCCTCGCATTCCAGCTGTACTCCATGCTCGCGTGCCATACCGAGGACCTCATCGGCATGGGTGGCCATGATCGCCTTGTTGGCGGTGACCACGTGCTTGCCCGTGTCTATCGCCCCCTTCACCACGTCGAGGGCGACCCCGGTCCCACCGATGAGCTCGATGACGATGTCCACTTCGGGGTCGTTCACGACATCGTGCCAATCGGTGGTGAAGACGGAGGCGAGTCCAAGCTCTCGGGCAGCCTTGTCGTTCCGACTCGCCACGCGGCTGATGTGCAAGTCGACCCCCTCGTGGCGCAGGAAATCCTCATGGCGACGCTTGATGATACGGGCGACGCCGGCACCGACGGTGCCAAGGCCGACGATCCCGATGTTCACAGTGCTCATGGCTGGGCCTCTCTCTCGAAGAACGCGCTGAAGGAATCCAAGGGAACGGCACGGTGCGCGATGCTAGTAGACCTCGCAGCTCAGCAGGTCATCGTACGTCTCGCGACGCACCACCTGACGCACCGTGCCATCGGAGACGAAGACGACGCCGGGACGCACCTGCTTGTTGTAGTTACTCGACATCGTCTGACAGTAGGCACCCGTCGAGAAGATGCAGATGATGTCGCCGTCCGTCACCGGTTGGAGCGAAGCGTCGCGGATGAGGATGTCACCGCTCTCGCAGTGCTTGCCGGCGATGGAAACCACCGTGCCACGTGGCTCGCCAGCACGGTTGGCCACGGTCGCCTCGTACACGGCACCATAGAGTGCGGGACGGATGTTGTCGGTCATGCCGCCATCGACGGCAACGTAGGTGCGGATCCCGGGAAGCCGCTTGACGGAACCCACCGTATACAGCGTGACGCCGGCATCGGCGACGACGCTGCGACCGGGCTCGACGTGGATGCGGGGTACGGATAGGTCGCGGACCGCACAGCACCGTGTGATGGTGCCGACGAGGAGTTCGGCGTACTGGGCGATGGTGGAGGGCTCGCCGGTTGGACGATAGGCGATGCCAAGGCCGCCGCCGCAGTCGAAGTCACGGGCGACGAAGCCGGTCCTCTCCCTCACCTGGGCCATGAAGTCGACCATGACCTCGACGGCGCGGACGAACGGGTCGAGTGAGAATATCTGCGACCCGATGTGCATATGGAAACCGGCCAGGTCGACACCGGGGAGCGCGAGCGCGTAGATGGCCGCCTCAAGTGCGGCCCCGCTATGGGCGCTGAAGCCGAACTTGGAATCCTCCTGGCCCGTCTGGATAAACGAATGCGTATCGGCATGCACGCCCGGGGTCACGCGCAAGAGGACCTGCTGTCGCACTCCCCGCTCGGTCGCTATCGCGTCGATGCGGTCGAGTTCCTCGTTCGAATCGGCGACGATGAGACCGACCCCGGCTTCGATGGCCTCCGTGAGTTCGAGCGGCGTCTTGTCATTGCCATGCACGATGATGCGCTCCATGGGAAACCGCGCCGCCCGTGCGATGGCAAGCTCGCCACCACTGGAGACGTCCAAGGAGCAGCCCTCATCGGCAACGAGGCGGCACATCGCGACCGACGTGAAGGCCTTGCCCGCATAGGCCACATCGGCCACCGCCCCGTGGGCGTTCATCTCCGTGCGGTAGGTGCCCAACTGCATGCGGACGTGCCGCTCGTCCATGACGTAGAGAGCGGTGCCCTGCGCCCGGGCGAGCTCGACCATGTCGACGCCACCGATGAAGAGGTGGCTGCCGCGCACCTCTGCCGTAAGCGGCAGGACAGCGCCCAGCCCCATGGTGGTGCGGTTGTCAGGGGAGATGGGTTCGCTTGCTACGGACATCGACATCGAGGATCCCTTCTCGTCACAGGTATCGCTTTTGACATACGGTGATCATGCTGAGGTATCGCGATTGTACCAGCGCCCGGACCCTGCCGCTCGTCGACGCCATCACAACAGCGGCTGCAGACCGCAAGCGGTCGCACTAACCACGCTCGCCGAACACGGGCACGGATGGTGCGCACGCACCGAGATGGACGACGGTCACGTGCCGATATATTATTGCTTCCTTCTAAGTATCAATTCAACCGATTCCAGAAAATCTCCGGCAAACCCTCCTGTTTCCGAGTACGATGGCACTGTCATCGAAAGGTTGCCATCCAACCTTTACCATCGACATCAGCAGAGAGGAACCGGTATGGCTAAGTTCGTTTGCGTTGTCTGCGGTTACGTCTACGAGGGCGAGGAGTTGCCCTCCGACTTCGTCTGCCCCGTCTGCGGGGCAGGTGCGAACAAGTTCGAGAGGCAATGACCGGCAGCCTCGCGATCCCACCAGGGGATGCGACCCATGGTGACGAGCATGCGAGGCACGACCACGACGATCGATCGGCATGTGCTATCCGATGAGGAAAGGAGCCATCATGGCCAAATTCGTCTGCACGGTATGCGGTTACGTCTACGAGGGCGAGGAGTTGCCCGCCGACTTCGTCTGCCCCGTCTGCGGGGCAGGTGCCAGCAAGTTCAGCAAGGTCGAGACCGAGGAGATGGCCTACAACGCCGAGCACGTCCTCGGCATCGCCGCCGGCATCGATCCCGAGATCGTCGAGGGTCTGCGTGCCAACTTCACCGGCGAGTGCAGCGAGGTGGGGATGTACCTGGCAATGGGTCGCGTCGCCGACCGCGAGGGCTACCCTGAGATCGCCGCCGCCTTTGACAAGTACGCCTACGAGGAGGCCGGCCACGCCTCCCGCTTCGCCGAGATGCTGGGCGAGGTCCTCACCGACTCCACCGCCAAGAACCTCAAGATGCGCATCGACGCCGAGAACGGCGCGTGCAACGGTAAGACCGACCTCGCCAAGATGGCCAAGGAGCAGGGCTTGGACGCCATCCACGACTCCGTGCACGAGATGGCTCGCGACGAGGCCCGTCACGGCCACGGATTCGCCGGCCTGTACAAGCGCTACTTCGGCTAGGGCCCGACACGACCGGAACCCTATGCTCGCAGAAGCAGGAACCCCGAGGAGGGCCCCGCGTGGGTCCTCCTCTTTAGCTTGGCCCATTCTTCCCCTGGGTCCCGACCAACGCCAAGCGAACGTCGCGCCCTCACTTGTGGTAAGGCTCGTTTCGCATGATCCGAAAGGCCCGGTACACCTGCTCGAGCAACACGATGCGAGCAAGGTTGTGCGGTAGGGTGATGGGACCGAAGGAGAGTTGCTCGTCCGACCGGCTCACAACCGATGGTGCAACGCCCGTGGAGCTGCCGATGACGAAGACGACGTGCCCCTGGCCCGCAACCATCAGTTCCTCAAGATGCGCCGAGAAGTCCTCGCTGCCACGTTCGCGTCCGTTGATGGCGAGGAGGAGGCAGTACGCATGCGAGGGTATCGCACGAAGGATATCCACGGCTTCGCGCTCACGGGCCGGTTCGTCTCCTCCGAAACGCGCCGGATCGCGATCGACGACCTCGGAGATCTCGATGGTCGCATAGCCCGAAAGACGTTTGAGATACTCGGAGGCCGCATCGACCCAGAAGCGCTCCTTGAGACGACCGACCGCTACGATGGTGATCTTCACGCGAACCCTCCACTCCCCTGCTCCGACGACCCATCCATCGTGCACGCCACCTCATCGAACCGCCGGTGCGCAGACGGCGCGTGTCCGATGCGACCGACGACGCATCTTGGTACCGGCGTTCGCGCAACCATCATATCGAAGGCCACGCGAGCGTGCAGCCCCCCTACAAGCGCAGGGGGGCTGCACGGCCCCGTCCGATGATGTCACAAGATCGCACCAGGGAGGGGCAAAAGTCAAGGGGATGCGCCCCTTAGAAGCCTAACACCGAACTGGAGCTGGAATTGGAGCTGGAACCCACCCTGTTGCTACTGCTGCTGCTCGAAGAACCACTGCTGCTGCTCGAAGACGAGTTGCTCGACGTGCTCCCGACCGTGCTTTGACCCTGATCGGAGGACAAGGTGCACGTGGTGGTGTAGGTCTGCCCATCACGTACATAGGTAAGGGTGACCGTGTCACCGATGTCATAACCACGAATGGCGATGACGAGCCCCGCCGCCGATGAGATGTCCGTGCCGTCGACCTTGGTGATGACGTCGCCTGCCTTGATGCCCGCGTTGTCGGCGGCAAAGCCAGAGGAGACGCTGGCAACCGTCGCACCCGTGCTCGAACTCGAACTCGATGAGCTGTCGGACAAGGTGACGCCAAGGTACGAATGGTACGCAACGCCGTTATCGATCAGCTGGTTCGCGATGTCCATCACCGTGTTGACCGGGATGGCGAAACCGATGCCGGAACCGGATTCCGTCGTGAGCGTGCTGATACCGATGAGAGCACCGGTCTGATCCACCAGGGCACCGCCCGAGCTACCGGAGTTGATGGCTGCATCGGTCTGCACCAGGTTGGCGTAGATGCTCACGCCCGAAGTGGAGGTCATCGCTGTCGAACGGTAGAGGGCGGAGACGATACCCGCGGCGGCCGATTCGTCAAGACCGTATGGGCTGCCGATCGTCATGCACCATTCGCCAACCTTGAGATTGTTCGAATCGCCGATGGTGATGGGCGTGAGGTTGGTGAGGTCCACCTTGAGCACGGCGATGTCAGTGCTGGTATCGGATCCGACGACCGTCGCATCGTACTCGACGTTGTCGATGAGAACGGTGACCTTGTCGGCGTCCTCTACCACATGCGCGTTCGTCACGACGTAACCGTCGGACGAGATGATCACACCCGAGCCGAGAGCGGACAGCGTATCGCTCTCACTTGTGCTTGAGGAGAAGTAGCTGGAACTCTCCTTAGTGTAGACGTACACGCTCACGACGGAAGGCGAGACCTTGGCGGCGACCGCCTCGGACGTTGACGTGTCGGTGTCGGAAGCCTGGATCGTGATGGCCGAACCCGATGAGCCCGAGGACGTCGCCGATGAGGATGTCGCCGAACCGCTAGCCGCGCGCGAGGTCACCTGGTAGACGATGCCGCCCCCGACTCCGAGCCCGAGCACCACGCCGAGAAGGCCAGCCACGAACACCGAGACCTTGCCGTGCCTGCGCTTGCGCTTTGACGAATACACGGCGATCGGCGGTGGTGGTGGGACCGGCATGCCACCGGTGGCCACGGGGGGTATGGGCCCCCCGGTCGCCGTACCTGACTCGGCGGCAGGGGCGGAGTCACGCGATTGCATCACGGGATCCAGCGATATCGGCACCGTATCGTTGGCAGACGTCCCACTGTCCGGATACCTCTCATCACTCATGAAGACCACCTCATACCCTTCATTCCTCGCATGCCAGCGAACTTCGTAACGTCTTCACACGCATGGTGAAACGCTACCATCCACACCATGCAGGATAAGGCCATGTCACCACTTCGTCATGCAAATACACGCGAATTACGTTATAGGGCGTAATCTCCCTACTCCAAACGCGGTAACGACTGCCGGCGGCGGCTATGCGAGACCCGAGAGCACGAGCAACGTCCTCATCGCAGGCTGCAGGAATGCGGCGATGGTAGCGGAGAAGAGCCCGACCCCGAGCATCGAGAGGGTGAGGAGTGCCACCAGGATGAGTTCGAAACGACTGAGCGTGGAATGACGGAACAGGGGATCCGAGGAGTAATCGGGCAGGGTCTCGTATCGCATCGGGTCGTCGGGCGCGTCGTGACGAGGCCCCATCGTCGAGGACGCCGCCGCACGGACGCCTCCGTGAGCCAAGGGGCGCCGTGTGGGGCGAGCCATTGTCGGAACCACCGGAAGCCGACGGTATCCGGGCCTTCCGGCATCACCCTCCCCAACCGCGGTGGCCGGGGTCCGGGAGGCTTCGGAGAGCAAGCTCAAGGCCGAGAATTCGTCGAGCATGCGGTTATAGGTCCCCTCGTCGGAAACCGATCCGCATGCAGCCATCGAGATGGGCCGACTGGAGACGTCGATGCCCCGAGGCCCGGGAATCGCGTCCTCGAAGAGCTCCTCGGGAGGTTGCACCAACGCCCCAGCTCCCAAGGGGAGCGTCAGCGCCACGCCCCTCGACGAGGCTGCGGCGACATGCACGGCCGCCGGGATGGCATCCACGCGTGTCGGGCCGGGCGCCCTCGCCCCCGACGATGGCTCCGATGGTCCGTCGTCGGAGGGGAGGGTGACGAGCGCGGTGCCATCCTCGAGAAACCCGGTGAGATGCGAGAGATTGCGCGTCCAAGCGGCAAGGAAGGCACGGCTCGATTGGACCGCCGTCGCATCGATATCCCCGGAGAGAGGGACGCTGACCGGGTCCAGGGAACCCATCGCGGGGACGCGCTCGTCGGCCGCACCGGCGTAGTCGACCTCTCCCTCTCCCACCGCCCCGCTGAGCGGCGCCTTGGTGTCACCCCATCCCGAATCAGCCTCCGCAAGGCGGCGAGCACCGAGACCCTGGCCGATGTCGTCTGCCACCGCGTCATTCGACAGGGTGGCCGTATCGCGCGTTGCGTCCTGCATGAACGCACCATCGAGGGGACACGCGTCGTCACCTTCCCACGGCAGGCCATCGACGACCGAGGCCCAACGTCTCTCCGCATCGCTCCAGTCATCATCGTTCACCGACCAGTCATCCAAGTCAGGTTGCGGGAGAATGTCGGCGATTCCGGCAAGTTCATCGAGAATCGACAGCTCGTCGGCCACATCCCGGCTTGCGATGGCCGCCGCCCCGCTCGGGATGTTGCTCTCCCGCAAGCGCTCGATGGGCACCTCGGCGAGACGGCCGATGCCGTCGCGAAGGGGTAGGTCGGCCAAACCGACCAGATCGCCCGGGAAGAGATCGGATATCGAGTCGGGGACCGGAGGGCCCTGCGGCTCGACCCCGACGGGCACGCGCTCCCCGGCGATGAGGATATCGAAGGGGTCATCGGAGAGGTGTCGCGTGAAAGCGAGCACCGGGGTGGACGGCAAGCCGGTGCACATGGTGACCAGCATGCGTACGACGGAGACGATGAGGAGGATGAAGCCCGCGGCGGCAGGGAGGAGGAGCCACGACGGCAGGGATGAGGCGAGCACGGCGACCACCATGAGCACCGTGCCGGGGAACACGGCGAGCAACGGCGCACCCGCCACTCCAGCCCCCGCGAACACGAGCAGCGCGGCCATGAGGGGGAACACCGAGGCGATACCGGTTATCTTGGATATCTCAAGCGTCTGAAGACGCGAGCGCACGACCTCGAGCGCGGTGATGAGCATGCCCGACGCACAGGCGCGGCCGATGACGAGCAGTAGTGCGGCGAGCAGCCCCGCCTCCGTCCCACAGGAGATGGCAAGCCCGACAAGCCCCGCATTGGCGATGCCGTAGTAGGAGCTCACCCGTCGCGCATCCCGTTGCACGGTCGCCCCCAGAGCGCCGTAGAGCACGGAGAACGCGGAGAGGGTGGCAAGGGGAAGCTGGAACGCGAGGAATCCCGTCGGCGCCAATGGCAGGGCGATGCGGATGAACCCATAGGCAGCCATGGAGAAGTACGTGCCGTCGAGCAGGAGGGACGATGCCGCAGCACTCCCCTCGTGCACCCAGGGAAGCCAGAAGTGCAACGGGAACAGCCCCATCGACGCCCCGAAGGCGATGAGCAGGGCGGCGAACGCCCATACCTGCACGGAATCCGAAACGTGCGCGATCTCCCCGGAGACCGGATCGACATACGACCCTGACAGCGCGATGAACGCAAGCGCCATGGCCACCATGATGAGGGCGACCGAGACAAGGAAGCGGACGGAGGCGGCCGCACGGTGCTGTCCACCCCATCGGCCCAACATCAGACAGAGCGCGCCAGAGGCGACGGCCCATGACACCCAGAAGACCGGGAGCGACCTGGAAACGAACACCCCCGAAGCCCCCAGCTGCACGAGGGCGGCAAGCCAGAAGTAGCGACGAGGTTTGTCCACGATGCCGGAAAGCAGGATCGCCGACAGGCCCAGCAGTGCGTTGAGCGACAGGAGGGTCATCGAGATGCCGTCGATCTCGATGGATGCGAAGGACAGGGAAGCCTGGGGGTTGCCACCCTGCACCAAAAGGACATCCGAGAGAGCCATCGTCGCACAGGCGATGACCGAGGTGACGAGGGCGATCCTCCGCATGAGCCCCGGACGCTCCGAGGGGGCGAACGTGAGGGCGAACGCTCCCACCAAGGGGGCGATGATGGCGATGGCGAGCAGGATACATATGGTCGTCATAGGCCGCTCACCACCACCAGGATGACCACGATCCCCAGAGCGACTGCGACGACCGACGAGATGATCGGCGACGAGTCGAGCGAGGCGATCGCACGCGCCATGAGCCTGGACACGGCGGCGAACGGGCCATCGAAGCCCACCCAATCGCCGGCAAGGAGCCGGCGCCACCAGGTACGACGGGTCACCGGGTGCGACGCCTTGGTCGCATATGTACGCCAAGCCACCAAGATGGCGGCGAAGACGACGAGCGTGGACACCAGGGTGACATCCACACGGGGCCATCCGGTGGCCTGGCCCATCAGCGCGGTTATCGCGGGCGAGGCGAGCCCGATGGTGCAACTGCCCAAGGCGAGCGCCCCCATGGGGAGGAGCGCCAGAAGGCCCGGATCGTGAGCCTCCCGTGGGCGCGAATCTCCGAGGAAGGCGTAGGAGCAGACACGCCCTATGTAGATGACCGACAGGAAGGAGGTGAGGAGCACGACCGCCGCCAAGGCCCACTCGCCGCGAGACAACAGCGTCGTCAAGATACCATCACGGGAGAAGTACCCGGCCAGGGGAACGACGCCGACCAACGACAGCGACCCGACCGTGAGAAGCAGGGCCGTGAAGGGCAGGCTATGCCACAGACCACCCATCTCCCTGATGTCACGCGTTCCGGAAGCCTGGACCACGACCGAGAAGGCGAGGAGAAGGAGCGGGGCGAAGAAGGCGCTTGAGATGAGGTGGAGCAGCGCATACACGGGGGCGCCCATCCCCAAGGCGATGAAGATGACCCCGACCTGGGAAGCGAGCGAACAGGCAAGCACGCGGCGGATGTCGTACCGGACGCACGCCGACGCGGCCATCAGCGGGGCGGCGACGCATCCTGCGACGAGGAGGGCCGTGAGCGACGGGGGGACAAGCACGAGCACCGGGTACATGCGGAAGACGAGAATCGAGCCACCCGCGAGCACCCCGAACGAGCTGGTGAGGGCCGAGGCCGAAGGAGGGGCCGTTATCGCATCGACTTGCCCTGCGAAGACCGGTAGTTGAGACGACTTGGCGAAGGCCGCGACAACGATGCACGCAGCCGCCGCACCCTCAAGTCCCGGGTTCCACGTCGCGGTGGCCATCATGCTGAAATCCACCGTGCCGCAGCCGACGAGCGCACAGCCCACCGCCCCGAGAAGGGCGACATCGCCGATCGCCCCGATGCTCGCGAGAACGGTGACACCCCTCGTCAGGTGCGGCCGTTCCCACCAGAACGCCGTGACGAGCACGGAGACGATCCCCATCACCACCCACGCGGCAAGCATGGTGACGAGCCCCGCGGCCATCACCATCACCTCGAGAGCCGCGCTGAAGAGGGACAGGTAGGCGAGCAGCAGACCGATGCGCTTGTCGGATGAGATCCGGGCCATCGCGAACACCTGGATCGCCAAGGAGATGAACGTGACGATGGGCAGGAGGAGCGAGGCCGTTCGATAGACCATGAGCGAGAGGGCGATCTCCACCCCATCCTGAGACAGGAGGGAGAACGAGGCGAGTGACAAGGTGGTCATATCGTCTGCACCGACGGCCAGGTACGTGCGTGCGAACGCGCACAGCGCCAAGAGCAGGGAGATGGCCATCGCCAGCGGAGCCAGAACCTGCATCCGATTCCGCAATCCCACGGGAAGCGCGAAGAGGACGAGAGCGGCGATGAAGGGCAGCAAGGGGATGAGCAGCATCCACCCGGTACCGGGGATGACCAGGACCGTGTCGAGCACACCTCCCATGTCGCCCTCCCCTTCTCTGAACCGGGATATGCCAACCTGAGCGAAGGGTCTTGACTCGACCCGCCAAACCCGCGCACGAGGCGGATGATACGAAGTAAGCGAATGGGGTGCACGGGAGGCACGAGAGACCCGAGACGACCGCACGGGGAATCGCGAAGAGGAGCACGGGAGCACGACCGACGATTCCGGCATCGTAGGGAAATCCTACCCCGCCTGGACCACGATGCCCCCCGCTATCGGCACCCCACCTCGGTAACAGGCAGGTACGAGCCGTCAGGGAGGATGCGCAAGGAGAACTTCATGGGTGCAGCACCCGCATGCCGTCGGCGCACCCAGGCCATCTCATGCACCGGGATCGACGAAGAGCCCCGTCGTCGAATCCATCGTCGAGGCACTGGCGCTTCACCGAAGAGGCGAACGCCCCTCCGAGGTGCGCCGTCTTCGCTCGGGCATGCAGGGACAAACCACCTTCGACGACGGGATTGGTCCCGGTCATCAAAATAGAAAAAGACCCCTTCACCTGCGCAAACAGGGAAAGGGGCCACAATCTCGATGGAGCCAGCGAGGGGACTCGAACCCCTGACCTGCTGATTACGAATCAGCTGCTCTACCAACTGAGCTACGCTGGCACTGAGAACGACTTGCTAGTATACCGAATCCCCAACCCATGTGGAGCACCTTCTCGGTGCGTGCGGTCAGCGCACCGCCTACGAGGATGTGCGGTGCGGGAGGTCTCGGGCGCGCAACGCGCAGAACGTCGACAACCGTAAACCGAGAACCTACCCTCGGAGCGCTTTGCAGCCGACAGGAAGCGTGCTCTCGGGTATACTATCCCCCGCACGCCCGAGTGGCGGAATGGCAGACGCGGAGGTCTCAAAAACCTTTATGGGAAACCATGTGTGGGTTCGACTCCCACCTCGGGCACCACGTTGAAACGGCAACGGACCCCGCAGAAGCGAGGTCCGTTCTCTTTGCGGGAGGGTGACGTGCGTCCGGCACCCACTGCCACCCCATCCTAAAGGAACGTGCGCCCCGTGGCGTCACGCAGGTTCGCGATCTTGGCGGTCTGCTCGAGCACCGAGACCAACCGCAGCGCCTCGGCGAGGGTGGGAGCGATGGCGAAGGGCCCGTGCCTGCGCAGCATGGCGATCCGCGCCCCGTTGGCGACTGCCGACGCGAGCATCCCGGCGGCCTCGGGAGAGGCGATGGAGACCTGCGGCGCATAGACCTTCACCGGGTTGTCGATGGTGTAAGCGCTCTCGCTCTCCAGCAGCGCGATCTCATCCTCGACCAAGGACCGGAAGATGGTGTCGGTGGTGTGCGCGTGGACGATGGCCGCGCCGGTGAACGCGACGTCGGCCTCCTCGAGAGAGGTCTTGTACGCATGGTACATCGCACGGTGGACGACGAGCTCTCGTGAGCACTCGGCGTCCGTCTCCGAAGGCTCGAACGTGGTGCGGATCACATCGCCACTGCCGAGACTGCCAAGCATCGAGTTGGTGCGCGTGATCCAGATGGATTCGCCGTCTGACTCCGAGATGTTGCCTCCATGGCTCGTCACGGCCCCGGTGGCGTAGAGACTGGCCCCCAGCTGGGAGAAGCGCCGTGCGCGCGGGATGTCCGCGATCGTGTCGCTGACCGCTTCCCCCGCCTTGCGAGCCGCCGACTGCACGGGGCCATCGGGCTCGACGACAACGTCGTGCACCACCTTGGTGCCCTTGGTGACCGTCTCCGCAGCAGCCGTCCCAAATTGCGCCGCAGCGGTGCCGAGACGCTCCGCGGCGCGCCGGAGCCGGTCGGTCGTCCCCGGGACCCCTCCCTCGCGCGTCTCGTCGGCAGGTTCCGTATCGCATGGCGGCACGGTATCGGTCAATCCCCTCTCGACCCCACCGGCATCGGGGTCGATGTAATGGGCCTTGGCGTGGACGGGCTCGGGTTCGGCCGCCTCGGACGCAGATGCGTCCGAGGATACGGGAGAGGTCTCGGGAACCGATGTGGCACGTGGGGTGGAGTCGACCTCCGCCGACTTCTCGGCATCTCCCTGAACGGGCATGTCCTGCCGTGCATTCGAAGCGGTTTCGTCAAACATGAGTGCCTCCTTCTTGGAGAGAGGGACCGGTCCCCCGTGGGAAGACCCGCCCCCTGATGGCGTATCTG
The DNA here is from genome assembly GCA_015655215.1 of Coriobacteriia bacterium. Lineage (GTDB taxonomy): Bacteria > Actinomycetota > Coriobacteriia > Coriobacteriales > RUG033 > JAATFL01. The sequence continues at coordinate 47,551 of JAATFL010000020.1, forward strand.
ATTGGTACGGTCCCCGCTGAGACACCGACCTCAAACCCACCAGCGTATCGCCTGCGTGCACGCCCGCATCCACCAGCCAGCTCACGTGGATCAGAGCGAGAACTGGTCGCGTCCCTCGAAGACGTCGAGCGCCTCCTCGACGTCGTAGTCGGCGAGCGTGATGGCGGAGATGGCCTTGGTGAGGCGCACGGCCTCGTCGAGTGAGCGTTGATGGATGTTGCGTCCCGTCGCATTGCCCGAGGCACCACCAACGTGGATCTGACTCCACAGCTGGCTGAGGAAGGTACGGGCGTCGACGGTTGACCCGCCGGCGCAGACGAGTCCGGTGCGGCCCGCGGCGACGGCGGCGTGCTTGAGCAACTCGGCCGAGGTCGCGGTCTGTCCATCGCGCGGCTTGGGTGGATTGACCTTGACGAAGTCGGAGCCCAGGCACAGCGCGACGCCTGCGGCACCGGCGATGGTGGCGTCGTCCTTCTCACGATCGCCAACGGCCTTGCCACGCGGGTAGATCCACAGCACGACGACAAGGCCGTTGGCATGCGCCTCGGCGATGAGCTCCCCCGCCTCGGCGAGCATGGTGGACTCATAGTCGCTGCCCAGGTATATCGTATAACCGATGCCCACGATGTTCACACCAGCCTCGCGCATGGCAAGCACGGGCTCGAGCTCAGAGAGCATGGCGGAGTAGGGATCGTCCTGCGCGGTCTTGATCAGGTTGGTCTTCGAGTTCATCTTCACCAGATAGTTGATGCGGGGATAATCGGCCGCGTAACGGGCGATTATCCCGCGCTGGCCGGCCATGATGCCGATGACGCCCTGGTCGGCGATCTGGAACAGGTGCTCGGGGTCTGCATCGGCGATGTCGATGCCCTCACCGAAGAAGTCGCCGTTCATGTGCTCGACCTTCTGATCGCAGGCAAACAGCATGAGACGGCCGGTCCCTTGCGTGGCAGCCATGTAGTTATCGATGTACACCTCGCGAGACTCGGGCATGACATCCAACGGAACCTTGACCTCATCACGGGTGATCTTGGGCATAACGGTAGGTCCTTCCTCTTCATCGATGGCAGATGAATGCACGTAACCATGGGCTGCGACGACACGCGTACGGTGTAAGGTTACCCGAAAAGCGACTCGCCTGCAGGTGATGTCGCCAACCCGCCACCTACCCGGGTCGCTCGTGGACGACCATCGGCGTCACACGACGACGCTCGCCCCCGACGCGGGGGCGGTGGGTTGGGCTGCCAGTCCGCGAGCAAGGTCGAGGATGCGGGCACCCCCGTACAGCCGGCGAGAAGGGCGCGCGGTACTGCCGCCGCCAGCATACCCACAAACGGCGTCGGATGCGCGATAATCGCATGTACCGTATCCATCGCGCGGTACACGCGTGTCGTTATCAGAGAAACGCCGCAGCGAGCGGCACAAGGAGAGACCGTGGCAAGTGAACGACCGAACTTCCCCAAACGCGCCATCGTCACCGCCGGCATGCCCTACGGCAACAAGGGCCTGCACTTCGGCCACATGGGAGGGGTCTTCATCCCCGCCGACGCCTATGCGCGATTCCTGCGAGACCGTCTCGGGAAGGAGAACGTCATCTTCGTCTCCGGCACCGACTGCTACGGCTCCCCCATCATGGAGGGCTATCGCAAGGGCATCGAGACCGGGGAGCTCGACGGCACCATCGAGGAGTACGTCGCACGCAACCATGAGCGTCAGGCGGCGGCACTCAACGCATATGAGGTCTCGCTTGACCTCTACGCTGGCTCCGGGCTTCCCCCCGCGAAGGACCGTCACGTGGCGATGACCGACCGCATCATCCGCCGCCTTTACCGCAACGGCTGGGTAGAGCGTCGCAGCACCGCCCAGTTCTACGACCCCGAGGCGCACACTTTCCTCAATGGCCGTCAGGTGCTGGGGCACTGCCCCGTTCAAGGCTGCAAGTCGGAGAAGGCCTACGCCGACGAGTGCGACCTCGGGCATCAGTTCGAGCCCAGCGACCTGATCGCACCCGTCTCCACGCTCACCGGATGCACGCCTGAACTGCGCCCCGTCGACAACTGGTACTTCAAGCTCCCCGAGTTCGCAGGCTTCATCGGCGAATGGGTCGTGGCACAGGAGAGCGCCGATGGCATCCGTCCCGTGGTGACGCAAACGGTGCGCGAGTTCCTCCTACCCCCGATGATCTACCTCAAGAACGAGATCGAGGGGCAGTACCACTCCGTCGCAGGCGAGATGCCGCCGCACGTCTTCCTGCCCGCCGAGAAGGGCAAGGCCTCGTTCGTGTTGCGCTTCGACAACCTCGACGACCGCGACGCGGCCCGTGAGGTGCTCGGCGCGCACGCGATGCGCTACCGCACCGGCAAGGCGCTCGTGCCCTTCCGTCTCACCGGCAACATCGCCTGGAGCGTACCGGCCCCACGGCTCGACGGGGAGGACCTGCTCACCGTATGGTGCTGGCCCGAATCGCTCTGGGCACCCATCTCGTTCACCGATACCGTGTTGGCACGCGACGCCATGGCGGGCGGCACGCGTTATGCGAGCGACGACTGGCACGATTGGTGGTGCCGAGACGACGCGCACACGTACCAGTTCATCGGCCAGGACAACCTTTACTTCTACGGCGTGGCACAGACCGCGCTCTGGGGCGCCTTGCAAGACGGTGAGCCCACGCTGGCCACCACGGGCGACGACCTCCGACAATCGACGCTCGTCGCCAACCATCACATCCTCTTCCTTGGGACGAAGGCGTCGAGCAGCGGCAAGGTGAAGCCGCCCATGGCCGAGGAGCTGCTCGACCACTACACTCCCGAGCAGCTGCGAGCCCATTGGCTCGCCCTCGGACTCGACCAGAGGTCCGTGAGCTTCATGCCCAAGGTGTACGACCCCAAGACCGCCGATAACCCCAAGGCGGCCGACCCCGCCCTCAAGGAGGGGACCCTGCTCACCAACGTCTTCAACCGACTCGCCCGCAGTTGCTTCTACAAGGCCCAGGAGATCTGCACGGGCAAGCTGCCCGCCGGCACGCCGAGCGACGCGGCGCGCGCCGCGAGCGACGAGTCCGCGCTCAAGTACGAGCGCCTCATGCACGCCTTCGAGTTCACGGGGGTCATGACCCTTGTCGACGAGTTCATCCGCGGAGCGAACAAGCGCTGGACCACGCGCATGCGCGATGCATCGGCACTCTCCGGCGACGCACGTCGTGCGGTGGAGACGACCTGCTTGGTGGATGCCTTCTACGAGTTGCGTACCGCCGCCGTGTTGGTGCACCCCATCGCACCGCTCGGCTGCGAGAAGATCCGCGAGTACCTTCGTCTCGATGAGGGTATGTGGAGCTGGGACCACCTGTTCGAGACGCTCGACGAAGCGGTCACCCGCGCCGGCGAGAAGCCCGGCGAGCACCTGCTCAAGGAGCTCCCACCTCGTACCGACTTCTTCGAGAAGCACCCCTCGCAGTACGAATAGGGTACGCTGCACGACGCCGTCGAGTTCGACGGCGAACCCCTGATTCGAGACGACACAGACGGCCGGCCATCAGGCGCCTCTAGACACCCGTGTCCCCTGGCACGACGAGTCCGTTCTCGTAGGCGAGGACCACGAGCTGCGCGCGGTCGTGTGCGTCGAGCTTCATCATGATGCGCCCGACGTGCGTCTTGGCCGTGGCCGGGGAGATGAAGAGCTTGGTGGCGATCTCCTGGTTGGAGAGACCATGGGCAACGGCGACGAGCACCTCGCGTTCACGGTCGGTCAGCATCGAGAGGTTGCTCGATAGCGGGGGGATCGCCGCTTTCCGGGAGCGTACGAACTCGCTCACCAGCTGCCGCGTGACCGATGGGGAGAGCAGTGCCTCACCCTGTGCGATGACGCGGATGGCGTTTATCAGCTCATCCGGGTCGGTATCCTTGAGCAGGAAGCCGCTTGCGCCGGCAGTCAGCGCATCGTAGACGTATTCGTCGAGGTCGAACGTCGTGAGGATCAGGATGCGGCAGGCCTTGGCGATGGGGTCGCCCACGATCGCGCGCGTCGCCTCGATGCCGTCCATCACCGGCATGCGGATGTCCATGAGCACCACGTCGGGCACCAGGTCGCGCGCCATGCCCACGACCTCGAGCCCGTTGCTCGCCTCACCCACCACCCGCGTGAACGGGTAGGAGGAGAGCAACATCCTGAAACCGCTGCGCACAAGCGACTGGTCGTCGGCGATGAGGACGTCGATGGGGTGACCAGCCGTGCCGGGAACTCCCATCGCCCCGATGCCCGAGGTACCACCCTTCGCCGTCGTGGCGACCGGCGTGCCCGACGCACCGAGGAGGACGTCCTGCGCCGCCCCCCGCCCGCTCCTATCTGCGAACAGGTCTCTCTCGGACATGGCTCTCTCCTTTGCCGACACGACCCATCGATGGCGTGCCGTTCTCGTCATGACCGGGGATCGGACCGTGCCTGCGGCCGATGACGCCTGATCCGCACGGTCATATGCGACAGTCCGGATGCCGTGCATCCGCACACATCCTAACGCTAAAGCGGGATCGCGTGCGGCTCGCCCCGGAATGCGGTCGCGCTTTTCCGTCCGCGTGCGACACGGCTGCGCCACCTGTGGTCCATCGACTGCCGTGATGCTACCGCGATGCCGCGAGGGGGATGTGCGCCTCGACGACGAAGCCACCACCGGGGATTGGACCGACGCTCAAGGTGCCGCCCAGCGCGATCGCACGCTCGTGCATCCCCTCGATGCCATGACCGCCTCCCATCGTCTGCACCGCATCGTTGGTCGCGGCACCATCCGCGTCCGCGCCGGTCGGGGCACCGCCGTCATCCTCGACCATCACGCTCGCCTCGGTTCGCGTGCAGGCAAGCGTGATGGTCACCCGACGTGCCGCCACCGCATGCCGGAGCACGTTGGTGGCCGACTCGCGCACGATCCGGAAGATCGCGACGTCGACGAACACGGGTACGCCGGTGCGATCGTATCCCGAGAGGTCCACCACCACCTCGATGCCCGAACCCTCGAGGGATCTGATCACCTCGGGCAGGCGTTCCGTACCCGAGGTGGGGGTCATCTCGGCGGCGCCAAGTGGTTCACGGAGCACGCCGACAAGGGCGCGCAGCTCCTGCAACGAGTCCTTCGAGGTCGACCGGATGGTCGAAAGGGCCTCCCTCGCGGCATCGGGGTTGGCATCCACCAGGCGCTCGGCTGCAGCCGCCTGTATGGCCACGACGGAAAGCGAGTGAGCCGTGATGTCGTGCACCTCGCGGGCGATGCTCACGCGCTCCGCCTCGACCCGACGCGCCGCGACCTCCTCGCGGGTGCGCTCCGCCTCCTCGGCGCGGTGCATCGCCTCCTCGGTGAGCTCCTGTCGGGACCGGACCGAGTCACCCAGGGCCGCGGACGCGAAGAGGAGGGCGAAGTTCTGGATGAGGTAGAGCAGCGTCGTGCTCGAACCCAGGGCGAACGGCACCACGATGAAGAGGGCCATGAGCGCGACGCCCCAGGTGAGCGTCTCCATGCGCGGCCGCTTCGTCGCCAAGGTGTAGAGCGCGAACATGGGGGCGACGATGGCGATCGTCGTGCCCTGGGTTGCCTGGATCGCGAGATAGACACCGGAAGTGGCGATGAGGACGGCGCTTGTCTGCGTACGCCGCATCGCCAGGGGAAGGAACTCGAGCGCGAGCAGGAGGAGGAACAAGGGGGTGACATCGGCGCTGGCGAACCCCGAGAAGACCTGTCCGCCCCGGAACACGAGGTAGAGCGTCTGGGTGAGCGAGACCTCGATCCATGAGAACACCATGAGCGCGACGGCCATGATGCCGTCGACGACGATCGTGCGACCGGGCTCGGAGAAGCGCCTGAGGAACTCGGGCATCTGTTGACCGGAAGGACCGGAACGCTGCTCCCTGGTGGCGCGGGTCGCATCCTTGCCGACGATGGGGAGCGGCGGGACCTCAGGTGGTTCGGCGATGGAGGCGCCCGGGTCGCACGAAAGCTCCGGCTCCGAATCGAAAAGGGAGTCGGCGCCGGTCTTGTCGGCGGAGAGCGGGGATGTCGGGCTGCGTTGCATCATGGGAAGATGGTACCCGGTCCGCATCGTTCGCGCATGCTCCACCGGTATGATTTCCACGACCGCGCACGCGACCGGCGACCGTGCACGCCAAAGCCATCCTCGTCAGAGACGATCGAGGAAGCGCGCAAGCGGAGGGCGTACGATACGCACCGCGTCGTTGGGGCACAGCTCCTGGCAGCAGAGGCACCGGATGCACCGGTCAGGATCCACCTCGGGGTAGGCGCGAACCGTCGGAGTGGGGTCCCGCTCGGGACCGGGAGGGACGAAGGACATCGTGATGGCGTCCGAGGGGCAGTTCCTGGCGCATACCCCACAGCCGATGCAGAGTTGCCGCACGAAGGTGGGAGATGGCTGCAGCATGCGGTCGAGGGAGCGACGCAGCGGTCTGGGGATATGCGCGATGTCGAACATGCCCGACTTCACGACGCGCCAAACGGCGAAGTCGGGCACGCGCAAGCTGTCGATGGGGTCACCCACCATGTCGAGCTTGCACACGTCGTCGGGAACGAGTCCCCGATCGACGCTTCGACGCACGGTGGGTACCCGATCGGGCGCCAAGCCGACAATATCCGTGCAGACGAGGTCCGCCGCATAGGGGCTTGCCGAAGCCACGAGGACGCCGACGTCACGCGGCGCTCCGTTGGCAGGACCGGCACCCTCCATCGCGACGATGCCATCCACCAGCGATAGCACCGGGTTCGCGGCGATGCAGATGTCGATGAGGGAATCTGCGAAGCCGTCGTACCCGGGGTGCATGAGATGGTACTCAGCCTTGAGCGTGCCGGGAATCGTCCCGAAGAGGTTCTTCGTGGCGGCGGTGAGCGTCATCAGGACATGCGTCTTGAGGCGTGCGACCGAGATGACCTTGTCCACGTGACGGAGCACGTCGAGATTGGTGACGTGCTTGACGAGAAGCCCCGACGGGTTGTCGACGGTGGAGGAACCCATATCGAAGTTCAGCTGCGCATCGGTCGCACGGGCAACGGCGTCCATCCCGCAGGTCGCGTACACGCCACGGAGGACGCCCTCGCTCAGGGGGCCACCGGGGCTGTCCCCGATGATGACCTCGCACCCATGTGCGACGAGCAACTCGGCAAGCGACTGCACGATGGCGGGATGACTGGTGACGGCCTTCTCGGGAGCGCGTCGTGCGAGGAGGTTCACCTTGAGCAGGACCTTCTCCCCCGGCTTGCAGTAGGCGCCGATGCCACCCACCAGGTCGATGGCGTGGCGCACGCCGAGACGGACCGCCTCGATCTCATAGTCGAACGCCGTGCACCGCACCAGCGCGACGCGGTCGACCTGTCGTGGGTTCTGGAGATGCTGTCGTTGTCCCGACTGGTCCGCTCCCGGCATATGCGAGCCTCCCTGGAGAGACGAGCGCCCGTCCTGGTTGGATCAGGATCGTCGCCCCATTGTACGAGGTGACGAGGTCAGGAGGGACGCGATCGCACACATCTCACCCCAAACGCACGAGTCTGCGGTGAATGTCCGCCTCGGTGCCCACCGTACCCGGTCAATCATCGCGCACTGCGCCAACGCGACGGGCCCCTCGCCCGCTTTTCCCCGCTGCAGTGCAGTAGAGTGCTTCTCGTTCCGCATCACCTCGTCACCTAGATACCAACCGGGGAACGGTCATAAGGAGGACCTCATGCACGCACCTGATCGCAGCATCTCATCGGCAAGCCCCTCACCGCTGAGCCGCCGGAGCTTCGTCACCATCGCGCTCGCCGCCGGGGCGACGGTCGCGCTCGCCGGATGCGGCTCGACCTCCAACTCGAACTCGAGCTCGGACTCATCGTCCGACGGTCTCACCACGCCCGGTACGTTCGCCGTGGGCTTCGACCAGGACTTCCCGCCCTATGGATACGTGGGCGACGATGGCAGCTTCACCGGCTTCGACCTCGAGCTCGCCGTCGAGGTGTGCAACCGTCGTGGCTGGACCATCAAGTACGTGCCCATCGACTGGGACGCCAAGGACATGGAGCTCGACAGCGGGGCCATCGACTGCATATGGAACGGCTTCACCATCAACGGACGCGAGGACGACTACACCTGGACCGAACCGTACATGGACAACAGCCAGGTCGTGGTCGTGAAATCGACTTCCGGCATCGAGTCCCTCGCCGACCTCAAGGGCAAGATCGTCATGACGCAGGCCGATTCCGCCGCACTCACTCTGCTCCAGGGTGACCAAGCCGACCTCGCCGCCACCTTCTCCTCGCTTGAGACCATCCCCGAGTACGATACGGCCTTCATGGAACTCGAGCAGGGCTCCGTCGACGCCGTCGCCATCGACCTCCCCGTCGCCAACTATGAGATATCCGAGTCCCCTGACGCCTACACCATCTTGAGCGAGCACCTTTCCGAGGAGCAGTATGGCGTTGGGTTCAAGTTGGGCAACACGACGCTGCGCGACGAGGTCCAGACGACGCTCGTCGAGATGTCCGAGGACGGGTTCGTCAAGAGCCTGTGCGAGAAGTACGCCGATCAGGGGATCAGCTACGAGCAGTTCCTCCTGGGCAAGTAGACGCATACTGGACGCATATCCCCTTCCCGTCGATCGTTGGCACGACGACGGTTACGGACAGACAGGTGAATCGGTAGGACATGACAACGCAAACGATGCTCTCCATGCTTGGCCAGGGCATGCTCGTCTCACTCCAGATATTCTTCTGGACGCTGGTGGGCAGCCTGCCCCTCGGCATGCTCGTCGCCTTCGGGCGCCTCTCGCGGTTCAAGCCGCTTACATGGCTCGTCCGCGCCTACATCTCCATCATGCGCGGCACGCCGCTCATGCTGCAGCTGTTCGTCGTGTACTTCGGTCCCTACTACCTGCTGGGCCTTGAGACGGGCTCCAACTATCGGTTCACCGCCACGCTCATCGCGTTCATCCTCAACTATGCGGCCTACTTTGCCGAGATCTACCGCTCCGGCATCGAGTCGATACCCCACGGCCAGCGCGAGGCGGCCAACGTTCTGGGCTACTCGCGCAGCCAGACCTTCATCAAGATCATCCTGCCCCAGGTGATAAAGCGCGTGACGCCCGCCATCACCAACGAGGTCATCACGCTCGTCAAGGACACGTCGCTCGCCTTCGCCATCGGCGTGACGGAGATGTTCACGCAGGCCAAGGCCATCGCGGCCTCGCAGCACTCGATGGAGGCCTTCGTGCTCGCTGCGGCGTTCTACTACGTCTTCAACGCCATCGTCGCCTTCGCGATGGAGCGTATCGAGAAGAGGATGGCGTATTACCATGAGTGAGAACGCACCCGCAGGAACCCCGCAGCCGACCTCCGCAGCCTCTGCAGGACGCGCAGCGACAGGCACCGACGTACCCGTCCTGCAGATAGCCGGGGCGGTGAAGTCCTTTGGCGGCACCGAGGTGCTCCATGGCATCGACCTGACCGTCAACCGTGGTGAGGTCGTGGGCATCATCGGACCATCCGGCTCGGGCAAGTCCACCATCTTGCGCTGCGCGACGCTCCTCGAGCGCCTGGACAGGGGCTCGCTGTGCTACGACGGCGACTACCTCGCCACCGCGGGTCAGGACGGCACGAGTTCCTACCGGGATGCGAAGACGCTGCGCGCCGCGCGCTCGAAGTTTGGACTCGTCTTTCAGAACTTCAATCTCTTCCCCCACTACACGGTATGGAAGAACATCACCGACGCGCCCCTGCACGTGCAGGGGCGCGATAGGGACGAGGTCGAGAGGGTCGCCCAAGACCTCATACGCAAGATGGGCCTTGACGGCAGGGAACGGGCCGTCCCCTGCGAGTTGTCCGGCGGCCAGCAACAGCGCGTCTCCATCGCCCGCGCCCTGGCGCTCAACCCGCACATCCTCTTCTTCGACGAGCCCACGAGCGCGCTTGACCCCGAGCTCACCGGCGAGATACTCAAGGTCATTCGCGACCTCGCCGCCGAGCACATGACGATGGTCATCGTCACGCACGAGATGGCGTTCGCCCGAGACGTGGCCGACCGGATCGCCTTCATGGATGGCGGCGTCATCGTGGAGGAGGGCGACGCCCGCCAAGTGGTGGACAACCCACGGCGGGAGCGCACCAAGACGTTTCTCGGCAAGTTCACCGATGGTGCATGAAGTGCCCGGGCCGCGCGCTCAAATCCGCCGGATACCCTCCCAGATCGCCATCACCACGGGGTTGGGAACGAACTTCGAGAAGATGCGCTGCACCAGCGTGAACGGAGAGCACGTGGCCACCGGCAGGTTGCAGGCGTTGATGAACGACGACCAGCCGACCGCCGTGCTGGCGCTGATCGACGGCTGCTGATGGCGCACGGCAGTAGGGTTGGCGGTATCCTTCGCGACCTGGGCGAACTCGGTACGCACCCACCCTGGGCAGAGCGCCGTCGCATGGATGCCCGTGCCCACAAGCTCCCAGCGCAGTGAACGGGTATACGAGAGCAGGAACGCCTTGGTCGCCGCATAGAGGCTCATGTACGGCAAAGGCTGGAAACTGGCGGACGAGACGACCTCGATGATGCGCGACCCCTTGCACATGTAGCGCACGGCAAGCTGCGTGAGGTCGACGGGTACGCAGCAGTTGAGCGCGATCATCGTGTCCGTCTCGCTGCGCGTAAGGTCTCGGAAGCTGCCGAACTTACCAAACCCCGCCGCGTTGACGAGCAGCCCCACCGAGAAGCCCTCGTCGTCGACCTTGGCGAGGCCCGCCTCCCGCGCGGCCGCCTCGAGCAGGCGGTGCAACTCGTCGATGCTGCTTGGGGCCGACAGGTCGAGCACGACAGGGCGCAGCGGCGTCGTGCACTCGCCGGCCAGCTCATGGAGACGCTCCTCGCGCCGGGCAACGGCCCAGATGGCATCGAAGCCGCCCGTACGGTCGGCGTGGCGCACGAACTCACGGCCCATCCCACTCGATGCCCCGGTGATGATCGCGATGCGCACAGATGGCCCTTCCCGCTTCAGACACCCGCTTCAGACGCAGGACGACAGAACGCCTCGCCCCGACCAGGTATGGTGACTATCACGCATCGATCGCCGTGAAGCGCTCCTGCGAGTGCTTCGGGCCCTCGATCTCATCAAGGATCGCAACGGCCATGGTCCCCGATGAAGTGAGCGATTCGCCGCGTGTGTTTTGCAGCAGAGTGTCCTTACCCAAGAGAGATGTCTTCTTGGGACCGGCTTGGAATGTCATGCCCGGTGAGACCGATACCCAGTTGACGTTGTCGACCCCGCGGAGAAACTCCAACTCCTTCAACTGGCTTTCCGGGATACTGATGAACGCCCCCATGTTGGGATTCCTCTGCATGTCCTCGACGAGCAGGTGATCGTCCCCGCCCGTCATCAGGCTTCCGGCACCGGTGATGAAGACGAGTCTCGGACTGGTCGTTTCCCGGAGCAGGGCGATGAGCTTTGCGGCAAGGTCGATATGCAGGTATGCCTTATCCGGGGTGGTGGCAAATGCATCCACGACCACGTCAAAGCCCGCGAGGTCTTCCCGCGATAACGCGAAGGCATCCTTTTCCGTGATCGAGGCGTCCGGTCCCAGGAGCTGACGGGTCTTCGCGCCGTTACGAGCCAGAGCCGTCACCTCATGCCCACGTTCGATAGCTTCTTTGTAAAGAGCCGATCCCGCCATACCTGTCGCACCGATTATACCGATCCTTGCCATGTGACGTCTCCTCTCACATACGGTCGAAGAGCCAGGATCTTGCTGCTGTGTTCACTCGCAGGGGTCGTCCCACGCATTGACGATGGGCCAGGCACGCTGCGAGGTGAGGGCCATGCCGGATATCTCGGGACCGATGGGCTCGCTGCGGCGCTTGTACTCCGAGACGCGTATGGCCTGGAGCACCTGGTGCACCAAGGCAGGGTCGAAGCCCTCGGCGATGAGGTCTCCCCCGTCAAGACCCCGCTCGACATGAGCCATGAGGACCGGGTCGAGCGCGGCATACGAGGGAAGGCGGTCGTCGTCGCGCTGCCCAGGGTACAGTTCGGCCGAAGGTGGCTTGAGCAGCACCGCCGCGGGGATCAGGTCCTGCTGGGCCACCTCGTTACGACGACGTACCAGTTCGTAGATTCGCGTCTTGTACACGTCTCCGAGCGGCGCGAAGGCTCCAGCCGTGTCGCCGTACAGCGTGGAGAAGCCCATGGCCGCCTCGCTCTTGTTGCCGGTGTTGAGCAGCAGCCACCCATGCGTGTTGGAGAGGGTCATCAGGTCGATGGTCCGGATACGCGCCTGCAGGTTCTCGCGTGCCAATCCGTCGACCTCGCCGCCGCACGCCTCGGCAAGCGTGTCCGAGAAGACTTCGAACGCAGGGGTGATCGGCAACGTGACCTGGGATATGGAGAGGTTCGCGGCCAGGGCGCCGGCGTCGTCGAGCGAGCCCGACGACGAGCAGGGACCGGGCATGAGGACGCCATGGACGTGAGAGCTGCCGAGCGCGTCGACGGCGATCGTGGCGACGGCGGACGAGTCGATGCCACCCGAGAGCCCGATGACCACGTCGGAGAAGCCGCTCTTGATCACGAAGTCGCGCGTCGCGAGCACGAGGGCGTGCCAGTCCGCATCGTCGGGCAGCGGCGTCGCGGGCTGGAGGGGACCGGTCGGGTCATCGGATGCCGTCGTGACCGAGTCGACATCGGCGACGACCAGGCCCTCCTTGAAGAGGGTGCCCTGCGCGATGAGGGACCCGTCGGCGGCGCAGACGACGGCCGTCCCCGGGAACACCGCGGAACCTTGCCCGCCCACGAGTCCGATGTAGGCGAGCGCCGCCGAGGAGCTCCGCGCCTGTTCGGCCGTTTCCGGGAACAGCGCGTCGCCCTGGGAAGGGGCGGCGGCGGCGACGTAGGGCGCGGCGGCGAGGGCGAGCAGGAGATCGATGCCCTCGAAAGGTGTGGTGAGTGGCGGCTCCCCTTGCGAGAGGCGCAGGGTGACGCCTACGCTCAACCCCTCCAGGTCGAGCTGGGCGATGGCGTCGACATCCCAGCTCGCGAGACCGAGGGCCTCGGCCGAGCCATCGCACACGTAGAAGGCTTCGGGAAGGGAGGCGTACTCCTCCGAATCATCATCCCCACCACCTTCCTCCCCCAGCCCCTCCTGGGCGACCTCCAGGGCGGCGGCGGCATCCTCGATACCGGCGAGGGAGGAGACCACGGCGGGCAACGGGCACAGGTCGGCGAACTCGTCCACCGCATCGCGCGCCGCCTCGACGAACTCACGGGAGGCCGCGAGGCCCTCGATGGGCGCGCCGCAGAGCGCGTATGCGGGATAGACGACGAGGGTGGCCCCTGCCTTCTGCGCCCTCTCGGCGACCTCGACGGCGCGTCTCACGTTGGAGTCGAAATCGCCCAACAGGGGATTGAACTGTGCAAGTGCGATACGCATGGCTGCCCCTCTCGACACCGGCTCGACACCCCGGGTGGGACGTCGCACCCCGACGCATCCAGTGTAGCGAGCGCATGCCCTCCTGGGTGGCTCCGAACCATGAAACCTAGGTAAACATCCCTCGGGTGCGCCACACACGGGGCCACGGGTATGCGCGCACCACGACGGCGCTACTCTCCCAGGTGGCGTTCCCGGACGATATCCATGTCCTTGTCGCCACGCCCCGATACGGTGAGGAAGACCACGGCCCCCGATCCGAGCTCGCGACCCAGCGCGGGCAGCACCGCGAGCGCGTGGGCGCTCTCGATGGCCGGGATGATGCCCTCGCTGCGCGTGCAGAGCAGAAAGGCCTCAAGCGCCTCGTCGTCGGTGACGGGGACATAGCGCACGATGCCCTGATCGTGATAGTAGGCGTGCTCGGGTCCCACACCCGGATAGTCGAGCCCGGCCGAGATGGAGTAGGCCTCGAGCGGGTTGCCGATCTCATCTTGGAGCAGATAGCTGTAAAACCCGTGGAGCACGCCGGGTGTTCCCTTCGTGATCGACGCCCCGGTCTTGCCGGAGTCGACGCCGAGCCCTGCCGCCTCGGCCCCTATCAGGAGGGGGAGATGCGCACGGTCGCAATGCGCGACGAAGGGGGCGAACGTGCCTATCGCGTTCGAACCGCCACCGACGCAGGCGACGACCGCATCCGGGAAGGGCACGTCGGGGTCGTGCTCGATCGAGGCGATCATCTCCTCTCCGATGACGCTCTGGAAGTGGCGCACGATGCTGGGATAGGGATGGGGCCCCACGGCCGACCCCATCACGTAGAACGTTTCCTCGACGCAGGCGACCCAGGCGCGCAGCGCCGCGGTGACCGCGTTGGCGAGCGTACCTCCACCGTCCGAGACCGGTACGACCTCGGCGCCGAGCAGGCGCATCTTGTAGACGTTGAGTGCCTGGCGCTTGATATCCTCGGTGCCCATGTAGACGGCGCACTCCATGCCGAGGAGCGCCGCCGCGGTGGCGGTGGCCACTCCGTGCTGCCCGGCCCCCGTCTCGGCGATAACCCGGTTCTTGCCCATGCGCTGTGCGAGCAGGCACTGCCCGAGGGCGTTGTTGATCTTGTGGGCACCTGTGTGGTTGAGGTCCTCGCGTTTGAGGTAGACGGCACCGAGACCCGAAGCCGCCGCGAGCCTGTCGGCGCGATAGAGCGGGCTCGGGCGCCCGACGTAATCGCGCAGGAGGCCATCGAGATGCCCGACGAACGCAGGGTCGGACACCGCATCGGAGAAGCCCGCCTCGAGTTCCTGCAGGGCGGGGATGACGGTCTCGGGAACGTAGCGTCCGCCGAAGCCGCCGAAGTAACCCTCCTCGTCGGCTTGAGGATAGCGTACCTGGTCGTCGGGCAGGAAGGAGAGGGCCGCGCTGCTCGTGGTCGCCGCGGCTTGGATGGCGTCCGCCGTCATGGCGGATGCCGGTGAGGTTGATGGGGAGGTTGGGGACTGGCTGGCAAGATGGGACATGGGAGGCCTCCTTGGGCACGGGGTGGGAATGATGGGTTGAGGGGCGAGGGGCCATCGCGCGACACGACGGGACACGATAGGAGATAGGCCCCGTCGAGGCCACGGGCCGTTATCCTTGGCTGGCGTGGACGCCCTCGGCAAGGGATCGGGTGAACGCCGTCAGTTCGGAGAGGTCGGCTTGGCGCCTCACGTTGCCGCTCCCGACGATGACCCCGTCGGCGACGCGCGCGACCTCGTGGGCCTGCTCGCCGGAGGAGATGCCGAAACCCACGGCGACGGGGAGGTCCGTATGCGCCCTGATGGCCGCGACGTGGGCGCCGATCCCCTGGGCGAGCGCGGTGCGCTCACCGGTTACGCCGAGCGAGGAGACGCAGTAGACGAACCCGCTTGAGGCGCCACACGCCTTCGCGATACGCTCGGGAGTGGAGGTGGGGGCGACGAGGAACACGGTGGCGATCCCCAGAGGACGGCTAGCCTCGAGCCATCCTCGACCCGCCTCCGGCGGCATGTCGGGGACGATGACCCCCGCGACGCCCGCATCGGCCATCATGTGCGCCGCCTCGTGGACGCCCATCGTACGAATGGGGTTGTAGTACGTCATGAGGACGATCGGCACGCGTATCGCCGTATGGGAGGTAGCGGGGGCGATGGGTGCGCCGGCGGCGTCGGGCGCGGATTCCCCTCGCGTGAGAAGGGCGACCGTGGCGATGGTCTCCTCCAAGCCGAAGCGCCCCGGCAAGGCGGCGGTACGGGCTGCGTCGGCGGCCCGTACGATGACCGGTCCATCCGCAAGCGCATCGGCGTAGGGCACGCCGAGCTCGATCACGTCGGCGCCGGCGACGACGACCTGCCGCACGGCTTCACGCGCCTCGCTCGACGAGGGGTAACCGGCCATGAGGTAGCTCACCAGCGCGGGTCCTCGGGAGAAGGCTTCGGTGAGACGACGGGCGCCCGTCGTCATGGACGCGGAGGGCATGGCGCCGTCGCCCCGACCACCCAGGGTGCTCATGAGAGCTCCTCGTCGACCGCCCGCACCGCGGCGACGAAGGCGCGGATACGATCCACGTCCTTCACTCCCGGGGCCTACTCGATGCCGCTCGAGACGTCGACGGCGGCCGGACGCAGCGTGCGGATGGCCTCGCCCACGTTCTCGGGGGTGAGGCCGCCGGCGAGGACGATGGGGATGCCTGCCGGGAGCGGGGCGAGTGCCGACCAGTCGAGCACGACCCCCGTGCCACCCTGCTCGCCCGGGACGTCGGAGCCCGTCCTCGTATCCACGAGGAACGAGACGACCGACTGGTCGTAGGCGTGCATCTGGACGAGGGGCAACGGCTCGCCTGGGGCGACCCGGATCGACCGGATGACAGGGCGCCCGACCTGCGAGCAGAAAAGCGGGCTCTCGTCGCCGTGCAGCTGCACGGAGTCGATGCCGGACGCACCCACGACGGCATCGATGCGCTCCAACGGGTCGTCAGCGAACACGCCCACGCGACGTACCCCCCGAGGTAGCACCTGGAAGATACCCGCTGCCTGCTCGGGAGTCACCTGGCGCGGGGAGCCCTGGGCGAACACGACGCCGATCGCGTCGACCCCAGTCTCGGCGGCGAGCACCGCCTCCGCCGGGTCGGTGAAACCGCACATCTTGATGCCGGTGCGATGCGGCTCGCGACGGCGGGGCACGCCGGTGAGGGCGGTGACGGCAGCCTGCGGGTCGGCGGCCCTCATGAGCGACTCCCCCACCAGCACGGCATCGGCGCCGGCGGCGGCGGCCCGCTCCACGTCGGCGCGGGATGCGATGCCCGAGGCGGCGATGACGGTCGCACCGGAGGCCTTGGCCGCACCGATCAGCTCGTGCGTCCCCTCGAGGTCGACCGTGAACGTCTGCAGGTCGCGTGCGTTCACCGCGATGAGCGGAGCATGCGCCCCGAGCGCCGTGGCGAGCTCGTCGCCGTCGTGCACCTCCACGACCGGCGCGAGACCGATGCGCACCGCGAGCTCGATGAAGCTGGGAAGCCTATCACCCACCTGGCCCACGATGATGAGACACGCGTCGGCGCCAAAGGCCCGGTAGAGCGCAAGCTGTTCGCCCGAGACGGTGAAGTCCTTGGCGAGGACCGGGACCTTCACGGCACGGCTGATGGCCGAGAGATCGTCGAAGCTCCCCTTGAAATCCTCGGGTTCGGTGAGGCAGCTGATGCAGGCGGCCCCCCCGGCGACATAGGCTCGCGCCTGCACGACCGGGTTCGCGAAGGGGGCGATGGGGCCTGCCGAGGGAGAGGCTCGCTTGAACTCGGCGATGACGGCGACGTCGTCACGGGCGACGAGATGGGCGGCGAAGGGGAGGGGGTCGCGAACCTGCTCGAGCTTGACCCGAAGCCGCTCGCCCGGCAGCGTGGCGACGAACGCCTCGACCGAGGCGGAACGGCGAGACGTCATGTCATCGAGATATCCCATCATGCATGCTCCTTCGCGGCGAGTTGATGCGAGAGGGCGATGAGGCCCTCGAGCTTGGCGAGCGCGGCTCCGGAATCGATCGACGCACGGGCAAGGTCGACGCCCTCCTCGATGCCAGCGACCCTGTCGGCGGCGTAGAGGCCCATGCCCGCGTTGAGCAGGATGGTATCGCGGCGCGGCCCTTGCTCCCCGGAGAGGATGGCTCGGGTGATGACCGCGTTCTCCTCGGGCGTGCCACCACGGACGGCGGCGGGATCACCCGTGGGTAGCCCGAACCGTCCGGGGACGATCTCGTATCGTGAGAGCGTGCCGTCGTGGTACTCGCCCACCTGCGTGGGACCAGAGCAGGAGGCCTCGTCCATACCCGGGTGCCCGTGCACGACCAGCACGTGCTCGGCACCCATGCGCCCCGCCACCTCGGTCATCATGTCCACGAGACGTGGCGCATACACCCCGAGGAGCTGGTGGTGAGCGCCGGCCGGGTTGGTGAGCGGACCGAGGATGTTGAAGACCGTGCGGATGGCGATCTCGCGGCGCGGTCCTGCCGCGAAGCGCATCGAGGGATGCAGCACGTTCGCGAAGAGAAAGCCGATTCCCACCTCGTTGACGCATCTCCCCATGTCGGCCGGAGTGAGCGCGATGGCAACCCCCAGCGCCTCGATCACATCGGCGGCACCGGAAGCAGATGAGGAGGCGCGGTTGCCGTGCTTGGCCACGGGCACGCCGGCACCGGCGACCACGAACGCGCTCGTCGTCGAGATGTTGAACGTCTTGAGCCCATCGCCCCCGGTACCCACGATGTCGAGCGTGTCCGATGAGGTGGTGACGACGGTGTTGGCGCGCGAGCGCATCGCACGGGCGAAGCCGACGATCTCATCGACCGTCTCACCCTTCATGCGCAACGCGGTGATGAGCGAGGCGACCTGGGCCTCGGTGCCCTCGCCGTCCATGATCACCCCCATGGCCGAGGAGGCCTGCCCTTCGGTGAGCGACCCCCCGTCGATGACGATGGAGAGGGCGTCGGGAATCGTCTCGACCACGCGCCGCGAGGTGCTCGCGCCCGCCGCGGGCCGTGTCCGGGCAGGTGGTTCCACCACGCCGCACACCTCGAGGAACGCCCGCGCGATGAGGTCACCTTCGGCGGTGAGCACGCTCTCCGGATGGAACTGCACGCCATGGATGGGTTTGCTCTCATGGGATAGTCCCATGATGGTCCCGTCCTCGAGCGTGGCGGTCACCCGCAGGCAGGAGGGCAGCGTATCCGGGTCGACCACGAGACTATGGTAACGCGTGGCCGTGAAAGGACGCGACATGTCCCCCAAAAGCCCGGCGCCGCCGTGCCGTATGAGCGAGGTCTTGCCGTGTGCCACATGGCAAGCGCGCACGATGCTCGCCCCGTAGTACTGTGCGATGCATTGATGCCCCAGGCAGATGCCCAGAAGCGGCGTGTCGCTTTCATCGGCGAACGCCACGACGTCGAGTGACACGCCTGCGGCGTCGGGCGTGCCGGGACCGGGTGAGATGACGATCCCCTCGAGCTCCCCGCTCGCGCGGCGGGCGGCGAGCTCGTCGATGGTCACCGCGTCGTTGCGGCGCACCTCGACCTGGGCGCCCAGCTTGGCGAGCTGCTGTACGACGTTATAGGTGAACGAATCGTAGTTATCGATGACGAAGATCATCTACCTCACGCTCCCTTCGACCATGCCGGCGACCAACTCGAGCGTCTCGCGCATCGCAGCCGCTTTCTTGAGGGTCTCCTGGTATTCCGATTCCGGATTGGAGTCTGCCACCACCCCTGCGCCCACCTGCACGCTCGCTTGCCCGTCGGCGATGACGACGCAGCGGATGCCGATG
Organism: Coriobacteriia bacterium; assembly: GCA_015655215.1. GTDB lineage: Bacteria > Actinomycetota > Coriobacteriia > Coriobacteriales > RUG033 > JAATFL01. Next base: position 66,790 of record JAATFL010000020.1, read on the forward strand.
CACATGTCCATCGACCCGTTGAGGCCGAAGTACCCCACCGCCCCCGCGTAGGGTCCGCGGGGCTCATCCTCCAGCTCGGCGATGAGTTGCATGGCGCGCACTTTGGGAGCACCCGACACCGTACCGGCGGGGAACGTCGCCCGCAGCGCATCGAAGGCCGATGCGTCCTCTGCGAGCGTTCCCACCACGTTGGACGAGAGGTGCATCACGTGCGAGTAGCGCTCGATCGAGAGCAACTCGTCGACGTCGACGGAACCCGGGGTGCACACGCGCCCCAGGTCGTTGCGGGCGAGGTCGACGAGCATCACGTGCTCGGCGCGCTCCTTCTCGTCATCGAGCAGTTCCTTGGCGACGCGCTCGTCCTCGTCGCGCGTCGCCCCACGCGCCCGCGTGCCGGCCAGGGGCCGTGTGAGGACGTCCTTGCCCGTAACGCGCACGAGCGATTCGGGGCTCGCACCGACGATCGTGACCTCGCGGGTCCGCACGTAGAGCATGTACGGACTCGGGTTGACCTCGCGCATCACGCGGTAGACGTCCAGGCCATCCCCGACATAGGGGGTGGAGAAGCGCTGCGATGGCACCACCTGGAACGCATCACCTGCCACGATGTGCTCCTTGATGAGGCGGACCTCCTCGCAGTAGCGCTTCTCCGAGGTATGCGAGGCGAATGCCACGGGCACGGGCTTGGGAACGTCCGCCAAACCGACCGACGATCCCTCGCGCACACCGGCGTCGAGCCGTTCGAGCACCGAGGAGATGAGGGCGAGTGCCCCATCGTAGGCATCGGAGGGTGCCAGGCCGGGTCGCGTGGGGACGATGACCTGCATCGTGCCATGCACGTTGTCGAAGGCGACGACCACGTTGGCGTACATGAAGCACAGGTCGGGACCGGCGGCGGTCTGCCCGGTGACCCTCGCAACGGTGGGCTCGATGAGCGTGACGTACTCGTAGCCGACATAGCCCACGGCACCGCCGATGAAGGGAGGGAGTCCCTCAACGGGAGCGACCCGTGACGCCCCGAGCTCTCGCTCGACCACGTCGAGAGGATCCCCGACCCTCTCGCGACCCACCCCTGCGGCCTCGTCGCCACTCTCCACGACGACCTCATGGTCCCGTGCGGTGACCACCTTGTCGTCCCCCACCCCGAGGAAGCTGTACCGGCTCAGGGCGTTGCCTGCGCTCATGCTCTCGAGGAGGAAGGCGTTGGTGGCGCCCTTCGACAAGATCGAGAAGGCGCTCACCGGCGTGGTGAGGTCGGCGTAGACCTTGCGGGCGACGGGCACGATGTCGTATTCCCGTGCGAACTGAAGATACGTTTCTCGGTCAGGTGTGATCATGGTGCATCCTCTCGGCTCGACGGGGAGAGGGAAGGGCCACCCGCTCCCACGGTGCTCAAGCCGCGCGCTGTCCGCAATGAAAAAGACACCTCGCCCCTTATGATCAAGGGGCGAGGTGTCTCACATCTCGCGGTGCCACCCTCGTTCACCGCCATGGGCGGTGATCTTGGTCCAGACAATGCTTGGAACCACCCCCGCGAGGGGCTTCTCCGACACATCCGGTTCCGATATCGGCGGAATGCCGCCAACGCTAATGGGCCATCGTCCACCACCCTCGCAGGCGTTCGAACCATGCCGTTGCGTTGGAGCCTCCGGGGTCCATTCTCCGTACCCTGCGTGCCGGATTCGCACCATCGCCGGCTCTCTGAGACGCTATGGGTTCGGATACTGCTCCCCTTCACAGGCGCGCGTATTCAAGTGCGGTCACGGTAACGCGCCGCGCCCACGTGGGAAAGCGTCATCGAGGCATCCGACGGCGTAGCGGTCGATGGGCATCCGCAAACGGCGTGGCAACAAGATGGGCACGCAGGGGAGGACGACGAGACGGACTACTCGGCGAGATGCCTGAGGGCATCGCCGGTGAGCCGAAACGTGGTCCATTCCGAGAGGGGCTGCGCGCCAAGCGAACGATAGAAGCCGATGCTCGGCTCGTTCCAGTCGAGGCACACCCACTCGATGCGGTCGCATCCCCTCTCCGTCGCGATGCGCGCAACCCGTTTGAGCAGCCCAAGCCCATACCCCTTGCCGCGATGCTCCGGAGCGATGAAGAGGTCCTCGATGTAAAGACCGGCATGACCCAGGAACGTGGAGAAGTTGAAGAAGTACAACGCCATGCCGACCTCGATGCCGTCCGCGGCGACGAGAAGCGCCTCGGCGCGCATGTGGTCGAACATCTGGTCGCGAAGGACCTCCTCGGTGACGACGACGCCATCGGAGAGATGCTCGTAGGCAGCCAGCGACTTGATGAAACCGAGTATGGTGGGCACGTCATCCCTGGTCGCAGGATGGTAGGTGACGTTCTCGTCCGTAAGGGCCTCCTCGAAGCGTCGCGACTGGTCGGCATGGGTCCATCCTACGAGGCATCGGTCAAGAGCGACATGGTGTCCCGACGACCCCACGTTTCCCGTCAGGGACGAGGGGGCGTTGGGTCGTGCATGCGCGCGCGCAGCTCGCCGGCGAGCTCGTCGGGTGAGATCCCATAACGCTCCAGCACGACGAGCAGGTGATACACCAGGTCGCCCGCCTCATAGCGGACATGGTCGTGGTCGGCGTCCTTGGCGGCCAGGGCGACCTCGGTCGCCTCCTCGACCACCTTCTTGAGCAGATAGTCCTCGGGACCCTCGAGCAACTTCGCGGTGTAGCTCTCCTGCGGGTCCGCAGCACGGCGAGCGTGCACCGTCGCCGTCAAATTCGCCAGGACCTCGCCCAGGTTGCATGGCTGCACGTTCGCGGTTCTCTCACCCATCGCTTCCCTCTCTCGTAGACGCGCCTCCCTGTGGTCCTCGTTCACCCGAGCGTGCGGTAGAAGCAACTGCGTGCGCCGGTATGGCACGCCGGACCCGACGAGTCGACGATGGCGAGGAGGCAATCCTCGTCGCAGTCGTAGCGCAACTCGCGAAGGGCCTGGACGTTGCCACTCGTGGTGCCCTTGTTCCACAGCTCCTGGCGAGAGCGACTCCAGAACCAGGTCGTACGTGTCGTGAGCGTGAGCACGATCGACTCCTCGTTCATCCACGCCATCATCAGCACCTCACCGGTGCCCTCCTGCTGGACGATGCAGGGGATGAGCCCGCTCTCGTCGAACCTGAAACCGGCTGCGGCGACCGTCGCCCGCGCATGCGACTCGTCGAACGGGCGCGCCGCCGTGTATCCGAGGATACCGCACGGTGCCATGCGGGCGGCGGAGGCGGTATCGGGGTCGCCCTGCCCATCGGTGAAGCGGATGCTGTCGGCCATGTCACTCTCCTAGTATTTACTCATCGCATTTTGACCTTGCATATTGAATAGTTCAGAATGTGGTGCAATTGCTGGTAGGGCAGGTACGCCG
>JAATFL010000007.1 GCA_015655215.1 Coriobacteriia bacterium
CTCGCAGCCGGGCTCGGCTGTGAGCATCGCCCACACGGTGCTCGACGTGGCCGGGATGGTGCCCGTGGCCGGTGCCATCTTCGACGCGGCTAACGGGATCTGGTACGCGACCGAGGGCGACTACGTGTCCATGGGGCTGTCCTTTGCGGGCGCCGTCCCGTTTGCCGGCGATGCCGCCAGCGCCGCCAAGCTCGGCTACAAGGCCGCCAAGCTGGGCGGCGAGGCGCTCGAGGGCGCCAAAGACGCCTCGAAGGTGGAGAAGGCGGCGGAGGTTGCGGGGGAAGCAACTAGAATGACTGCCAAGCAAGCTACCGAAGCGGCTAAAGCGCTTGGTTTCGAGAAGACAAGCCTTATATCCCATGGACAGCCGGTGTTTAAGAAAGGAAATACATATATCACACCAGATGTAGACGGACATAGCGGTGGGGTCTGGAAAGCTGCAGGTTCTGCTGAAGATTTGGGAAGCAAACAAACCAGATTGGGTACATATGATGCTAATCTGAATAGGATAGGAGATTAAGAAAATGGTTAGTTGGAGGATTACTAAATATGATCCCGCATATAGGGATGGACAAGGTGAATACCAAAAAAACGAATGGACATCATGCTATGACATAGGTAAACCATATGGTGGTAAGGAGTTTACGGTTAATGATTATATGGCTGTTGAGAACGCCTACATCGACGCAGTCTTGCTCTTTGCAAAGGGTTCCGGCATCACAACCTTGACCATTAGATGTCTTGAAAAGCACAATAGGAATATAGACCTTGGCAAAAATCCATTGGCATATACGGAGGAGATGGTAGAGCTATTCGAGAATCTGCGAGAAGGGGATGTCCTTGAAATCAAAGATATCGAACGTTTGTGCCGCCTGGTGTTAAGGGAGCAGCTATGGTGTAAGTTAGAGAGCGGCAATAAGATGTTTGTTCATTTCGGCTATGATTATTACATGTATATCGGATCTCTGTCAAAGCCTGAGGGAATTGTTAGATTGGTTGAAAAACTCGGGCTATTTATAGAAGAATTTGAATCCCCATATTTATGAAACGTGTTAGTTCTGCAACGGTATCCTGAGATAACAAAGCAAATCATCCATCAATCAAGGTTCCTCGGGATTTTCTCTTTGTCAAATGGGGGATGCTGACGATTTTCGGACCATTTCGAAGGAAGGAATCGTCCGCCCCTCGTACCAATGATTACGGTTATATCCAGGTAATATCGTGAAGCGATTCGGCAATGGGTACACATACGATAAGTTATGCATTATGGGTACAGATGGGGCGGCACGGTGGGGAACACGGTCGTTTGCAAGGGGATGAAACAAAACGAACACTTGAGGGGAAAGCAAAGATGAAGACATGGCCAAATGGGTTGAGGAACATCCACGATCTCAAGCATAAGCCCATCGTATATGCATTGATTGCGATCATCGCAGCTGCATCGATCGCAACCGTGGCGATGGCATTGACCTACCATTCCCTTTCCGCAAAAAGCGCAAGTGAGAGTCTGCCGGAAATTCAAAGCTGCATAGACAATCCACGAAGCCAGGTCACATATTATGGAGATATCGATGTCACGGGATGGGGAGTGGCCCATGCGGGGATGGACCGTGTGGATGTCTATGTCGATGACAACCAGGGGCTCGGCTCCACAGATCAGTTCGCCCCAAGACCCGATGTCCAGCAGGCGGTGAACGACAGCGGATACTACGTGGACCAGAACAACGGATACAGCTATACGATCAAAGCTGGAACCTTGCAGCCGGGTGCACATACGATTCTGGTGGCGGCGATAGACACCAACGGGGAGGTGGACTGGCAGACACAAGATATAATCGTGGGATCACCGCTGATGTCTATCGATCTTCCCCAGGATACGACGTATGGCGGCAGTGTCGCGGTCAGGGGATGGGCTGTGAACGCGTCGGGCGTGAGCCGTGTGGATGTATATCTTGACGGCATACCGTCTCCAAGGGCGTTCTATTCGGTACCTTCAAGTCAATTCACCGCGCGTCCGGATGTCCAAGCCGCCATCTATCCGGACGGCACGTATCCCACAGGCGCGAATTGCGGATTCGACTTCGTCATACCGTCGACAGACCTCTATGTCGGCCATCACAACATAGATGTTGCCGCCATTGGAAACGACGGGAACGTGCAGTGGGCTTCGCAGGGATTCTCCGTGGGCCCCGAACCCAAGAACAATATTGATAGTCCACATGATCAGACATACTCGGGAGACGTATCCGTGACCGGCTGGGCACTGAGCTCGGCAGGTTTGGACCGCGTCGATGTCTATCTGGATATGGGACAAAGCTCTCAGAAGGCATATTCGACCAAGGAGTTCTTATCGAGGCCGGATGTGCATGATCTCGTTGACCCGGACGGATACTACGCCAACAGCTACAACAGCGGGTTCTCGATAACGATTCCCGCATCGGACCTGACCTCCGGTTCGCATACGGTGAGTATCTGCGCCGTGGGAGCCGGAGGTGGCACGCAATGGGCAACGCAGGTGTTCTCCATAGGATGAGCGGATGGATAGGAGGTGCACCTAGAGGACACATGGTCTGGAGACCCGAGGGCTCAGCTTGCTGACGTAAGCCTGCGGACGTCCTCGTCGGACGTGGTCTCTTCTGCGTCTACGGCAAGCTTTTCCTCCCACACCGGCACCAAGCTGGGCGGCGAGGTGGTCGAAAGCGCCAGGCCATGAAGTGGTCGAGCGCCCTCATATGAATATGACCGTAATTCTGCCTGATGGGGTTCATGAACCGGTTCTTGACCTTGTAGATGGTCTGGGTCCATTCCTTGCTCTTCTCATAGCCCGAGATCCAACCCGTGTAGTTCTTGGTCTCGATCACGAAGATAGCATAGGTGGAGATGATGATGTGGTCTATCTGGGTCGTGGTGCCCCTGTCCGTCATCAGGAGGATGTCGTGCAGGGAGACGAACCTCCGTTTGTCCAGGGAGGCAAGGTGGAGCTGGATCATCTTCTCGCCCTCGAACCCCTTCACCTTGGGTTTGAGCAGCCTGGCCACTGCGGTGAGCACTGGTGCGATGAAGACGATCAACCACAGGTACCAGAAGCTCGCGAGTGTTGTGACGATGCTTTCCAAGGCCTTGCCTTCCCGGCTGCCGTGACACCTCGTGAGGATGGGTCAGATGTTTTGACGACATCATATCTATTCGCAAGGGGAAACGAAAGACGTATGGAGAGTCCCAGAGGTGGATGTCTTACATTGGGTGTACGTGCGAAATCTATCGTCTCAGACCCGAGATGAGGCGTCTCTCGTCCAACAGGAGGTCAAGCGCATCGACGCTGGACTTCACCAGCATGTCGGCGGAGGTCAACAAGGGGGCGTACAGACCCTCGGTCTCCAACACCGCGATCGAGAGTGCGGCTGTCGCGAACATCGAGGTGTCGTTGCTCCCGTTGCCTATGCATGCGCAAACGCTCGCGTCCAAGGCTCCGACGAACGCCCCTTTGCATGCACCAGCATCTTCGGTGCCGTATATGCCCAACGAGACTGGCAAGCCGGCGAGCTCTCGTGCGGCGGTTCCTCGGGTGTCCGATGTGAGGACATGGACGTGGCAGCATCTCGCCGGCCGGACGATGCGCTCGCGGACCCCCTCTCTCAAGATGCCATCGACCGCGATGGTCCCATTGAAGTCCATGACCACGTGCTCTATGACCAGTCTTCCGTATCCAGGTATGGATACCTTCATACCGACTCCCTCTGTCTCGTCTCCTTGTCCCACGCGATGAACGCCCAGATGACCGGTTGCACGTAGCCCTTCCTCCAACAGGTCGTAGCCTCTCCGTCTAAGCCCTCGACCAGGAACTCATCGAGGAATGAGGCAAGGGCCTTCTCCTCGGCCGGGATCAGCACCCCCAGGGACCTCCTGATATCCGAGACCGCGTCCTCCCGGCTCCCCCATGACTCGCGCCTCTCCGTGGAGATGTAGCGCAGCTCGGGAGCCATGCCATGCTGGAAGAGGATGTTGAGGCAGTACTGCACGTCGTTCTCGGCACTCGGCGCCCGCCCGATGGCCCGAAGCACCTTGTCGTCGGTACGCGGGGAATCCTTCGTGGGCACCGTCACGCAGGCACGGCGGCGCGCCATGGCATCGAGCTTGAGGAGCGAGTCCTCGAGGTCGTCGGTGATGATGGACCGACTCGCCACCGCGACATCGCAGCGTTCGAGCCGATGCGGCGCCCAGTCCTCCATCCAGTCGAGCCGCACGGTGCGGATACGATCGTCCACTCCCTTCTCGCGGGCCGATTCACGCAGATAGCGGAGCATGTTCTCCGAGAAGTCCGCGGCGACGACCTCGTGGCCCATCTGCGCGAGAGGGATCGAGAGGGTCCCGGCGCCGCAACCCATGTCGAAGACGCTCTCGTCCGGCAGGATATCCGCGTAGCCGAGGAACGCCGCCCCGTAGGGAGAACGGCCGCATATGTCCTTGAAGCTTTGCGCCCGCCGGTCCCAGTGGGCCTGGTCGTTTGAACCCTGGGACCTGCCCGCACGCACGACGCGCCATGCCTCCCCCCAGTCGACCATACTCGGTGCCGTCATCTTCGCTTCCCCTCATTCAGGTACCAGCGGTCTTGTGTCGGCGGCTTTGCCGCCGCCGATCGTCCGACGCATGCACAGCTCTTGGAGCCAAGATACATCCACCTACTGTTCCAACGCTCCATGGTAACCCATGATCCCACCGAGGTCCGTGACCTGCCCGTAACCATGTTGCTTGAGCCATGAGTAGGCTTGGGAGCTCCGTGCACCACTTTGACAGTAGACGAACAGCGGCGTGGTCTTAGGATGCGACAGTTCGCTCAGATGGTCCAGGGGTATGTTGACGCTTTGGGGAATATGCCCTTGATGGTATTCCTGCTGGGTGCGAACATCGAGCAGGATGGCACCGGCGGTCGCGTGGAATCGCTCCACACCCTCGTCGATGCCAGGTCGTTTCCCAAACATATCGAATATTCCCATTCCTCACATCTCCTCAAACGTCATCTATGGTCTGATACGGCCGAATCCCAACCACAGCTCCCCCCTTGAAGTATGCCTCTTCTCAGCCGGCGTGAGTTGAGGATATACGAAAGCATGAACCATTACCGTGACTTCGTCACACTTCGAAGGGCTGGAGCCGTCGAGGTGGGAAGATGCAGCATCGAGCAGGGTTACCGGTAGGACATGAGCTCCTCGATGAGTTCTTGATAATCGCCGGCATAGGCGTTCTTCGCGCAGTCGTTGCTCATGATAGTGGTCATCCAGCTTCCGAAGCTGCTCCGTCCGAGGTTCTACCCAAGCTATGCGGCCATGACGTTTCCCTTCGTCATCACCGCGACCGCGCTCTCGAAGTTCCTTGCAGCCCTCGCAGCCAGCGGTTACACGGTACCGCCGGCACTTCATGTGCTGCTCGCGATGGAGACCTTGCTCGCGACGTCCATGGTGCTCTACGTGTTCCTGCGGTACCTGCACTTTCTCTTTGCCGAAACGCCGATCGCGTCGGTTGTGGAGCAGCGCGCCTCCGGGTAACCTCCCCCTCGTCGGCAGTTTGGCCCCACAGGGTCGAGATGCATCCGGTGGACGCGCTGCGCAGCGCCGCCTCGCCTACAGGGACCTATCATCTCAGTCAGCTGGGATTATCCAGAGCCCATCGATTCCCCACCTCTCAGGTATGGCGAGGAGAATGTGAGATCCCATGGCAACGACAGTAACGTGTTCGGGTATCTGCGGGTTCGTCACCACCGTCACGGCAGTATCTGACGATGATGATGAGGTCGAGCTCTCCATCGAATCGACGTGCCCCAACTACGCGAGGTTGGGCGACGACCTCAAGGTCGTCGATGCGCTCGAGGTGGGGTTTGCAAAGGTAGGGGAAGGTCCCATCTTCGATGCCTGCCGCACGTACTGCAAACATCCCGCCTGTCCTGTCCCCAATGGAATCATCAAAGCCGTCGAGGTCGCGAGCCATCTCGCACTTCCCCATGACACCTCCATACGATTCGAGTCCTGACCATCCGCAGCACCCATGCACCGGTGCGGCGCGACCATGCGAAAGCCTCAAGGTAGACGGGGTTCAGGTGGAGACGGGCGCATCTCAGGTTCGGACAAGTGGCAAGAAGATATCGTCGACGATCTCTGCGACGGTTTCATCGGTCACCGGCTCATGGGTTATCAGAAGCTCATAGCGCAGCAGGTCTGCCGGCAGTGACAGGATGCGAGGAGTGCCCTTCGCCGAATCGACCTCACCTCTCTGCTCGGCATGTCTCAGGATCGTCATCATCGAAGCATTCCACCTCTCCGCGACCCCCTGATGGTCCATCTGGGGCAAGGACGAGAGGAGTCCGCCAAGATCGACCATGAGGCCATGCAGCGTCTCCGCGCCAATCATCTGCAATGGCTGGACGATCGTGTCGAGGAAGAGCATCACGTCGTTGCGAAGATCGCCCGTGTCAGGAACCTCCTTCGTGACAGCGGGCATATGCCTGCGCCATGCGGCGGCGACGAGTTTGGCCTTGCTCGGCCAGCGACGGTATATCGCCGCTTTATTCGTCTTTGCCCGCCTCGCCACAGCCTCCATCGTCAGATGGGTATAGCCAACCCCGTTCAACTCATCCCAAGCAGCATTGAGGATCGCATCCTCGAGAACCTCGCCACGCCGTCGTGTCCCCACGGGATGACCCCCTTGACCAGAGGTGTGTCCAGGCTGGGGGAGATGGTCGTTCCTTTGCCCGTCCAACTGCATCTCGTCCTTTCAGAATTCCTCACTTGCATTGTCCATGGGCATAGTATACCTTACATAAATAGGGTACGGTACGTACCGTACCCTATTTATGTAAGCGAGGGAGGATCCCGACATGGCAAACGATACACCAACCGCTTCAAGATCTCGAAAGGAAAAACTCGACCCATCGTTGGTGAGGGTGGCCGTCATCCTGGTGATAGGCGCTCTCGCACCGCTGTTCGATTCCACGATGGCCAACGTGGCCATCACGTCCATCACCGTTGACTTCAAAAGCACGGTGTCGATCATCCAATGGGTCATCACCGGGTACGTGCTGGCCATGGGTATCGCCGTCCCGGTCTCCGGATGGGCCACGACCCGTTTCGGGGGGAAACGGATATTCATGTTCTCCCTCATCGTGTTTCTCGTAGGCTCCGTACTGTCCTCCCTGTCGTGGAACATCGGAAGCCTGATCGTCTTTCGCTTCATCCAAGGGCTTGGCGCCGGCTTGATGATGCCGACCGTGCAGACCCTGCTCGTCCAGGTCGCGGGCGGCAAACATTTGGGCCAACTGATGTCGTTTATGAGCATCCCCGCCGTATTGGGCCCGATCCTGGGACCGGTGTTGGGCGGGCTGATCATAAACAGCCTGAGCTGGCGCTGGATCTTCTATGTGAATGTCCCCATCATCCTGCTTGCCCTCCTGCTGGCCTGGCATGGACTGCCTGACGATAGGAAACCCGACCATGAGCAATCCCTCGATTGGATCGGCATCTCCATGCTCTCCCCCGCGTTCGCGCTCCTCATCTACGGCATTACCCAGATCAGCTCCTATGGAGGACTCGCAGATAGCGCGGTGCTCGTGCCACTGGTCATCGGCATCGCGCTCATGGTCGCATTTGTCCTCTACGCCTTGCATCCGAGGGATATCCGCGTGGTGGATTTGCGCCTCTTCCGGTCGAGGAACTTCTCCTCCTCCTGCATCCTGCTCTTCCTTTCGGGGATCGTCTTGAATGGAGCGATGCTGCTGCTCCCCCTGTACTACCAGCAGGTATGTGGTGAAAGTGCCCTGTATGCCGGATTGTCACTGATACCGCAAGGTGTGGGTATGTTACTCACCCGGAGCTGGGTGGGGACGCTCACCGACCGCATCGGCTCGCGTCTGATCGTGATGGTGAGCCTCGCCATAACCGTTTTGGGCACACTGCCGTTTGCCTTCGCGGATGCCAGTACCAACCAGGTGCTGTTGGCGGCGGCGCTGCTCGTACGTGGTGCCGGTCTGGGCGGGTTGTTCATCCCGATCATGGCATCCGCCTACATCGGACTCGAAAGGGGGCAGGTTCCCGACGCGAGCATCGTGACCCGGATCCTGCAAACCATCGGAGGCGCCTTCGGGTCGGCGATCCTGGCGACGGTGATCCAACACCAGCTCGTCATCCATCAGACGATGGATGTCGTCTCGGCGACGGTGAACGCATACAACGTGGCCTTCTGGTGGTCGATCGGTTTCACCGCGATTTCCATCGTCCCAGCTGTCTTCCTGGCGAGGCGCGAACAGGGGCCTGCGACTACCGTCGACATCCAAGCACGTGGTCAAGGACGATGACGCCGTCGGAGGAACCTGCGACGAGATACGCCCCACTCCCACCGCGCACCGGCGCAAGTACTCCGTTCGCCAACCTTCTAGGTCAGTTGGGCAGTCACAACGGAGATCCTTTCACTCTTTATCGAGACCGCACGTAGCCCATCGTGGGCAAGGTCGACGAGAACCCCTGGGTCGAGGTCAATCGCACGGGACGGTGTCCCTCTCGTGCGCAGGGCACGGTGGACCACTGCCATGGCGCTGTTGATTCGAGGCCTCGATTGTGCCACCATGGCCTCGTTGAACTATCGGAGCATCAGGTGCCCTCCCCAACGGGATATCTGATGGATGAGAGGAGTTGATGCCTGGAGATCGAGTGCAAGCTTGGGAATGGCATCCCCCAACCTCTACAGCGCTTGTTGACGTGCTCGTGAACATCGTTGCGCTCTTGCCGTTCAATCGGTTTGCCATGGTGACCACCCAAATTTGCATGATGGTTTTGCTGACATCTTCGTTTGCAGATGCCAGCGCGACGCCAAGAGGCGTCGGGGTAAGGCGGGTGTGAATCCCGCACTATACCAGTAACCGTAAACGGTCTTCCACCTTGCACGCGAGCGTGGGAGCCAAAGCCGGAAAACCAAACCATCAATCGTATCCGCATGCGTCGTGCAAGCACGGCGCGCCCGCGGTTACGTGTGCCGAACCATTCTTAACATTACTGGATGATGATGGGATAAGAACATGAAGTATAACCACAGGACCCGCTGTCTCTCCTCTGCACTCAATTAAATACCCGTGCGAATTGGTGCTCGGCCGTTGCCGAATGCCTGATTCTCGTATGTGTTGGTTCCGGTTGTCCACGGGAAGCAGAGGAGCGTATGCAAAACTTTGGAGAATTCATCGGTGTAAGCGTGGGGCCAGGCGACCCTGAGCTCATGACGCTCAAGGCCTGCAAGGTGCTCACATCGTGCGATGTCATCGCCGTCCCGCGTACCCACGGCGATCTGACACTGGCGCTCGACATCGCCAAGCAGCAAGTCGACATGTCCCACAAGCGCATCGTCTATCTGGACTTCCTGATGACGGCGGATGAGGACAGGCTACGGGAATCCCATACGGCTCAAGCGGATGGGATCTGCAAGTTCCTTGCCCAAGGCGAGTCTGTCGCCATGGTCAACCTCGGCGACGCCTCGCTCTACAGCACGTTCTCCTATCTCAGCGAGATCGTCTCCGCGAGGGGGTATCGGGTGGAGGTCGTGGCGGGGGTGACGAGCTTCTGCGCGAGCGCCGCGCAGCTGGCGCAATCACTGACGACCATGAAGCAGCCCCTGCACATCTTCCCCGCCTCCTATAGGGATATGGATAAGGCGCTTGCCATGGATGGCACGAAGGTGATCATGAAATCCGGCAGGGCGCTGTCAGGCGTCATCGACCGCATCGATGCGCAGGGCCTTCATGGGCAAGCTTCCCTCGTGGCGAACTGCGGGCTCCCCAACCAGAAGGTGCTGCATGACGTGGCGGAGGCCACCGGCGATGAAGGCTACTTCACGACGCTGCTCATCGGCGAGAGGCCCAACGGTGAGCACCCATGTTAGATGGCAGCACCAGGGAGAGACTCCATAACGGGAGGTTCCTGAGAAGCGGATACACCACGGGGAGCTGCGCCGCCGGAGCGGCCCAAGCGGCGGCGCGCATGCTGCTGCAAGGAGAGCCCGTGGGTGAGGTGCAGGTCTCGACCCCGCGGGGAACCCAGCTGCATCTGAAGGTGTGCGATGCGTATCGGGATGACCGTATCGCCCGCTGCGCCGTCCGAAAGGATGCGGGAGACGACCCCGACGTCACCGATGGCATCCTCGTGTACGCGGAGGTATCGAGAATCGCACACGGTGTGGAGATCGACGGGGGTGTCGGGGTTGGCAGGGTGACCAAGCCGGGGCTGGACCAGCCCGTCGGTGCCGCCGCCATCAACTCCACCCCTCGCCAGATGATAGCCTCGGCAGTGGCCGAGGTGGCGCACGCATCATCGTATGAAGGGGGACTGCGAATCATCGTATCCGTTCCCCGAGGCGAGGAACTGGCCCAGAAGACCTTCAATCCGCAGTTGGGTATCGTGGACGGGATCTCCATATTGGGAACAAGCGGGATCGTCGACCCCATGAGCGAGGCGGCGCTGGTCGATACGATCCGTGTCGAGATCAGCGTGATCGCCGCCGGAGGCAGCAGGGACCTGCTCGTCGTGCTGGGCAACTACGGAGAGCGATTCGCCGTGGACGAACTCGGACTCAGCATGAGGGATTCCGTCAAATGCTCGAACTATCTCGGGGAGGCCCTGCGCGCGGCCGCGGAGTTCGGATTCTCCCGAGTGCTGGTCGTGGGGCATGTGGGCAAGTTGGTGAAGTTGGGCATCGGCATCACCAACACGCACTCGAACCATGCAGACGGCCGTATGGAGACGCTCTGCGCATGCGCGCTTCTGGCAGGCGCTCCCCTGGAGGTACTGCGGAGAGTCTTGGCCTCCGCGACCACCGACGCCGCCTTGGAGCTGATCGACGGGGCCGGACTCCTCGATGCGACCCTGGGACAGCTGCAAGGACGGGTGGAACGGACGCTTCGACGGGAGGCACCCGATTCCATGGAGACGGGTTTCATCTGCTTCACCAACGATGGGAAGCTGAGGAAGGTGCTTATGGAGAGCGAGGACGCCAGAGACCTCGAGAACGTCTGGAGGGACTAGCATGGTGCATTTCGTAGGGGCAGGCAGCGGCGCGGTGGACCTTATAACCGTAAGGGGCAGGGACCTCCTCGGACAGGCAGACGTCATCATCTATGCGGGTTCGTTGGTCAATCCCGCATTGCTGGATTATGCGAAGGACGGCTGCAGGATCCTCAACAGCGCCAAGATGACGCTGGACGAGGTCATCGCCGCGATGCAGGAGGCCGAAGCCCAGTCGCAGATGGTCGTGCGCTTGCACACGGGCGACCCGTCGGTCTACGGGGCGATCCGCGAGCAGATGGACAGGCTCGGGGACCGGGGGATCGAGTACGACGTGTGCCCTGGCGTCTCCAGTTTCTGCGGCGCCGCCGCCGCGCTCAAGGTCGAGTACACGCTGCCCGACGTCTCGCAGTCGGTCATCATCACCCGCATGGCGGGTAGGACGTCGGTCCCGGACCGTGAGAGCATCGCCTCGTTTGCAGCGCACCACGCGACGATGGTCATCTTCCTGAGCATGGGCCTGCTCGAATCCCTGTCGGCCGAGCTCGTCTGTGGCGGATACGAGCCGACGGCGCCCGCGGCGATCGTGTACAAGGCGACATGGCCCGAGGAGAAGGTGGTCCGCGGCCAGGTCGCGGACTTGCAGACCATGGCGACGAGACACGGCATCACCAAGACGGCCTTGGTGATCGTCGGCGATTGCCTGGGCGATGACTACTCCCTCTCGCGCCTGTATGCGGATGATTTCTCGACGGGGTTTCGGCAGGCGAGAAGATGAGGATAGCCGTACTCGCCTTGAGCGACCGTGGTCTCGCCCTCGCGCACCGTCTTGCCGAGGGAAGCCACCATCATATCGAATGCGACCGGTGCAAACGAGGAGGGCTCGCCGATTGGACGGCGGGGCACTTCGGGTCATACGACGCCCTGGTGTTCGTGGGCGCGGTTGGCATCGCCGTCCGGGCGATCGCCCCCCACGTGGTCTCCAAGTTGCAGGATCCCGCCGTCGTCGTGATCGACGAGTTGGGTAGGAGCGCCGTCAGCGTGCTCTCCGGACATGTGGGGCGCGCAAACGAACTCACGGAGGAGCTGGCCACCATCCTCGGAGCCCGTGCCATCATCACCACGGCGACCGATATCAGCCACGTCTTCGCCTTCGACTCCTGGGCAGTGCGGCAAGGGCTCTCCATCGACGATGCGCATGCCGTCAAGACGGTCTCGAGCAAGCTCCTCACCGGCGAGACGGTGAGCGTGAAAAGCGAGGTACCCGTCGACGGCCCTCTCCCAGGCGGCGTGCGCTGGTGGGATGAGGGCATGGCGCACGGGCCCGACGTGCTCATCGGCTACCACGTGCCATCCGATGAGGAGTGCCTGCACCTGGTCGCACGGGATGTGTTCGTGGGCATCGGGTGCCGACGTGGCACCCCAGCGGATGCGGTCGAGAGGGCGTTTTCCCAGGGTGTCGTGCAAGCGGGATACCACCCAACGTGCATCGCGGCGGTGGCGAGCATCGACCTGAAGGCCCACGAGCCCGGTTTGGTCGGGTTCTGCGATGCCCACGGCTACCGTTTCATGACGTATCCCGCCGCCGAGCTCGACCACCTCGAGGGGTCCTTCAGCGGCTCGGAGTTCGTGTACCGGACGACGGGGGTCGATAACGTGTGCGAGCGTGCCGCCTGTCTGGCCAGCGACGGACGGTTGCTCGAGGGCAAGAGGTCGTACGGAGGGGTCACCGTGGCCCTTGCGTTGCATGAGCGTCGCTACTCTTTTCCGGAGGGAACATGACGAGGTTATTCGTGGTGGGAATCGGACCAGGCGGCAAGGCGGGCATGACCGTGGAGGCGCAAGACACCCTCGGATCGGTCGATGCGATCGTGGGGTACTCCACGTACGTGAGGCTGGTCGAACCGCTCTACCCGGGGAAGAGGTTCTTCGACACGCCGATGACGCATGAGGTCGACAGGTGCCGAAAGGCCCTCGATCTCGCACAGGCGGGAGAATCGGTCGCCATGGTGTGCAGCGGCGATGCCGTCGTATACGGCATGGCGGCGTTGCTTTACGAGCTGGGCGTGGATTACCCGGACGTGGAGATAAAGGTCGTGGCGGGCGTGACCGCGGCCCTGAGCGGAGGCGCCCGTCTCGGTGCCCCCCTGACGCATGATTTCGCCGTCATCAGCCTGAGCGACCTGCTGACCCCGTGGGAACTCATCGAGAAACGACTCGAATGCGTCGGTATGGCAGACCTTGCGTGCGCACTCTACAACCCATCCAGCAAGAAGCGCGCCGACTATCTCAGGAAGGCATGCGCCGTGTTGATGCGACACAGGTCACCTCAAACCGTATGCGGCATCGCCAGGAACATCGGTCGGGAGGGCGAGGAGGTGCGGGTGATGAGTCTCGGGGATCTCTCGGACACCTCGGTCGACATGTTCACGACCGTCTTCATAGGGAACTCGCAGACAAGGGCCATCGACGGCCACATGGTCACGCCACGGGGGTATCGCCTATGAGCGAGACGATAGTCTTCGGCGGCACCAGCGAAGGTCGGATCATCGCGCAAGCACTCTACGACATGCGGGTGCCCGCGATCATCTGCTGCGCCACCCCCCTTGGTGAAGAGCAACTGTCGGTGGGCAGACCCGTCGAGGTCATGACCGGGCGCATGGATGCGAGGGCCATGCGCGACCTTCTCGTCCAGCACGGGTCCAAGCTGGTGATCGATGCGACGCACCCGTACGCCGTCGAGGTGAGCAGGAACGTCAAGGAGGCTTGCAAGCAGGCCGGCACCCCGTACGTGCGGGTGGTGCGGGAGGTGACGGAGGTGGACGGTGTGGCATGCTTCATGACCCTCGACGACCTCGTGGCCTGGCTCAACACCCAGGAGGGCACGGTCTTCGTGACGTTGGGCGCCAAGGAGGCCAGGGAGATGCGAAACATCAGCGACTTCGAGGAGCGCGTGTACCTGCGGATGCTGCCCTCCCCGGAGGGGATCTCAGCGAGCCTGGGCCTGGGGTTTCCCAGCAGGCACATCGTCGCGATGCAGGGGCCCTTCTCGCAACGGCTCAACGAGGCGATGTTCGAGGAGGTGCATGCCGCCATCCTGGTGACGAAGGCCTCGGGACACCTTGGAGGCTATCAGGATAAGGTCGCGGCGGCACGTGCATGCGGCATGAAGGTGGCGGTGTTGGCAAAGCCCCCCGCAGACGAGGAGGGCATCTCGTTGGACGAGGCCCTGCAGATGCTCAGAGGGAGGTTCGCATGAAGCATATCGCGATCATCGGGACGGGCATGGGTGCATCAACCGTGAGCGTCGAGGGGATGAGGGCGATCAGAGGGGCCCAGGTGCTGGTAGGTGCCAAGCGCATGTGCGAGACCTTCGACGAGGGAGAGCAGGAGGTGTGGTGCGAATACGAGGCACGGGCCGTCGCGAGAAGGATCGCAGCGAGCCCGGCCGTGCGCATCGCCGTGCTGGTGTCGGGCGACACCGGCTTCCACAGCGCCGCCACGAGGTTCGTCGCCGAGCTCGCCTCATATGACGTCGAGGTCATCCCGGGGATATCGTCCGTGGCGTACCTCTTCGCCAAGTGCGGTCGCGCCTGGCAGGATGCCGCCCTGGTGAGCTGCCACGAAGCTGCGGGCGACCTGGTGAGCGAGGTCCGTCGCAACCGGGAGTGCTTCGTGCTGACCGGGAACAACGTGCCGGAGTTGGCGGAGGGGTTGTGCATGGCAGGGTTCGACGACTTGCAGGTGACCGTGGGCGAGAACCTGGGGTTGCCGGGAGAGCGGATCGGCCACGCCCTCGTCTCGGAACTGGTGCACGGCGAATTCCCCTCGCTGTGCACCCTGCTCATCGACAACCCCGGTTTCGACGCGCGCGTGAGGGTCGGGATCCCCGACGGCGAGTTCATCCGCGGCGACGTGCCCATGACCAAGGCCGAGATACGGGCCGTCACCTTGGCGACGATGGGGCTTGCGCCGACCGACGTGTGCTATGACATCGGTTGCGGGACGGGGTCGGTGAGCGTGGAGATGGCCCTGGGAGCCCACAAGGGCCAGGTCTACGCGATGGATGCGAACCCCACGGCGCTCTCACTCGTGCAGGAGAACTGCCGCAGGTTCCACGTGGGCAACGTGAAGGCCATCGAGGGGTTCGCACCCGGAGCCTATGAGGACCTGCCTGCGCCCACGGTGGCGTTCATCGGGGGCAGCTCGGGACAGATGGAACGCATCGTGCAGACGCTCGTCGAGAAGAACCCCCACGTCAGGATAGTGGCGAGTGCCATCGCGCTCGAGAGCGCCTGCTCCTGCGTGGGGGCGCTGGAGTCTCGCGGTTTCGAGGTGAGCCTGGCGCAGGTGGGCGTGGCGCGCGCATCGAAGGCCGCCGGGCTCCACATGATGAAGGCCCATAACCCGATCTTCATCATCGCGGGCACGATGGCCGGTGGTGCGCGATGACGGCCAGGCTGCTCGTCGCCGGGACGAGCAGCGGTTGCGGCAAGACGACGACCGTGTTGGCGCTTCTGGCCGCCTATAGGCTGCAGGGCCTCGAGGTCGCCTCGTTCAAGTGCGGCCCCGATTACATCGACCCCCTCTTCCATGAGCAGGCCCTGGGCTTGCCCTCCTACAACCTGGACCCGTTCTTCTCCGATGAGGAACAGCTGCAGTCGCTCCTCAGCACCCACGGCGGCACCGACCTCTCGCTCATCGAGGGCGTGATGGGGTATTACGACGGCATCGGGGTGGAGGGACGCGCGTCCACCTATGACGTGGCCATGGCGACCGAGACGCCCGCCGTCATCGTCATGGACGCACGCGGCATGGGCACCTCCGCAGCGGCCCTGCTCGAGGGGTTCACGGGTTTCAAGGAGCGAAGCGGAATCCAGGGCGTCATCTTCTCCAACATCGAACCGGGCATGTACCCCTTCATGGAGGAGGTCGCCCGAAGGGCCGGTCTCAAGGCGTACGGCTGCCTTCCCCACCGGCAAGAGACCTCGCTTCAGAGCAGGCACTTGGGTCTGGTGACGGCCGCGGAGGTGGATTCGCTTCCCGAGAAGATACAGGCTCTCGGCGAACTCGCGCTCGAGCATGTCGACCTCAACGGCCTACTCGACCTGGCGCGATCGGCTGCCCCGTTGGAGGTTCGCGACGACGTGCACGATCGGGCCCTCCGCTCCCTTGCCCGACAGGTCGGACAGGAGGGCTGGGAGTCGGGCAGGTCGCACATGCACCTGAGGATCGCCGTCGCGCGCGATACGGCGTTCTGCTTCATATACGCCGACAACCTCCAGCTCCTGAGACGTCTGGGCTGCGACCTGGTCTTCTTCAGCCCTCTCGACGACGCCGCATTGCCAAAAGACATCAGCGGCCTCTATCTGTGCGGAGGCTATCCCGAGCTGTACCTTGAGCGGCTTTCGGGCAACGTGTCGATGCGGGCCTCGATACGTGAGCAGGTGGAGCAGGGGTTGCCCACCGTCGCGGAGTGCGGCGGCTACATGTACCTGCAAGATCGGATCGATGGATATGACATGGTGGGCGCCATCGTGGGAGAGAGCACGAGAACCGACGCGCTGCAGGGGTTCGGTTACGTCACGCTGCACGCCGAGCATGATGGACTCGTGGCTCACGCCGGCGACGCCATCCGGGCTCACGAGTTCCATTACTGGACGTCCGACGTACCCGGGGCGAGCTTCACGGCGCGCAAGGCGGCCACGGGCAGGGAGTATCCCTGCATCGTCATGACGAAGACCCTGTTCGCGGGCTATCCGCATGTCTACCTTCTCTCCCAGCCAGGCTTCGCCCTGAACCTCGTGCAGGGCATGCACGCGTATCGAAGCACGAAGCTCGCCGCAGCAGGCGACCGGTGATGGGTATCTACGACCTCATGCCCTATTCCACGGGTGCCCTGGTGCTCGCCTTCCTGGCGGATAGGGTGCTGGGGGACCCGCCGAGCCGTCTGCACGTCATCGCCTGGGTGGGCAAGCTCATAGCGGCGCTCGAGCACAGGCTCTACCGAGAGGGGGATGACGATGCCCGAAAGCGTCGAGCGGGGAGCGCGCTCGTCATCCTCGCACTGCTCGCCTGCCTTCCCGTCACGCTCGTCATCCTGGGGGTCGGCTACTGGGTGAGCCCATGGGTCGGGATGCTCGTGGATGCGCTCATCGGCTCACAGCTCCTCGCCGCGAGGAGCCTCTCCAAGGCGTCTCTGGCCGTGCACGCGAGCCTGGAGGAAGACGACCTCCCGCAAGCGCGCGAGAACCTGAGCATGATAGTGGGACGTGACGTCCAGGGACTCGGGGTCGAGGGCATCGCCAGGGCGGCGGTCGAGACGGTGGCCGAGAACACCTCCGACGGAGAGGTGGCCCCGTTCTTCTGGATGGTGCTCGGCGGCTGTGCATTGGGCTTGACCTACAAAGTGATCAACACGTTGGACAGCATGGTCGGCTACAAGAGCGACCGCTACCTGCATTTTGGCCGGGCGGCGGCGAAGCTCGACGATGCGGCCAACTTCATCCCAGCACGGGTGTGCGCGCACCTGATGATCGCGATGGCGGGGGTGTGCGGACTCGACCACGACGGGGCCAGGCGGATACACGCACGGGACCGCCTCAACCACGCAAGCCCGAACTCCGCCCAGACGGAGTCGGTCTGCGCGGGCGCACTGGGCATCCAGCTCGGCGGCGACGCCTCGTACCTTGGCAAGGTGTGCCGGAAGCCGACGATCGGCGATCCCACACGTCCCGTCGAGGTCGACGATATCGTCCGCGCCAATCGACTCATGCTCGCCACCTCGAACGCCGCCCTCGTGGCCGGGGTCGCGGTGCGCATGGCGATCTGGGGAGGCTGCCATCTTGCGACGCTATGACCATGGTGGTGACATCTACGGGAAGCAGGCCGTCCACCTCGACTTCTCGATATGCATCAACCCGTTGGGGATGCCCCAGCCGGTTCGCGATGCCCTCGTCGACCACGTGACGGATTACGAGGCGTACCCGGACCCCCGATGTCGCGAGTTGGTGCGGGCCCTGGCCCAAGCCGAAGGCGTACCACCCTCCGCCATCCTGTGCGGGAACGGGGCCGCCGACCTCATCTACCGCTTCTGCCTCGCGTTCAAGCCGCATCACGCGCTGGTGTGCGCACCCACGTTCTCCGAGTACGAGCGGGCGGTGGCGTGCGCTGGCGGCCACGTCGAGTACCTGCGCCTTCGCGAGGACGAGGAGTTCGCGGTGGGACGGCCGATCCTGGAGGCGATCGACGAGCGTACGGACGCGGTGTTCCTCTGCAACCCCAACAACCCCACCGGCCAGCTCGTCGACCGGCCCCTGCTCCTGGCGATACTCGATAGGTGCGAGGCGGTGGGGGCGAGGCTCGTGTGCGACGAGTGCTTCCTGCCCTTCACGCACGCAGAGTCCCTCGTATCCCAGTGCGCCGGCCACCGGCGCCTGTTCGTCCTCAAGGCGTTCACCAAGGCGTACTCCCTGGCGGGCATACGCCTGGGCCATGTCATCTGCAGCGATGCGGAGGCGCTGAGCCGGATGAGGGAGCAAGGGCAATGCTGGAACGTCTCGACGGTGGCCCAGGTGGCCGGCATCGCCGCCCTGCGATGCCGGGAGGTCATGCCGCGAACCCGCGCGTTCCTGGACGAGGAACGTCCCTTCGTGGCGAGGTCGCTCACGTCGTTGGGCTTCCGCGTCTACCGGGGGGATGCGAACTACGTCCTCTTCTCCGCGCGGGAGGGCCTGCATGGCGAACTCGCACGCAAGGGAATACTGATCAGGTCCTGTTCGAACTACGTCGGCCTCGACGAGCGGTTCTATCGAGTGGGAATCAAAGGACACGTGGAGAACCTCGAGCTCATCGAGGCTCTCGAGGAGGTAACTCATGGGTAGGTCGCTGATGGTCCAGGGCACGATGTCCAACGCGGGCAAGAGCCTGTTGGTGACGGGCCTGTGCCGCATCCTCAAGCAGGACGGCTACCGGGTGGCCCCCTTCAAGAGCCAGAACATGGCGCTCAACTCGTTCATCACGGCAGATGGCCTCGAGATGGGGCGCGCGCAGGTCGTCCAGGCGGAGGCGTGCGGCATCGAGCCCGACGTGCTGATGAACCCCATCCTGCTCAAACCCACCACGAACACGGGTTCCCAAGTCATCGTGCACGGAGAGGTCCGGGGCGATATGGACGCGAGGGAGTACTTCGCCTACAAGCACGAGTTGCGTGGTGAGGTTGTCGAGTCGTTCGAGACGCTGAGTTCGAGCAACGACGTCGTGCTCATCGAGGGGGCGGGCAGCCCCGCGGAGATCAACCTGAGGCAGGATGACTTCGTGAACATGGGCATGGCACGGATAGCGCGCTCGCCCGTGCTGCTCGCTGGGAACATCGATTGCGGCGGCGTGTTCGCCCAGCTCGTGGGGACCCTCACGCTGCTCGAGGAGGATGAGCGCGCCATGGTGAAGGGTCTCATCGTCAACCGCTTCAGGGGCGACGTCTCGATCCTCGAACCAGGCCTCGTGCAGCTTGCGGGCATCACGGGAAAGCCCGTCGTGGGCGTGGTGCCCGTGATCGATGCGGATATCGAGGCCGAGGACAGCATGTCCCTGCGCCACGGCGTGGCGTCGCGCACGGATGCCCTGGACGTGGCCGTGATAGCACTGCCCAAGATCTCGAACTTCACGGATTTCGCCGCACTCGACGCCCATCCCGCCGTGGCGGTGAGATACGTCCGGTCGCCCGAGGAGTTGGGTCGACCGGACATGGTCGTACTGCCGGGCACGAAGAGCACCATCGCCGACCTGAAATGGCTGCGGACCTGCGGCCTCGAAGCGGCGATGAAGAGGGCCCATGCCGCCGGTTGCGTCATATTCGGCCTCTGTGGCGGCTTCCAGATGTTGGGCACCAGGCTCCTCGACGAGGCGGGGGTCGAAGGAGGGGGGTCCATAGCGGGCATGGGACTCCTCGAGGTGAACACGGTCTTTCAGAAGCAGAAGCACCGCACACGTGTCGAGGGCGTCGTCCAGCCGGTGACGGGACGGCTCAGCCCGCTGTCCGGCGCCCATGTGGACGGCTATGAGATCCACATGGGGGCGACCTTCCCGGACGCCGCCGCACACCCGATGGGGTTCGTGCAGCTGGAGGGTGATGGCAGCGACGGCTTCCATGCCGACGACGTCTACGGGACGTACCTGCATGGGTTCTTCGACTCGACCCAGGTGATCGACGGCCTGCTGGCCTCGTTTGGCAAGGAGGAGGCGGGGCGGACGTTCGACTACCACGCCTACAAGGAGACGCAGTACGACACGCTCGCGACCGCGATGCGCGAGAGCCTGGACATGGATTTCATCTACCGTACCATCGAGGAGGGACTATGAGCGGACTCGTGCACATCCACATCGGCTGCATCCCTGGGACCCATGACGCCCAGCACCCCCACGAGCAGGGAGTCGCGACGAGGAAGGGGATGGAGTCTTGAGAACCCGACTTGAGTATGTCGAGCCTTCGCAGATCGAGACCCGCAGCTTCGAGATACTAGCCTCCGAGCTCCCCCACCCCCTCGATCCCGAACTCGCGCCCATCATCATGCGCGTCGTGCACACGAGCGCCGATTTCGACTACGTCGACAACCTCTACTTCACGCCCGACGTCGTGGCCAGGGCCCAGTCGGCGTTGCTCGAGGGGGCGTGCATCGTGACCGACACGAACATGGCCCTCTCCGGCATCAACAAGGGCGCTCTGGCGAAGCTGGGTTGCGAGGCGACGTGCTTCATGGCCGACCCGGACATCGCCCGGCGCGCCGAGGCGGACGGCACCACCCGCGCACAGGTGAGCATGGACAAGGCGGCGGAACTGGACAAGCCCTTGATATTCGCCATCGGCAACGCGCCCACGGCCCTCATCCGCCTCTATGACCTCATCCAAGCGCACGGGCTGAGCCCCAAGCTCGTCATCGCCGCGCCCGTGGGGTTCGTGAACGTGGAGCATTCGAAAGAGCTCATCATGCAGGCCGATGCCGACCTGCCGCTTATCGTGGCGCGCGGGAGAAAGGGCGGCAGCACCATCGCCGCGGCGATCTGCAACGCCCTGATGTACGAGACCGTCAAGGACGTCTCCCGGAGAAACGGGCACCTCGCACGCGATCCTGGACAAGGGTCGAAAACCGACCCGCGGGGAGGATCGTCATGCTGAGGGAGCATCGTAGGACCATCTTCATCTCCTTGGTCATGGCATCGTATCTCGCCATCACGCCGGCGGCCTAGGCCATGCATATCATGGAGGGCTATCTGCCGGCGGGGTATTGCGTGGCGTGGGGCGCGATCTGCCTCCCGTTCCTGGTCGCCGGTTACTTCTCCATCAAGCGGATGTCGAAGAGGAATCGCAAGACGATCGTCCTACTCGCCATGGCGGGAGCGTTCATCTTCGTCATCTCATCGCTCAAGATACCCTCGGTCACCGGCAGCTGCTCGCACATGACGGGAACCGGCTTGGGGGCCATCTTGTTCGGCCCGCTGCCGGTGAGCATCTTGGGGGTGATCGTCCTTCTCTTCCAGGCGATACTCCTCGCCCATGGCGGCCTCACGACACTGGGGGCCAACACGTTCTCCATGGCGATCGCAGGTCCCTTCGTCTCATACGGGATCTACATCCTCTGCAAGAGGATCCACGTGAACAAACGCGTGGGCATCTTCTTGGCCGCCTCGATCGGTGACCTCTTCACGTACTGCGTGACCGCATTCCAACTTGCGCTGGCGTATCCGTCTGCGGATGGCGGCGTCATGGCTTCGATGATCAAGTTCCTGGCGGTGTACGCCCCCACGCAGGTGCCCCTCGCCATCGTCGAGGGCCTCCTCACCGTGATCATCATCATAGGGCTGGAGTCATTCGCGCGCCCCGAACTCGAGGGAGTCGGGTTCATGAAGGAGGGTGGAGACGATGAGTAGGAATACCAAGACGGTCCTAGTCCTATCGGTGATCGCGCTCGTCATCGTCTCGTTCCCCCTGTTCGCACTCAAGGGCGCGACGTTCTCGGGATCGGACGACGCCGGAAGCGAGACGGTGGAGGAGATCGAGGGGGGCTATACGCCATGGTTCACGCCCGTGCTCGAACAGCTGATCGGTGGAGAGATCCCCGAAGAGGTCGAGAGCCTTCTGTTCTGCGTCCAGACGGGCATCGGCGTGGGTATCATAGCCTTCTTCTTCGGACGCTTCGTGGAACGCAGCAAATGGACCAAGAGGCTTGCGGGAAAACCCGAGGACCACGTCGTGGATTCCTCGGATACCCATGACGCGACGGATGAAGCCCCAAGATGATGGCCATCGACAAGCTGTGCTACTCATCGAGGCTGCGCTATGTGAACGCAGGGGAGAAGTTCACCTTCTCGGTGCTCACGCTCCTCCTGTGCGTCGTGTCCCGTTCGCTTCCCGTCGCCGTCGTGGCACTGGCCATCACGGCATACCTCATCGTGGGAAAAAGCGGTGTCAAGTGGCGTCGCTACGTCCGCTATATGCAGGTCCCGCTCGTGTTCCTGGTCTTGAGCACCCTGGCGATCATCGTGAATCTCTCCCGTGAGCCCATGGATGCGTACGCTTTTCTCGTCAATGGCGTGTACGTCACCAGCTCGTGGAGTCTGCTCTATTTCGCCCTGCAGCTCGTCGTCACGGCCCTGGCAAGCGTCTCGTGCCTGTACTTTCTATCCTTCACCACCCCCATGCCGGATATCCTGATGGTATTGGAGAAGATGCGATGTCCAGAGATGATAGAGGAGCTCATGCTCCTCATCTACCGGTTCATATTCGTGCTCCTCGACATCGCGTCCTCGATACGAACCTCGCAGGACTCGCGCCTCGGCTACCGCAACCTCAGAATCGGGTATCGGTCCTTCGGCAGCCTGTGCAGCGCCTTGCTCATCCGTTCGATCAAGAAATCGAATGTCCTGTATGACGCCATGGAATCGAGATGCTATGACGGCAAGATCAAGGTGCTGACCGAGAATTACCCGCCAAAGAAGCGCGAGGTCGTAGGGATAACCGGCTTCGAGGTACTCCTCCTGGCCGTCTACCTCGTCACCGCGACGCTTGTCTGATGCGTGCCTTCCCATCTGATAGGAGTCATCCATGGGCGATACCATCCTAGAGGCCCGAGACGTGTCCTTCTCATACGAGGCCGAGGAGGAGAACGCACTCGACGGCCTTTCCCTGACGATCGAGCGCGGCAAGAGGGTCGCCTTCATGGGGAGCAACGGCTCGGGCAAGTAGACGTTCTTCTTGTGCTGCAACGGCATCAACAGGCCGCAACGGGGGACGTTGCTCTTCGACGGGAAACCCCTCGACTACTCGAAGGCGGGTTTACTCAACCTGAGGAGCAAGGTGGGGATCGTCTTCCAGGACCCCGATGACCAGCTCTTCTCCGCAAGCGTCTACCAGGAGATATCGTTTGGGATACTCAACCTTGGCGTCAGCGAGGAGGTGGCCAAGGAAGAGGTCGAGAAGGTCATAGGGTACCTGGAGATCACCCCGTTCAGACACAAACCGACCCATGCGTTGAGCGGCGGTCAGAAGAAGCAGGTCTCCATCGCGGACATCCTGGTCATGCATCCGGAGATCATCATCCTGGATGAGCCCGCCTCGGCGCTCGA
>JAATFL010000024.1 GCA_015655215.1 Coriobacteriia bacterium
CAAGAAAGAACTCGATACATATATCGACTGGTATGACAACGACAGGATAAGATGTGATTTAGGCGGCATGAGCCCGGTGGAGTTCAGGAAATTCCACGAAGCAATGGGCTAACGTGGTCCAAGAAAATGGGCGCACCTCAAGTTGTCAGGTGGTATGCAGCAGCGTGTCGGCATCGCCCGCGCCTTCGCCACCGACGCCGACATCCTGCTCATGGATGAGGCCTTCTCGGCACTCGACCCGCTCATCCGCGGCGAGATGCAGGATCTTCTCATGCAACTGCAGCACGATTACCAGAAGACGGTCATCTTCATCACCCACGACCTCAACGAGGCGATGCTGCTGGGAGACCGTATCGCGATGATGCGCGCCGGCGCCATCGTCCAGGCCGGGACGACCGAGGAGATCCTCGAGAACCCCGCCGACGATTACGTCCGCGCCTTCGTGCAAGGCGTCGACCGCTCGCGCGTGCTCACGGCCTCATCGGTCATGGAGGCACCGATCGCCAAGATCCTCAGGAACCGCGGCCCTGCGGTGGCACTGCACGAGATGCGAGTACACCAGGCGACCGGGTTGCTCGTCGTCGACGAGGGCGGGATCCTGCAGGGGATCGCGTTCGATGGCGACATGGTCCGCGCCATCAAGGAGGGGCGAAACCGACTGGATGGCATCATCGACACGGATGTGAGTTCCGTGACTCCCGACACGCCCTTGAACGAGTGCCTCATCCCCGCCGCGGAGAGCAGGGTTCCCTTGGCGGTCGTCGAGGATGGGCACCTGCTCGGGGTCATCCCACGCGCCACGCTCCTCAAGGCGCTGGGAACCGAGCACTCCGGCCACACCGGGGGCTTCCAATCGGTGGCGGCACCTGCGGTCGGTGCGCAGGCCGCTGCGCAGACGGGAGACGACGCGATCGATACTGATGCACGGGGAGATGAGAGGTCCGCCCTCGACACCCTCGACACCCTCGACCCCGCAGCCCACGCATCCGCCTCTCATGCCGATGCCGACGGGAACGAGGTGCGTCCATGAACCTCGAATCTGTCAACATCCCCGTCGACAGCTGGGTGACGGTGGCGGTCGCCTGGATGTCGGCGAACCTCGGTGGCTTCTTCGATGCCGTCTCGGCGTTCTTCTCCACGCTGACGGGCGGTCTCGAGGACCTGCTGCTCCTACCCCAGGCCATCGTGCTCATCCTCATCCTCGGCCTGATAGCCTGGTACGCGAAGGGCTGGAAGTTCGCCATCCTCACCATCCTCTCCTTCGCGCTCATCGCGATGATGGGCATGTGGGAGTCCGCCATGTCGACGCTCGCGCTCGTGCTGGTCTCGGCCCTCGCGGCCCTCGTCGTCGGCGTGCCCCTGGGCATCCTCGCATCCTTCAGCAAGCGCCTCAGCGCCATCATCAAGCCCGTCCTCGACTTCATGCAGACCATGCCATCGCTCGTCTACCTCATTCCTTCGATCATCTTCTTCGGCATCGGCACGGTTCCCGGCGTCGTCTCCACGATCCTCTTCGCCATGCCGCCGGCCGCACGTATGACCGAGTTGGGAATCCGACAGGTCGACCCGGAAGTCGTCGAGGCCGGCAAAGCCTTCGGAGCGTCCCCGGCAAAGATCCTCGGGCGCATCCAGATCCCCTTGGCCCTCCCCACCATCATGGCGGGTGTGAACCAGGTCATCATGCTGTCGCTCTCCATGGTCGTCATAGCCGGGATGGTGGGTGCAGGTGGGTTGGGTGCCGTCGTCTATGGCAGCGTGACGCGCCTCGACGTGGGGCTCGGGTTCGAAGGTGGTCTCGCCGTCGTGATCATCGCGGTGTTCCTCGACCGCATCACGGCAGCATTTGGCAAGAGCGCATCCAAACGCGTGTCACGCGGACGTTCGAACGGGCACCATGCGGACAAGAGGGAAGAGACGTTTACGAAGACCCTCATCGCACGGCGGACGTTCATCGTCCTTTCGGCAGCGGCGGTTGGAGCGGTTGCATTCGGCATCTTCCGCACGAACGACACGTCCTCTTCAGCCGAGGGCTCATCCTCTTCGGGGAAGGGAACCATCAAGATCGGCTGGATACCCTGGGACGAGGACGTGTCCGCCACCTACCTCTGGAAGCGGATCCTCGAGAATAACGGCTACACGGTCACGCTCACGCAGGCCGATGCCGGTCCCGTGTACGAGGCGCTCTCGACGAGCGACCTCGACGTCTTCCTCGACACCTGGCTCCCCACCACGCACGCGGATTACTGGGCCACCTACAAGGATAAGCTCGAGGACCTCTCGGTGTGGTATGACAATGCCCGGCTCACCTGGGCCGTTCCCAACTACGTCGACATCGACAGCATCCCCGATCTCGCAGGACATGGCACGGAGTTTGGCAACCAGATCATCGGAATCGAACCGGGAGCCGGGCTTACCCGCGTATCGAATGACACCGTGCTCCCCGGGTATGGCCTTGGTGGAGAGTACTCGCTCGTGGAGAGCTCGACCACCGCGATGCTCTCCGAGCTGTCCCGTGCGATCTCCAGCAACAAACCCATCGTCGTCACGCTGTGGCGTCCTCACTGGGCCTATAGCTCCTACCCCATCAAGGATCTCGAGGACCCCGATGGGCTTCTCGGCGCTGCCGAGCAGGTCCACATCATCGCACGCGATGGCTTCAGCGATGACTACCCCGAGGTTGCCGGATGGCTCGAGGCGTTCGTCCTGGACGACACGCAGCTGGCCGCCCTCGAGGACATGGTGATGAACCAGTACGGCAGCGGGCAGGAGGAGGCTGCCATCGACGCCTGGCTCGACGATGACGCGAACAAGGCGCTTGTGGATGGATGGTTGGCCGGGTGAGCAGGGAGCAGGGCGACGATCGCCTCGCATGCTGAGCGAACGAGGCACACGGGTGCCAGCGTGGATATGAACGACGAGATGGGGATGACGGGTCCATCGAGTACGGGGATATGGACGAAGTCGAAGTACGGGAGAGCTGTCGCTATCCCGGTGAACATCGCGAGCACCCGAGGGTCGCGCACCACATCCGCGCCCTGCTCGCCCACAGATCCCCCACTCTCCAGATGGAAGGAGTGGATGAAATCCTCGACCAGACCGACCACCCCGCGAGAATCGGATTACATCTAGTTTACAAGACTACATTACGTACTACACTATATTTCGTAAAGTAATAGTAGAATTGACTTGGTGCAGATATGCCGGTACTGCTCATGATGAAAATCACGGGGCATGGAGGAAGTTCAGGAAAGGATCTGGTATGAAGCAATCCACGGAAGAAGAGGGATTCGTGCGCGCCGAGACCGAAGGGCATTCGGCGAGGCGCTATTCCGTGGGAGAGGAGATCGCGAACTCGGTCACGCACGGCGTCGGGGCCGTGCTCTCGATCGTCGGTCTGATGCTGCTCGTCGGCGCCGCGAATAGGGGCGGGGGCGGGCTGAAGCTCGTCTCCGCCGTCGTCTTCGGCATCGCACTCATCCTCGAGTACCTGGCCTCCACGCTGTATCACGCCATCCCGGATACCCGCGCCAAGGCGACGCTCCGCATCTTCGACCATTCGGCGATATATCTCCTCATCGCCGGCACCTACACGCCATTCCTCCTCGTGGCACTCGCCAACTACGGAGGGCCGGCCATGTGCATCGCCTTGTGGGCGATCGCCTGCATAGGCATCCTCCTGGAAGTGATATTGCGTGAGAGGCAGCCCAAGTGGGTGAGCGTCACCATCTACCTCGTCCTGGGATGGTTCATCGCCTTCAAGCTCCCTTTGCTCATCTCAGTGATAGATCCCCGTGCGCTTTGGCTGCTCGTCGCCGGCGGTCTCTTCTATACGGTGGGCACGCTGTTCTATATCCCAAAGAACAGGCGCTACACGCACTTCGTCTGGCACCTCTTCGTGATCGGCGGCAGTCTATGCCACTTCTTCGCGGTGCTGTTCTTCATCTTCTAGACTGTTGGCGGAAATATGGCAGGGATGGCGCACTCCTCTGCTGATATCCCCTGAAGGTATGAGAGGGAATGTATGGTCAAGGTTGGCATGATCGGCGGGCTCGGACCACAGTCCACCTTGGATTACTATCGCCTACTGATCGAAACCTATGGTCGCGAGGTAGGCGATGGAAGCAATCCTGAGATCGTCATCTACAGTATGGATATGAACACCCTCCTCGCATTGGTGGCGAACGAGCAATGGGATGGTCTTGTCGAGTTGTTGGTGGGTGGCATCGAGGTACTGCAGAAGGCAGGTGCGGATTTTGGATTCATCTCCGCGAACACCCCCCACATAGTCTTCGACAGGGTCAGCGAACTATCACCCATCCCCTTGCTGAGCATCGTAGAGGAAACCTGCGACCACATCAAAGGGATGGGGATTCGAAAAGTCGGTTTGCTGGGGACCAGGTTCACCATGCAAAGCGATTTCTACCAAAGAGCGTGCCGTGAAGACGATGTGCACGTATTCGTTCCAAATGAGAAGGAACAGGATTACATCCACGATAAACTGATGACCGAGATCGAGCTCGGAAACTTTCTCGATGGGACACGGAAAGGGCTGCTTGGGATAGTCCAGAGGATGATCGACGATCACTCGATCGAGGGGATAATACTCGGGTGCACGGAACTGCCCTTGATACTCACAAGGGACGAGTTGGGCATACCGTTCCTGAACACCACCAAGATCCACGTCGAGGGCATCATAAGACGCTACCTACAGGTGGAGGAAATGGCCTCCCGCATAATCTAATCTACGGGAGGCACACCGGGTGCCGTCTGAGCAGGCCTCACTTCATCAGTTCGCACACCGACCGAGTGAAGGCGACCGGGTCCTCGATGGGCATGCCCTCGACGAGAAGGGCCTGGTTGTACAGGATGTCGGTATATCGTTCGACCTTCTCCGTATCGCCAGCCTCCTCGGCACCCTTGAGCGTCTCGAAGATGGGGTGACCTGCGTTGATCTCCAACACCCGCTCGGATTTCACCCCATCGGCACCTGGGGCGGAGGCGAACATCTTCTCCATCTCGAGGGAGATGGGGCCTTGCGTGGTGATGCAGGCGGGCGCGTCGGTCAGACGCGTGGAGACGGCGACCTTGGCCACCCTATCTCCCAGCGCGTCCTTCATGGCCGCAAGCAGATCGCCATTCTCCTCGGCGACGACCTTTGCGGCGCTCTTCTCATCTTCGGAGTCCAATCCCAGGTCTCCCCCGGCGACGTTCCTCAGATCCTTCTCGGCATACTGGTTCATGGCCGTGAGGCAGAACTCGTCGACGTCTTGGGTGCAGAACAGCACATCGTGCCCCTTGCCGAGCACGAACTCGACGATCGACATCTTTGAAAGGCGATCGTTGGACTCGCCGGCTGCATAGAAGATGGACTTCTGGTCCTCGCTCACTGCCGAGACGTACTCATCGAGTGTGATCATCTTCTTCTCCCGAGCCGAATAGAAGAGCAGCAGGTCGCCGAGAAGGTCCTCCTGCGCGCCATAGCTGGAGTAGATGCCGTATTTCATGCCACGTCCGAAATTCTCGAACACCTTCTCATAGCCCTCGCGGTCGTTGTCACGCATGTCCACGAGTTCGGCCTTTATCTTCTTCTCGATCCTTCGGGCTATCGCACGTAGCTGGCTGTCCTGCTGCAGGGTCTCGCGGGAGATGTTCAGGGACAGGTCCTCGCTATCCACGACGCCGCGGACGAAGTTGAAGCAGTCGGGGAGCAGGTCCTCGCACTTCTCCATGATCATCACGCCCGAGCTGTAGAGGGCGAGGCCCTTCTTGAACTCCTTGCTGTACAGGTCGTAGGGTGCACGGCCTGGAATGAACAGCAGCGCGTCGAACGAGAACGACCCCTCCGCGTGGATGGAGATCGTGCGAACCGGGTCGGTGAAGTCGTGGAAGTTGTCCTTGTAGAACTCGTCGTACTCCTCCTGGGAGACCTCCGACTTCTTGTGCTTCCAGATGGGGGTCATGGAGTTGATGGTCTTGAGCTCGGCGTACTCCTCGTATTGGGTCTGGTAGTCATCGCCGGCGTCCTCGGGTTTAGGCAGCGCACGCCTCTCGGTGCATTCCATCTCGATCGGATAGCGCACGTAGTTGCTGTATTTCCGTATCAGGTTCTTCAGACCCTGTTCGCTCAGATACGTGTCGTACTTCTCGTCGCCTGCGTCCTCCCTGATGGTGAGGATGACGTCGGTCCCATAGGCATCCTTCTCGGCCTCCTCGATGGTGTAACCCTCGATGCTGCAGCTCTCCCACACATAGGCCTGACCGGTCCCGTACTTCTTCGTGATGACCTTCACGCCGTCAGAGACCATGAACGCGGAGTAGAAACCCACGCCAAACTGACCGATGATGTCGATGTCGTCGTTCTGCTCGTCGCCGCTCTCCGACTTGAAGTCGAAGCTGCCGGAATGGGCGATGGTGCCCAGGTTCTTCTCGAGCTCGTCCTTGTCCATGCCGACGCCACTGTCAGATATGGTGACCGTGCGCGCCTCCTTGTCGAAGGACACCCGAATCCGCAACTCGTCTTTCGCGACCCTCGTGTTGGGATCGGTGAGGCTCATGAAGTAGAGCTTGTCCATCGCGTCCGAGGCGTTGGAGATGAGCTCACGTAGGAAGATCTCCTTGTTCGTGTAGATGGAGTTGATCATAAGATCCAGCAGCTTCTTGCTTTCGGTCTTGAACTTACGCATATGCACAGCCCTTCCCCTCAAACTGTTGAACAAATACCTAGGGAGATATGATAGTCCTGGCACCGAGCATGGCAAAGATTTTTGGGCAACGGTCTCCAAACGCTCGGTCATCTGGACATCGGCCTCTTCGAACTTCAGATGATGACGAGAGAAAGACCCGTCGAGAGCGATGCTTCTCCATCACCCCCGCTTTCTGCATGTCGGCGATGTCGCGGACCCTATCCGTCGAGAAGCTTGCGGTAGGTCTCGATGTAATCACGTGCCATCCGCGACACGTCGAAGCGCTCGACGGCCTGCCTCCTGCACTCCTTTCGCGAGATGTGACCGACCTGCCCGATCGCGCGTACCGCCTCGTCGACCGAGTCGACGACGAAACCGGTCCCACCATCGTCAACCCGAAGGCCTCCTACCAGCGCATGGGCAGAACGTAGGCGAGGGCCTTTCTCATCAGCTTGTTCTTCGCGACGTGGTCCACCTCGGCGTCCTCCGTGATGCAGTCCTCGCCCCATTTGAGCCGACGTCTCACGATGGATGGAGTCCTCACCAGCCCCATGGTGCCGGTGAACGAGCCGAGCCTCTGGGCCTGATGCATCACCATGCTGAAGAAGCTCCGATACTCGTAGTAGAGCCCCACGTTGCGTTCGTCGACCTCACGATAGTCCTATGGGGCCTGGACTATGCTCACCCACTCGTTCCTAAAGTGGCCCACCGTCCGGTCGAGGAAACCAGGGTCGACGAGATAGTCGCAATCCACGATGGCCTCCATCGACGACCTCCTGTCGACGCAGTGGCTGCAAAAATTGTATGAGATTCATTGAATATACCATCTACTGCCATCGGCAGTCAAACCGGACACGCAGACGTCACCGCGCGCGGCCGCCACGTCCCCACCTTGGAACCGGGGCGAGACAGCCAACAGGTACGCATGTGCCGACCCTGCTGGATGATTCTTGACCATTGGTGTGACCTACCCCCGTCCGTCCTCGTCGACACGGTAGAATCGCAGAGAACGATGAACTGGACATGGCAGGTCTCGCCGTGGCACCATCGAACGCTTCAAACCTCGATGTGCCGAACCCTCTCCCCCACCACCCCGCAGGTGATGGCCGTGAGAGCGCGAAGGAGACCAGCTATGAGAAGTCAAGACCCATG
>JAATFL010000037.1 GCA_015655215.1 Coriobacteriia bacterium
GCAAAGGGGCAAGCCGCCACTCTCCTTCACGAGGTCAAAGCCCCAAATGAAATGTCGGCGTACCTGCCCTACCAGCAATTGCACCACATTCTGAACTATTCAATATGCAAGGTCAAAATGCGATGAGTAAATACTAGGAGGGGTAATGGTAAAGCTCTCCATGTCGCGCCGCACGTTCGTGAAGGCCGCGGCGGTCACTGCGGCCGCAACGACCTTGACAAGTGCCATCGCGCCATTGCAGGGACTCGCAGAGGGCGAGGATACGACCGCAGGTCAGGTAGAGCGCATCCGTTCGTGTTGCCGTGCCTGCGGGAAGTGCGAGTGCGGTGTATGGGTCACGGTGCAGGACGGCAAGGTCATCAGGATAGAGGGCGATGAGTCTGCCCCGCAAAGTCGCGGGCACTGCTGTGCGAAGTCGCAAGCATCGATGCAGGCACTCTATCACCCCGATCGCCTCCGGTATGCATTGAAGCGCACCAAGGACAAGGGGAGCGACGATCCGGGTTGGGTCCGCATCACCTTGGACGAGGCGTTCGAGCTATGTGGGGAGAAGTTCGGCGAGGTCAAGGACAAATATGGTGGAACGTCGATCTTCGTCATGTGCGGCACTTCGCGCG
Organism: Coriobacteriia bacterium; assembly: GCA_015655215.1. Lineage (GTDB taxonomy): Bacteria > Actinomycetota > Coriobacteriia > Coriobacteriales > RUG033 > JAATFL01. Next base: position 618 of record JAATFL010000037.1, read on the forward strand.
TGTGGTCACTTGGGCCCTATCAGGGTATGAAGCAACTCTTCGGTACGCCCAATGCGGACCTTGCCTACCAGGTGTGCAAGGGCCCGCGTCACTTTGCCGGTATCATGACCGACGAGATGGGTTCTCCGTGGATGGAGGTCGAGCAGGAACCTTCTGTCTATGTGCAGTGGGGGACGGCCTGTGAGTACTCCAACTACGACTCCACGAACCGTACGGTGAACGATGTCGCCGCCCATGCGAAGACACACATCCTCGTTGACCCGCGTATCACCCCCCTGGGCAAGGAGGCTGACATCTGGTTGCCCTTGCGTCCTGGTACCGATGGGGCCTTGGCGCTTTCGTGGATGAAGTGGTGCTATGACAACGATGCCTTCGACGACACGATGGTTCGACGGTGGTCGAACGCATCGTTCCTCGTGGTCGACGACAAGGAGCCCACCGAAGGTTGGCTCGCCGAGGGCAATGGCGGGATCACTGCCAAGACGCGCCTGCTCACCGAAGCCGATATGGTGGAGGGTGGCAAGTTCGAGCGTTTCATGGTGTGGGATGAGAACAACGAGCGGCTCACCTACTGGGATGTGGAGGTGGGGGAGTGGGAGAACGAGCGACATCGCATTCCCACCACTGGGCAGTGGATCGAGCATCCCTACAAGCCCCTTGTGGCCGATGCCTGGCTGCCCGACCAATCGTCGTTTGCCGATCCCGCAACCGAAAGTGACCGCTTTTACAATGGTTCATCGACTTCAAACCCCAAAGGTCTTGCCAAGAAACCATCCCTCAAGCCCGGCGACGTGAGTGTCACGCTCAAGGATGGAAGCGTGCATGTGGCTCGGAGCGTATGGGATGAGTTTGGCGATCTGCTCGAAGACTACACCCCAGAGAAAGCCGAGAAGATCACTGGCGTGCCTGCAGACAAGATCGTGAGCGCCGTCAAGGCGTGGACGACACACCTCAACCCGGATTACGGCAACGGCGGGATCCACTTTCAGCTCGCGACGGACCAAAACGGTAACTCGATCCAGAACTGTCGGGTCCTTCAGTTGCTATCGTGCCTAACGGGCAACTCCGACATGCCTGCGGGGAACCGCGGGTCAAGCAAATCACAATTCGATGGCAACCCCGGACGCTCGAACATGTGGGGAGCCGACCTGAACGGCGTTCCCTATGGAGATGCGGCCAAGACGTGGACGGGACGCGACAAGACACTCGATGAGGTCGCAGCGATGATCCAGGAACAGGTTCAATACTTCATCGACAACAAGAGTCCCCTGGCCGAGCGCTATAACAACGAGGTCCCCGGCTATGACGAGGCTATCGTCATAACCAAGCGCATGGGTGGTGCCTTCAAGCCTTCTCAAACCTGGCCCAATCCCAAGACGATCTACGATCGCAACGCCGGCGAGATCGACGCCGCTCGTTTCCCCCTCAACCGCTATTGGGGGCGTTGGGCCGACTCCAACACGGTGTGGGATGGCTGCAACGATACCGATGTCCCCTATCAGTTGCATGCGGGTCTGTGCCAATCGGGCGACTTCATGAACATGGGTAACATCCTCGTCGCCTGGGAGGGGTTGCAGAAGCTCGACTTCTTCACGGACATCAACCTGTGGCATCATCCCAACAATGGTCAGGCTGATGTCATCTTCCCGTGCGCCCACTGGCTCGAGATCGACTCGACACGGGTCTCGCAGGGTGCCGGTGGCTTCTTTGGCTGCTGCTGCAAGGCCGTCGAGCCCCAAGGGGATGTCATCTACGACCCCAACTGGAACGTACGCATGTACAAGGCCATGGGCGTTCCATGGAACACTCGGGACACGACGGCCGATGCATGGCCCGATGAGTCGCGTATCCTCAAGGACAACGTCGACGCATGGAAGACTGCCGAGTTCCCCGATGGACCCACGTGGGAACAGGCGAAGGCGAAGTTCCAGGAGGAAGGCTGGTTCGACTGCCGGGTCTGGCACCCTGAGCGCTGGGGCACGTATCGTCGTCACGAGATGGGATACCGGCGTCAGCAAGGTGGCTTCAACCTCTATCCCCTCGTCGACGCCCACCCGGGTTTCATGACCCCCTCGGGTCTCATCGAGCTTTGGTCGCTCGACATGGAAGCGTATCTGGATAACAACGATGATGTCGACAACGACGGTCTGGATCACTTCCCCGTCTATCGTGAGCCTACGGATTCTCCGATCTTGCATCCCGAGTATTACACGGAGGACAACTCCTTCCTCATGACCACCGGGTCGCGTCAGCCAGTCTACTTCCACTCGGAGCACCGCCAACTTCCTTGGTGCCGTGAACTCTGGCCTGCACCGCGTCTCGAGATGAATCCTGTGGATGCGAGTCGCCTCGGGCTTGAGCAGGGGGATTGGGTATGGATCGAATCTCCCTGGGGCAAGGTGCGTGAGGTCATCGACCTGTATTATGGGATCAGCGCGGGTGTCGTCAACGCCAACCATGGCTGGTGGTTCCCGGAGATGGAACATGCAAGCAAGGGCTTCGAACTGGTGAACATCAACTGCGTCATGGACCCATACGGTCAGGACTTCGTCTGCGGGGCTGCGACGATGCGTTCGCTGCCTGTCAAGGTGTACAAGGCGACAGCAGACAACTCGCCATTCGATGACCCGGTCCCTTGTGACCAGAACGGTGTGGAGTGCATCCATGACGCCTCGGACGAGCGTCTGAAGGATTGGCTCCCCGTGTACACGGAAGAGGAGTGGAACCTATGACGCAGTATGCGATAGTCACCGACCTTAACCGCTGCGTTGGGTGCATGGCGTGCAGTGTCGCCTGCAAGGCGCTCAACGATGTGCCGGTGGGCAATTTCTGGAACAAGACCCTGCGTATCGGACCCAACCCGACCAAGGGCGGCAGTGGGCAATGGCCTGAGGTCGAGATGTACTTCCTTACCATACAGTGCCAGCACTGCACGGATCCCGAGTGCGTAAAGGTCTGTCCTACGGGCGCCTCACAGAAGATGGCCGATGGAACGGTCCAGATCAACAAGACGAAATGCATCGGATGTCAATTCTGCGTCATGTCCTGCCCCTATAACGTCCGATATCTCAACGAGGTGTCTCGTGTGGTGGAGAAATGTACGCTATGCGAGCAGAAGACGGTGAACGGCGAACTTCCTGCCTGCGTTGCCCAGTGTGGAGCACGTGCACGTTGGTTTGGGGATCTGGATGGCGATATCCGTGATTTCGAGGGGCCCGCGCATCCAGACGAGCATTCCTGCGGGTACGAGGACATGCAGGCGACCCGGGTCAAGCTCGGCGACTACGTCGAGGAGTTCACGGACGATGATATCCACATGCTACCCGACGTGGGAAACAAGCCATCGATGCGCTATATCCTTCGCAACCGTACGTGGCAAGGAGGTGATGAGTGATGGCAGTGCAGTGGCCTCTCATCATCTTCACGCTCTGCACGTGCATGTCGGCCGGTATATTCGGCATGCAGGGCTTTCTCGCCTATAGGGATAAAGGTGGGGATTTGCAACTTCCTGCTCTGATCGTCTCGGTGGTCTTCATCGGTATCGGCGGCATCGCCTCGTTCCTGCACCTTCAACATTGGGACCGTATCTTCAACGGATTCGGTCACCTCACGTCGGGTATCACGCAGGAACTGATCGGCATCGCCCTTATCGCCATCATGATGGTCGTCTACTTCCTCGTGCTGCGCAAGAAGGGCACTGTTCCCAAATGGGCTGCCGGTATGGCGATGGTCGCCTCGGCGCTCCTCGTCTTCATCATGGGACACAGCTACCTGATGGAGTCACGTCTCATCTGGAACACCTATCTTCTGCCGGCGTACTATCTTGCGAGCGCCTTCATGCTGGGTTCTCTGGCAGTGTGGCTTATCGCAAGCGTCCTCAAGGTCGATGACGCCATGCCGATCTGCGCGAAGGCATCCCTCATCTCCTGCGGGGTGATGTTGGTCGTCGTCTTCGCATACGTCGCCTTCATAAGCACGGTCACGTTCTCTGCGGTCGGATACTACTTCGACCCCACGTCGCCAACCACCGGCATGGCCGATCCCACAACGTATTCCACCACGTTACTGACAGGCCAGCTTGCACCCACGTTCTGGCTGGGCGTGGTCGCAATCGGCATCGTCCTTCCATTCATCATCTCCTGGATGGGCAGAAAGGCGACCGAGGTGGGCGCGAAGCTGTCGAGGCTCCTTGCAGCGGCGCTTGTCCTCACCCTCGCGGGCGGTCTATGTTGGCGCGTGGCGCTCTACGTGCTTGGTGCAAGCGTCTTCGTCTTCTACTAGACCCATTGTCCGAATGCGCCGCCCTGCACCGCCCCCGCTACCGTGGCGCCCATCTCGAAGGTGGGGTCGGTTCGTGGCCACTCGGTCCCATCGAAGAGGAGAGGGTCAATGGATACCGTTTCAGAAACAACGGATGCACTCGCCGATTTCGGTTTCGGCGAAGGGTTCGACCCCTTCGCCGAGGAAGATGAATCGGGTGAGGAGATCGAGATCGAGGGAATGGGGACGTTTCCCATGCCCTCAGACGAGCAGGCACGCAAGGTTGTCGAAGCCGCTTATGCACATGTCGCCTCTCTGTCACCGGTCGAACGCATCGGCTCCATGCTCGATCGCCTGTCGGGGCGTCGACCCGTGCTTCTCGAGGTGATTCGCTATTGCGAGAAGCCGCGGATGGTCAGTGAGGTCGAATCCCTCATCGATGACTTCCAGGCATCGAACGCATCGGTGTACAGCGCCTCGTCCTTGTGCGTTCGCCTGCTCGATGCGGGGGCTCTCACGCTCTTTGAGGCGGATCCCCTTCCGCCCCGGATCGTTGAGGTGGATGGCGTCGAATACCTCGAACCTGTCAGAGCATCGGAGGGGATATGGCAATCGACCCCCGATGGCCTTGCGGCGGTGGCCGCGGCCGAGAAGGGCGGGAGGCTACGGGGGCTGTTCGATCAAACCCCAGCGGCCCAGGAGATATACCTTCGCATACTCGCATGCTGCAACGAAGCGCCCCGCAGCATGGCCGAGCTATCGGATCTGCTGAGAGACGAGCCGTCGCTGGAAAGGCTCGGTAAGCAGGTCAGCTGGTTTGTCGAACATCTTGAAGCGGCAGACGCACTCGTCTGGCAGGGTAGTTGGAAGACGACGATGTCCGGCTCTGCGGCATTGGAGGAGAAATGATCGGATGTGCCGAGATTCGCATCGAGGATCTGTTGACGTCACGCATGGAGACCTATCGGTTCCTCGCTCGTCTCTATCGCGTCGAGATCGACGAGGATCTCTACCATGAGCTCGAGCTGATGCGGTTCCCCATCAACACGGGCAGCAAGGAGGTCGACGAGGGGCATCGCCTGCTGTGCTCATATCTATCGAGACCCTGGAGTGGCGTTGCCATAGAGCTGGCGGCTGACTACGTTCGGACCTTCATGGGCCACGGCATCACGATGCATGAGGCGGCGTACCCTTATGAGTCGGTGCATACCTCGCCACGTCGTCTGATGATGCAGGAAGCACGCGACGAGGTCCTCGAGATATACCGTCGCGCCTCACTGAAGCGGGACGCGGACTGGAAGGATGGAGAGGATCACATCGCGATCGAACTCGAGTTCATGGGTGTCGTGGCGCAACGGGCAGTCGATGCTCTCGGTCGGGACGATGAGGGTGCTGCGGCCGATTGGTTGCTGCAATCCCAGATATTCCTCTCCAATCATCTTTTGAACTGGGTGCCGATGCTGGTGGCGGACATGCTTCGTTTCGCGAAGACGGATTTCTATATGGCGATCGCCAAGATGACCATCGGTTTCCTGGAGACGGATTCGGAGTTCCTCGCAGAAGCGCTTTGCCAGGAAGAGGCATACACAGCGTGAGAGGTACGTGGCCAATTCTCGTGGGAGGGGTCCATGGTCGATATGGAACAGACGGCGCATGGGATGATGAGAAGGACGTTCGTCTTTGGCACCGCGGGATGTCTTGTTCTTTTTGGAATGGGTGGACTCGCGTATATGGGGAGCACGGAGGTTTGCAGACCTCCGGGTGGTCAGGATGACGACCACTTCACCTCTCTCTGCATCCATTGCGAGAAGTGCCGTGAGATTTGTCCCAACTCTGCCATAGGAACGGCGCATATCGAGGATGGCTTGCTCAACGTCCGAACTCCCAAGATGGCCTATAGCTACGGTTGGTGCGATTTCTGCGAAGAGGCGAACGCCGGCGTGCCGCTGTGCGAGTCGGCTTGCCCAACCACGGCACTGCTGCTACCAGAGGATGCACGTCCGGAGACGGTCATCATCGGCAAGGCGGTGATCAACCGGAGTTGGTGTTTGGGTTGGCAGCTCATGGGCTGTCGAATCTGCGTCGATGCCTGCCCGTATCAGGCGATAGAGCTTGATGGCGACAAGCGTCCAATGGTCAAGGAAGACCTGTGCAACGGCTGTGGTGCCTGTGAGAACGTGTGCGTGAGCATGGAGAACGGTTCTGTCAATGGTGAGGAAAGCGGCCGCGCGATCGTGGTCGAGCCTCTTGAGAGCGCTTAGGTGGTTACCATGAGAAGGATGAAGGTGCGCAACCTGCGCGCGCTTGTCGCGACATTTGTCGTGCTCGCTGTCGCGATAGGGTATGTCACCGTGACCGGTTTGGGAAACGTCTGCGCCGCCGGTGTCGGACTGGTCTCAAGCATCTGTCCCGTCGGTGCCCTCAGCGCGCTTCTCGCCTCTAAGACGCTCATTCCACGGACGCTCGTCGCACTCGCCGTCGTCGCCGTGCTCATCCTCATATTCGGACGGGCGTTCTGCGCATGGATCTGCCCCATCCCGCTCGTACAGCGTTGGCTGCCTGACCACCGTAGGAGAGCTCAAGAGCTTGAGGTCGAGACGAAATCGGTCATCGAGACGGTGAGCAGGTCGACGTCAGAGGATACCGATGCCGATGCTCGGACGGGAGGCAAGCGGATCGAGGACGAGAAGGGGTCGTGCGCATCGTGCGGGGAAGGGACGACGTGCACGGCCGGAGCGAAGATGAAACTGGATTCCCGGCACCTCATTCTCGGCGGAACCTTGCTTTCAGCGGCTGTCTTCGGGTTCCCGGTCTTCTGTCTCGTGTGTCCGATCGGGCTCACCTTCGCGACCCTGTTGCTCGTGATGCGTTTGTTCGCCTTTGGCGAGACCACGTGGACGCTCCTGGTCTTTCCGGTGATCCTGATCTTGGAACTCGTCGTATTTCGCACGTGGTGCAGGAGGATATGCCCACTCGGCGCTTTGATGTCGCTTATCGCAGGGGCAAGCAAGACGTTTCGGCCCCATATTGACGATGAGAGGTGTTTGGTCACTAGCAAGGGGAGTCTGTGTCGGATATGCGCCAAAGCTTGTCCGGAGGGGATCGATGTGCGTCACCCCGACCTTTCACGGCACGGTGTGAACGAATGCAGCAAATGCCTTGAATGCGTGGACGCCTGTCCCGTGCACGCGATATCACTGCCTCCCGTACCATCAAGGAAATAGCTATGTCAAACACTCCGAGTGTCCTGGGTGTCATCGAGAGGATTGCAAGTCCGGATATCACCGTGAATCAGGAGCGGTGCGTCGTGGTGAGGAATCGCAACTCAAGCTGTCGCACGTGCGCCGATGCGTGCACCTCGGGTGCGATCTCGTGTGTGGGAGACGAGCTTGTCGTCGACCCGAGTCTCTGCATCGGTTGCGGGACCTGTGCCACGGTATGTCCCACATGCGCTCTCGATGTCTGCAACCCTAACGACGCGGAGCTGTTCGCCCGCGCTCTGGAAGCGGCTCAGGCGACCGATGGCCGGCCGGTCATCGCCTGCTCCCAGTATCTCTCCACCTGTCATGGGGCGTACGCTCGCAAAGGCGTGATCGAAGTTGGATGCGTGGGACGCATCGAGGAGACCTTCCTGTGCGGGCTCATCGCCAACGGAGTCCGAAGCGTGACCCTGATGGATTCCCTGTGTCCGGTCTGTCCCCACCGTTCCGGCAATGTCGTGGCCCATGTCACGAGTGACACCGCGATATCGCTGCTCTCGGCCTGTGGCCTTCATGATGTGGATATCGGTTTTGCCGAACAATTCCCCGAGCATGTGAAGTTGTGCGGCATGGATGGTGGATCGGTCCAGAAGTCCCCATGGCGAGGATGTGCCCGACAGACGAAGGAGGGTCTGCGCTCCACGCTCCAAGTGGCTGCAACGACCATGGACAAGACCGCACCGTCTCACGGGGCGGAAGCTCCTGAAGGCGAAGCACCTCGCTATCTGCACGTCATGGAGGACGGCACCCTGGCTCATTTCATCCCAACGCGACGGGAACGTCTTCTCGACTGGCTGTCGTTGCTCGGTTACCCCGAGAGGTCGGCAATGGCGACGAGGCTATGGGGCTCTATCGAGATCGACGCGAAGGCATGCTCGTCGTGCCGCATGTGTGCTACCTTCTGTCCCACGGGTGCTATCGTGAAATTCGATGACGATGATGGGACCTTTGGCATAGAGCACTATCCTGCCGACTGCGTGCATTGCGGCCTCTGCCGTGATATCTGTCCCACGGGTGCCATCGTCTTGACCAACGAGGTACCGGCGATCGCCTTGGATCAGGGACTGTCCTATCGGCACGAGATGGATCCCATCATCGCCTCGCCCAATCGACCGAAGTCCATCTACGATAAGATGTATCCCCTCCTAGGAGGGGGCCAGGTATTCGAACGCTAAGCTACCACATGCGCGTCTGTCCTGCATTCCCCGGGAGCGTCGCGGCGACTTCTTGGCCCGTGCCGTCGGATAGATGAATCAAGTGGATGAACGTTGGCTTTGCCTGTTGTGTGGAGGGTATTGTCTTTTATGCCCAGACTCGATACATTGAAGCGGTACAGATTACGACATATCGTTTAACGCCATGGATGCACTCTTCGGCGAGAACCCTAGTTTCTTCATGAGGAATACCTTACAATCGGTGTATAAAAGGCAAGGTTCCTTACGGTTCACCTTTCAGACTCTCTACCATGAGGTGACGGCACTGAACTGCTTGTGACATATGCACCCAGCGTGATCTTGATGAGCGAGTGGAGGTCGTGTGGCTGTTCGGATTGTCAATGGCACAAAGCTCCTAACCGCCGAGCCACCCTTAGCTCCTTCAACCATCCTGGAGCTTCTCCAGAGTTGCGACATCGTCATCCCCGCGCCGTGTGGAGGCAACGGAACGTGTGGGAAATGCCAGGTCCTCGTCAAGGACTCATCGGGGATAAGCACACGCCTCGCCTGTCAGACGCGTGTCGAGGATGGGATGGAGATCATCATCAAGCATGACCTCTCCATGCTGGTCGAGGAAACGGGGGTGGCACAGAGGTTCCCCGTCACCCGCCGAGGCGCCAATACGTATGGCGTTGCCGTCGACGTGGGCACGACGACGGTGGTATGTCACCTCCATGATCTGGAATCGGGCAAACGTTTGGCCACGGCGAGTTGCATGAATCCCCAGGTCATCTTCGGAGCGGATGTCATCAGCCGCATCTCCGCATCTACCGATGGAAAACTGACCGCCCTACAGGACATGATCGTATCTTGTCTGGATTCACTCATCGACGATGTGTGCGATACAGCATCGATCGATCGCGCCTCTGTTCGTGATCTGGTTCTGGTGGGGAACACCGTGATGGAGCATCTTGCGGCGGGGTTCTCCCCTGAGACGATCGGCGTTTCACCATTCGAGCCACTGTCACTTTTCGGCGAGGAGATCGCGCTTGCGTCCCTTTGCCCTCACGTCTATTTCGCTCCGGCGATATCCGGATATGTCGGCGCGGACATATCCGCGGGTATCCTTGCGACCTCGCTCTATCAGGCGGTCTCACCCGAGATCCTCATCGATATAGGCACGAATGGCGAGATGGTTCTTGGCAATGCCAAGCGCCTCGTCTGCTGCGCGACGGCTGCCGGTCCCGCGTTCGAAGGTGTCGGTATCGTGCACGGTATGTCAGCGTCACGTGGTGCCATCTCCCAAGTGGATGTCGTCGATGGAGAGCTTGAGATCGAGACCCTTGGTGGGATCGACCCCATCGGCATCTGCGGATCGGGGCTCGTCGATCTCATGAGCTGTCTGCTCAAACTGGGTGTCGTGGACGAGACCGGGTATCTACTCGATGCCGACGAGCTGACGGGTCCCTTGGCGATGCACCTTGGAGTGGTCGATGGGTCAAAGGTCTTCTTCCTGACAGAGGACCACGAAGTGTATCTCACACAGCGTGACATACGTTCGCTCCAGCTCGCGAAGGCGGCTATCTGCGGTGGGGTCATGACCCTCGTCGACGCCTACGGGTGCACTCTTGATGATATCGCAGCGCTTAAGATAGCAGGTGGGTTTGGTTCGCACCTGAGTCTTGCGAGTGCCGCCAACATCGGCCTCTTCCCCCCTCAGCTTCTCGATCGTGCACGGGCAGTGGGAAACTCTGCCGGAGAGGGCGCGTCTGCCGTATTGATCTCCGATGTCGCACGTGCGGATATTCGTACGATCGCGGCAACCTGTGATTATCTTGAACTTTCGACCAGCTCCGTCTTTAACGGCTATTACATCGATGCGATGGGCTTTGAGGAGGTGCGATGATGCACGAGGATGTTATCGATCTCATCGAGCAGTGTGGTTTCGAGTGCGTCGGATCCGTTTCCACCCATGAGCTCAAAGTGCGTGATGAGGTCCGCGATATGTGTGCAGCTGATAAGTGCGAACGATTCGATAAAAGCTGGTCGTGTCCGCCGGCCTGTGGGGACCTCGACTATTTTCAAGCGCGTATCGACGCGTATACGGACTGCATCGTCTTCCAGACCATCGGACAGCTTGAGGACGAGTTCGACATCGAGACGATCATCGAGACGTCCGACCGTCATCGCACCCGCGTGCTCGATTTCGCCGAGCATATCGCGCAGGTGCATCCCGATTCCCTGTTGCTCGTCGCTGGCAGTTGCACGATTTGCCCCACATGCACCTATCCCGACGAACCATGTAGGTTCCCCGACAAGGCCTTCACCTCCATGGAGGCCGCCGGACTCGTGGTGAGCGACGTCTGCACTGCAGCCGGCATCCCCTACAACCATGGTAAGAACACAATCGCCTATGTAAGCTGTATATGCTTATGAGGCTTGTACCCCCGGATTCTGAGCACTTCTGCCGCATGCATAGAGAACGTCAACGCGGAATGATGAAAGAAGGAGGTGGTGTGGGAGTGAGATGAAAGATCGGCTCCCGAATCTGCGTCACAGGGTGGAGTTCGCGTCATGTGACCCATCTGCATCGCAAATCAACACCAGTTTGAGAATCAATCCGTTTCGAAAGATGGTGCAACTGCATCATCGTATTTCAAGCAAAGGATGGTGGTCGAATGCTCACGGTCAAGCAGAACTTCCTTGAGACCATTCACGGCGGCAGTCCGGACCGGTTCGTCAACCAGTACGAGTACCTGAAGATACTCTTCAACCCGATCATGACGCACAGCCCGGCACCCGCACGCGGGGAGGAGAACGTGGTCAACGACTGGAACATCACGTACTCCTGGAAGGAGAACTGGCCGGGGGGCATGCCCATCCACACCCCCGACAAGGTCGTCGTCCACGACGTCGTGCACTGGAAAGACGTCGTGCACGCCCCGAC
>JAATFL010000026.1 GCA_015655215.1 Coriobacteriia bacterium
CGCCTTCTTGATGAACGCGCTGGCGCGCTCCAACATGCTGCGGAGAAGGGCGCCGATGGTGGGCCAGTGATACGCGGGGAGCTCCATGACGAACGGGGCGGGATCTCCTGCAAATGCGCGTGTCTTCTTGAGCATGATGCCCGAGCACAGGATCGCGGCGATTCCCATGAAGTACGCGCTTGGGGCGACCCACCACACACCGGAGAAAACGGCTCCGGCGAACAGCGCGATGATGGGTAGCTTGGCTCCGCAGGGGATGAACGTCGTGGTCATGACGGTCATGCGCCGGTCGTTTTCGTTCTCGATGGTGCGCGATGCCATGATGCCCGGGACGCCGCAGCCGGTACCGATGAGTATCGGGATGAAGGACTTGCCGGATAGCCCGAAGCGGTGGAAGAGCTTGTCGAGTATGAAGGCGATGCGGGACATGTAGCCGCAGTATTCGAGGAATGCGAGCAGGAGGAACAGCACGAGCATCTGGGGGACGAAGCCCAGCACCGCTCCCACGCCAGCCACGATGCCGTCGAGGATCAGCGCCTGCAGCTGGGCATCGCAGCCGATGGCGGTAAGCCCGCTTTCTATGAGGCCGGGCAGACCGGGTACCCAGATGCCGTAATCGGATGGGTTGGGCTCTGCGATTTCCTGGGCCTGCGCATAGGCATCCGCATCGACCGTGACGATCTCGTTCGCTCCGGTATCGCCGTCGTAGTCGTCGAAGGTGGCGATGACGCCCGCCGCCGCGGCGTCGTCGGCAAAGGAGTCCGATTCGGGGTCGATCCCCGCATCCGAAGCCGCCGTCTGATAGGCCTCGATCGCACTTTGGGCCGAGTCGTATCCATCGGCGACCTCGCTATAGGCGGCACTGCCGCCTCCGAGGAACCACCCGTCCCCAAACACACCATCGTTTGCCCAGTTGGTGGCCCAGGACCCAACCGTGGTGACCGAGACGAAGTAGACGAGGAACATCACGATGGCGAAGATGGGCAATGAGAGCCATCGGTTCGTGACGACGCGGTCGATCTTGTCGGAGGTGGAAAGCCCCGTCGTCTTCCTGGTGACGCAGTCGCCTATGATCGAGGTGATGTAGGCATAGCGCTCGTTGGTGATGATGCTCTCGGCGTCGTCGTCGAGGTCCTTCTCGACCGCGGTGATGATGTCCTCGACGTCGGGGGCATCGGTCATCTGCGTGAGTATCTTGCTGTCGCGCTCGAAGAGCTTGACGGCGTAGAACCGTTTGTATCGAGGGGGGATGCTCTCGGGGATCCTTGACTCGATCGCGCAAAGTGCCGTCTCGACATCGTCTGAGAACACGCGCTTGATCTCCCTGGTCCCCCGCTCGCGGGCGATCGCGACGATGCGCTGCGCCGCCTCCACGATGCCGGTCCCCTTGAGCGCCGAGATCTCCATGACCTCGCAGCCGAGCCTCTTCGAGAGCTCGGCCGTGTCGATGGTGTCGCCCCTCTTCTCGATGACGTCCATCATGTTGACGGCGACGAGCACCGGCACCCCGAGCTCGAGCGCCTGTGTCGTGAGGTACAGGTTCCTCTCCAGGTTCGTACCGTCGACGATGTTTATGACCGCATCGGGTCTGTCGTTGAGAAGGTAGTTTCGAGCCACCACCTCCTCAAGGGTGTAAGGGGATAGCGAGTAGATCCCGGGTAGGTCGACGATGTGCACGTCCTTGTCCCCCCTGAGCCTGCCCTCCTTCTTCTCGACCGTGACTCCCGGCCAGTTCCCCACGTACTGGTTCGAGCCGGTGAGGGCGTTGAATAGCGTCGTCTTACCGCTGTTGGGGTTTCCGACGAGCGCGATATTCAAAGGCATCTAAGATTCCTCCATTCCGATAGTTAGTTTTAGCTAACTATGCTTCAAGAAAATGACCGATGTACGGTCATCCCCACCTACGATGGCCCGGTGGGTTGGTCCTATAAGGTCGACTGGTCATGCTCACGTGATGGTGCTATATCACCTCGACCATCTCGGAATCGATCTTTCGCAGCGAGAGCTCGTATCCACGTACGGTCAACTCGATGGGATCGCCCAAGGGCGCCATCTTGCGTATATAGATGTCACTGCCCTTGGTGATTCCCATGTCCATGATTCGCCGCTTGACGGCACCGGTACCGTGGAGCTTGAGCACGGTGACCGTCTCACCGCATTTCGCATCGCGCAACGTCTTCATATAACACCTCCCATCGTTCATATGACCCCGATGTTGCTTGCCAGCTCCGAGCTCAACGCTATGCGGGAATCCTTGACGGTGACGATCATGTTTCCGTTCAGTCGAGAGACGATGGAAACGTACTCTCCGGGGACGAACCCCAGTCGCTCGAGGTACAAGCGCGACCTCTCTTGTCCTCCAACCGTTCGGATACGGCAGAACCTGCCTGTCTGTGCGTCCGTCAGGGCCATGCTCATCATCCCATCTCTCTCTTCGTGGTTCTCGGGCGCGGGGTTCTCTGCCCTCACCACCGAGACTTCCAGCGCGACGCGCACGTACCGGGGAACCATTAGTTATACGGTACTAACTTGCCATGGAATATGTTAGCTATGTCTAACTTGATTGTCAAGCAAAGGGCCATGGTGTCGGGCAGCGGGATGGTTTGGTATGTAGCCGGAGAATCCGAGGGTTGACCTGGGATTCTCCGGCTGAACGCGTGGACTCGACCGTTGCCTACCCGACGACCTTGCCGGTGGCGAGCTGCTTGCCTAGGAGGTACCCGAAGGTGATGCAGTTCATCCCCAGGTTCTGGCCGCAGATGCTGAACGTGTAGATGTTCGCATAGGTGTCACCCACCATGACGCCGATGTTGTAGAGGCCCGGGATCGGCGTGTCGTCCTCGTCGCACACCTCCATGTACTTGCTCGTGCGGAGCCCGCCGGTGACGCACAGGAAGTTGGCGCTGGCGTTGACGGTCGCCTTGCACCCGAAGAAGGGGCCGGTCTTGATGGGGGCGAGGTGCGCGGCGTTCTTGTGGTACTCCTCGTCGAGCCCCGCGTCGACGTAACCGTTGTAGCGCTCGATGGTGGTGGCTGCCGTGCTCGCGTCCAACCCATCGAGCTGCTTGAGCACGTCTGCGACGGTGTCGCCGGTGACGAACGTCCCACTCGTGGCACTGGCCTGCCAGGTGGCGAGGGTCTCCTCCGGGGTTGCGGGCTTGGGCCCGTTGTCGCTGGGGAGCGTGCAGCCAAAGCTCTCCCACTCCGGGTAGAACGAGGCGTAGGCGGTGTCCCAGACGGTGTAGACCGTCTTCTCCGGTTGCTGCAGGGCGAAATATGCGCCATATGAGCAGAGGGTGTCCTCGTTCATGAAGCGCTCGCCGTTCTTGTTGAGGTTGATGCCGCAGTGGTTGCCGATGGACTGGTTGTAGGGGGCGGGGCCGAGCATGTCGATCATCGGGGCGTTGGGGTACACCTTCTGCCATGCCGCCCCAGCCCAGAGGCCCATCTTCTGCCCATCGCCCGGGAACAGGCCGCCGAAGGCGAACTGTGCGTCGTAGTTGACTGCGGGGAAGGTGAGGAGGTCGAGCACCTCCGGGCAGTACTTGGTCATCATCTCGCGGTTCTGGGAGAAGTCGCCGGTTGCCATGACGACCGCGGTCTTGCCCATGTACTTGACGTATGACCCGTCCGCCTTCTGGGCGACGACGCCGGTCACGCGGTCGCCATCCTTGATGAGGTACTGGGCCACGACCTGGTAGTCGATCGTGCCGCCCCCCTTGGTGATCTGCGATTCGAGTTGGGATGCGAGGAGACTCTCGCCCATGAACGCACCAAAGGTCACCGTACCGCCGATCCAGTTATGGGAGGCGGGAACCTGGCTGTACGCGCCATCGGCATCCTGGTAGGCCACCTCGACGGTCGTCTCGTACCCGGCCCCTTCCATGAGGTCGATGACCCAGTCCATCGCGGTGTGGCTGCTGTCGATCCAACGCCACCATTTGCTGGCATCGACACGACCGCCGTTGTGTGCGAGCTCCTGCTTGATACGGCCTTTGATCGACTCCGGGGTGTACTCGATTCCCAGACGTTGCTGGACCTTCGTGTTGACGCCGTTGTTCGAGCCACCACGCGTGACCGGGGTCTTGCTCGCCGCGAACAGGCGGACGTCGGCGCCTGCCTCGATGGCGCTTGCCGCGCAGGTGAGACCTGAGACGCCGGCGCCGATGACGACTATGTCGGCCTCGATGGTCTCGGCGATCTCCGAGTCGTCGATGGTCGCCGGTGGGATCTCGAACTCCCATTTCGTATCCAACACCTTGTCTGCGGTCAGGTATCCGCTCTCCGCCGTACCCTCCGCGTTGTCCGAAGCGTTCGAGCTTCCGGAGGTGCTGCAGCCGATCAGACCGGTTGCAACGGTGGCAGCCCCCGTCAGGGCGGCGCCCTTGAGGAAGCTCCTGCGATCGAGTTGTGCTGACATTTCCCGTTCCCTTCTCTCGGATGCATGTTCCAC
Source organism: Coriobacteriia bacterium (assembly GCA_015655215.1). Lineage (GTDB taxonomy): Bacteria > Actinomycetota > Coriobacteriia > Coriobacteriales > RUG033 > JAATFL01. Next base: position 4,454 of record JAATFL010000026.1, read on the forward strand.
CCCCTTCGTCTTGTGTGTGGGGGTGTAATGAGAAACGTATCCGTATTCTTGGTACGTGAACACCACCCGCAACATGTGATTCTCGAATCTGGGGCTTCGCGCTCTCTTTTTTCGAGGAGGGGAGCGGTCACACGTCGTATGTGATTTCTGTCCGCTGACCTTCCTACCTGTGGAAGAGCGCGGTCATCATGTTGCATCCTGTTAGATTGGAGAATCGTCATCGATGGGTTGGATGGGGAATCTGTGATACGGGGACGGGAATCCATAGCGGATCTGATCCGGCAGATCGACATGAGGTTCTTTGGGTTTGCCCTCTTCCTCGCCGTGAACGCGTTCACGATCTGGGGCAGCTTCATGCCCTTGCTCACCGAAGGCCTTCAGACGGGTCAGAACCTCAACGTCCTCTTCATCTCCCTGAGCCTGGCGTTCTCGGTCACCTTCTTCGCGGTAGCGCTCCTCTCGGCCTGGGTCACCCCCAGGTTCGACCGACTTCTGGCGGTGATCTCGGGTGCGGCCTTGTTTGGCGGGACCATATCGCTTGTCTCCACCGATGTCCTCGACCTGGCGCTTGCCGGTATGCTGCTGGGGCTGGGGAGCGCGGGATTCTACCTGCTGTGGGAAGCGGTGTTCACCGCGACGTCGAGTTCCTTGGCGGAGATCAACCTCATGGTCGCCTCTGCGCTTTTCCCGCTCGTCTATCTGCTGTTGAGCGCCTTGCCGGAATCGGTCACCCACTACGCGGTTCTCGCGACCATCGTCGCAGGCACCCTCCTTCTTTTGGGCATAGCCCGACCCGCCTTGGTGGCATCTCCCGCAAGACGTGGGGATCGGGGGCCCTCGTGGCCATCGAGGGTGGCCGAACTATGGCGCCCGGTGCTGTGCGTCGCCTCGCTCGGTTTCGTATCCGGCGTCCTGCGTTCCAGCGCCGTCGCCGATCAGGCGACGGGGGCCCTCGTCAACGATATCTCGATGGCCGGAGTCATCGCCTCCGCCCTGATACTGCTCTTTCTCTGGCATGTGCTCGACGTGCGGTTCGACCTCATCAAGTTCTATCAGGTCATCTTCCCCGTCGTGGCCACGGGGTTTCTGTTTCTCCCCCTGCTGGGCCAGTCCTACCACTATCTGTTCACCGGGGTCGTGTACTTTCTCTTCTCGCTGGTTTCGATGCTCATGATGCTCACCTGCGCTGACGTGGCCCGTACGGGCCACGTGCGATCCTCATCGGTCTACGGGATCTTCGCCGGGTGCGTCTACCTTGCGTCTGGCATCGGATCGGTGGTTGGGGCGGCGACGGCCTTCACCGAGGGGTTCGGCTTCGCGCAGACGGCGATGCTCGCGCTGTTCGTCGTCTATCTCCTGTCGATCGTGTTCGTCACGAGTCGCGACAGGCGCAGGAACCCCGAGACGATCGTGGTCGAGCTGTCGCAGCCCCGCGACATCCTCTCGGAACGGTGTGCCGAGTTCTCCAGGAGGTCCGGCCTGTCACCCCGTGAGACCGAGGTCGCCGAGCTGATCGTCAGGGGACGGGATGTGCCTCATATAGCGGAGGAGCTCTTCATCTCCGAGAACACCGTGCGCTCCCACTACAAGCATATCTACCGAAAGGCACGGGTCCACAACAAGCAGGAACTTCTGAGCGAGGTCGAGAGGATCGAGGTCGAGTAGCGTGACGCCGCTACAGCATCCCCTTGATTCTGATGCCCGACCTTCTCAGATATATCCAGATCCCGATGGCGCTCACCAAGCCGATGGTGGTGATGACCCCGAGGGCGAAGATGTAGTTTGGCCAGGGGAACAACGTCAGGAACATGCCCAGACACCCCATCGCCGTTCCCATGAAGTTGATGAGGGACGACGCGCTTCCCGTGTCGCCCTCCTGCTGCACCAGCAGGAGGTTCGTGGCGAAGGGTCGGATGGCCGCCTGCGCGAGTGCGATGAGGAGGAAGGCGAAGCAGAACACGAAGGGTGACAGGTGACCGGCGAAGAAGAGCAGGAAACCAGACAGGAGGCCGGCCCCCAACAGCAGGCTGGTGATGGTGCGGAGCTTGACGAGACGCGACAAGCTCAGGTAGATGAGGGGCCCGAACACGCTCAGTCCCGCCACGGCGGCGAAGAAGTAACTGTACTGGAGCTGGGTCAGGTTGAAGAAATCGATGTATATGTACGAGGCCACGGCGACATAGGCCATGAACGGCAGGTTGAAGAGGGAGCTGATGAGCAGCAGCAAGAGGAAGCCCTTGTTCCCTGCCACGACGCCAAGGCGCTTCAACGATTGGAACACACTGACCTTCAGCCGTTCCTCGACAGGGAGGCTCTCCTCGAAGAAGAGGGTCCCGACGGTGCAGATGGCGCCGATGACCGTCAGGGTGACGAACGTGAGGCGCCATGTGCCGAACTGGAGGAGGATGGCACCCACCAGAGGGGCGATGACCGGGCCCACCACGAACAGCAACTGTATGATGATCAGTATCTTCTCGCGATACTTCTGCTTGAAGCAATCCTTGACGAGGGCGGTGGAGACGGAGCTGACCGCGCCGGCCCCGATCCCCTGGACGATCCGCGCGGCGATGAGGAGGTAGACCGTGGGGGCGACCGCGCAGAACAGACTCCCGAGCGTGTAGGTCGCGATGCCCATCACGTAGAGGGGCTTGCGTCCGTAACGGTCGCTGACGGGGCCGAAGAACAGCATGGCGAGCGCGAAGAAGACGAAATAGACCAGCAGGGTGGCGTTTATCATGGCCGCGGTCGTGGAGAAGTACACCGGCATGCTGGGCACTGCCGGTGTGTACATGTCCGTCGACAGAGGAGTTATCAATCCGGAGACGAGCAGAAGGGCGATGAGGCCGGGGGTGTGCAGGTACCTCTGCGGCTTCGAGAGCCATGTCGAGGGCGCAGAGGTCATCTCGTCTATGTGATCGGTTTGCTGTTTCATGATGGACGAAGGTTAGCATAACCTGCGTCCATCATGAAACAGCGCGGGGATGCGTCTTCCGCGGATTGCATCCAGGTCTTGCGCGACCGTCCCGTTGCGTACGCAGACGCAACGGAATTCCTGGGATCATGGCGTCCTACGCGTGGGTCCCGTCCCGATATCCTCCCTGAAGAGCTCGATGAGCTCCTGCTTGCTGTGCACGTCGAGCTTGGTGTAGATCATCTTGACGTGCGTCTTCACCGTATTGGTGGATACGAACAGCTCCTTCGCGATGGCGGCCGTGCTGTATCCCTTCGCCAGGTAGAGGGAGATCTCCTGCTCGCGCTGGGTGAAGCCGTACTCGGCGGCCATCTCCTCGGACCGCTGCCTGAGGTAGCCTTGGGCTATGGTCGCGATCTCCTCCTTGCTCGCCGTGTCGGGGTCGAAGCCCTTCAAGGGCTGTTGGGTGTTCCGGGTCTGGGCGTATTGGACGGCGAGACGCTGCTGGTAGCCGTTCCTGCGGATGACGATCACCAGCACGATGGCGAGCAGGTAGATGCTCACGACGGTGAAGATGGTGAGTTGGATGAAGTCGATGCTTCTCTCGAAGAAAAGCACTCCACCGCCGACGCCGAGAAGGCTGAAGAGCCATAACGCGCCATTCGAGATGCCGAGCACCGTGTAGGGGCTGGCCCGTTTCTCATGGATGGCGTTCATGGTGAACAGCAGGAACGCCGAGTAGACGAAGTGACTGCAGGTAACCACGACCACGCTCACCCACGTGCTGAACCCGGATCCCAGAAAGGGCAGGAAGAGGAAGGCGCCACCGATGGTGACGAACACGACGTCATATGAGGCGAGAGGCGAGGGGACGTTGCGGGTGAGGAGGACGATGAGCAGGAACACCAGCTCGGCCACGACGATGCCGCAGTCCATGATGATGTTGGTTCCTCGGAAGCCGTAGGACCCCTGGAAGGGTATCTGCGTCGTCGCGGTGAAGAGCATCTGGAGGATCGCCGCGCATATGAGTGAGAGCAGGATCGCCGAGAAGACCGACTTCGTCGCAAACGACGAGGTGTCGACGACGAAGGGCTCGTGCCTCATGTTGTGCAGAGCGACAAGCGAGAGGAGTGGGCATCCCAGGGCAGACAGGGCGGCGAGCCAGAAGGGGAACCAGTTGAGCATGAGGCAGATGGCGCCACCGATGAGCAGTGTGATGGCGAGGTCGCTTGCGACGGTGCCCGCATCCCTATAGGCGAACTGCTCGTGCCAGGCGATGGTGAGCAGGCTGAAGCCGATGCCGGCGATGAGTGCGGCGGTGCAGAGGATAGGGGTTCTCAGAGAGGTGGAGGCGGGAGTGAACAGGATGAGCAGCAAGCCGACCAGGACGCATACCGTCGCCCACCTTCCCGGGATGCCCTCGGGCAGGAGGTGTCCTTTCCGAGACAGGAGCGCCACCACGAAGCCCGTCATCGCCAAGGTCGCGAGCATGATGCAGTTGAACAGGTCGTTGGGCGTGCGCGAGAAGTCGACGATCGCGAACAGTGAGTTCGAGGTGAAGCAGGAGAATTCGATTCCCCACAGAAGGCCATACCCGACGTACCATGGCGATGGTCTTCTATGATTGGATTGGGGAATTCCTATGGATCTCACGTCGCCCTACCGCCTTGCGTTTTCGATGGCGTACAAGAATCCCCGCGGGTGCCCCGGATAGGGGATTTGACAGCATGCCCATCCAGATGGGCGATCCCTGATTCCCGACATTGTAGCAGCATGGGCGATGGGGCAGGGAAGCGCGTCGCGAGCCTGTGCCCCGCCCACCGGCTTGTGCCACGTCGGCGGTACCATGTGCGCGTCCCCGGGTTTTAAGACGGATAGGGCAGGGGCGAGATGAGTCGACCCCTGCCCTACGCATGCAACCGCTTACCTCAGATGCCGTGCATCACGCCTGCTTGATGTAATCGACCATGTGCTGTCCCGTGAGGTACCCGGAGGTGTAGACGAGGCAGACGCCCACGCCCACGCCGCAGTAGACGTCGTTGTAGAGGTTGCTGCCCGACTCGACGCCGATGGCGTAGAGGCCCGGTATGGCATTGGAGGTGTCGTCGAGGACGCGGTAGTCGATGTCGGTCGAGACGCCGCCCCAGGAAGTCAGGTTGTTCTCGTTCGCCATCACGAGGTAGTAGGGGCCGTCACCCATGGGGACGAGGTACTGAGCGTCCTTGCCGAGCGCGGTATCCTTGCCGGCCGTGCAGAACCCCTCGTAGTCGTTGAAGGCGGCTACGAAAACGCTCTCGTCCATGCTGGCGGCAGCTGCCAGCTCCTCGGGGGTCTCCCCTTTGAAACCGTACTTGGTCTGTGCCATCGCGTCGAACACGGCGGTGGCGTTTGTCCAAGGGGTATCGAGCTCATAGACCGGCGCCTTGTCCGGCGGGGTGCTGAGCTTCTCCGTGATGCCGTATGCGGCGAGGCCACCCGCCTCGAGCGTCTTGAGCTGCGTGCCCGAGACGACGACGAAGTGGTAGTCGCCCTGATAGGCACTGGAGTTCGCGGCGGCATCGGCGCTGAGTATGATTCCCTCGTTGCGGAAACGGATGCCCTGGGCGGTGGTGTTCATGAAGTGGGGCATGTAGGTGGTGAGGAACGGGTACTTGGCGGGGAGGTCGTCGAACGACTGGGACAACGTGCTCGTCGCCATGGCAAGCGTCTGGTGGAGCATCTGGGCTCCATAGTTATGGGGTTTGTTGCCGCCAACGGCCCAGGCCATCTCAAGGCCTTCCCCTATGTTCTGCGGCAAGCCACCGCACACGCCGCCAAACCCGGAGGCCTCCTTGACCATGTCGGCGTTACCTGCGTAGCCTCCGGTGGCGATGGCGACCGCCTTGCAGTCGAATTCGTTTCCCACGCCGTCGGTATCGAGCGCGATGACGCCGGTCACGGCACCCGAGCCGTCGGTGACCAGCTGCTTCGCCGTCATGCCCAGGCGCAGGTCGACACCGCTCTTGTCGAGCATGTTCTGGTAGAGCGCGGTGCGGCTCGTCGCGTCACCGGGGACGAGCTGCTGCTCCTCGCCAAACGAGACGGTGGGGGTGAAGTTCCAGCCATAGGTGTCGGTGAGCCAGGCGAACGCCTCGCCGGACTTGTGGAGGAGGTTGCTGATGATGGGGGCGGAGACCCTCCAGTGGCAATCATTCACCCACGTGCTGACCGTTTCGGAGATGTCATCGGTCGCCTGGTGCACGGTGGCCGAGTAGACGCCGAGGCTCGCGCCACCAAAGGTCGTCGACTTCTCGAGCAGGATCACGTGCGCGCCGCTTTCGGCGGCATGGACGGCAGCGGATATCCCTGAAGCTCCGGCACCACATACGACGATATCGGCCGTCTCGGTGTTTGTGACCGTAATCGTCTCTTGGCTGGAGTTCGAGTTGCTGCTGTTTGAAGAGGAGCTGCATCCCACGATGCCCGCTGCCGCTCCGGCAAGACCCACGATCGCCGTTCCCTTGATGAAGTTACGGCGAGACAGGCCTTTTCCGAGGTGTTCCATGGTTTCCCTTTCACGATGATGATGGAGGTGCTTCTTGCGGTCCTGATGGTATTGGTTCGTGGGAATAACGGCTCACCCATCTCGGGTGAAAACGAGAGGATGCCTAGATTTTCCTTGGTTCATGTGGCGCTTGGCACCTATTGGTGTGTGGGATGATTCAATTTCGTAGACACGCAGTGCCGTTGTTCTTGTGGGGGTGTCGGCTGCGGTTCTGTGGAATAAACCGTAAATTGAGCCGTTCGGCGGGTTCAAGCTTGTCCCCAGGCGAATTGAACATTGAGCGTATATTAATTATAATAAGTTTGTTTAGTATATAAAATGTGTTTAGTTTGTAAGTTAAACGTGATACTGCGAAGAAGGCACGTTGACTTATGGTCCGGACGAGAGCGCATGGCCATCTTGTGTAGATTCCATGGATGTGAGATCGGGGAGACCATGAGGTTGGCCAGGAGATACCTTCACGTAGCAGTCTTCGCCGCCACCCTCGATATGACGTTGGGGTTCGCGGCCATTCCCCCAACGGCCGATGCCTTCTCCGCCGACCCGCTCGGCTGCTATCCCGATAGCTACGACTGTGGGTTCACCCAAGTGCTTCCAGAAGCTGACCTGAGTCCGGGCCCGCATTGCATCGATGTGTGCGGCGTGGGTAAGGACGGGACCGTGTCGTAGGGGTAGAGGTCGCATGGAGACCGGGGATTGAAAAAGGGGAGCGGCATGGTAAGGAATATCAAGGTCGCCATATCGGTCGTGCTCGTCTCCTGTTTCCTCCTAGGCGGGACGATGTCATCATCGGCATCTCCACTCGAGACGGCAACACCGGTTGCGGCACTGTCCGCCAAAGTGGACGCAGGTGTCAGCGCCATCGAGAATCACATATTGGGTTGCTTCGGCGTATCCGGCTCGAACGAGATCGATGACGGGGACGTGTCGAGCGTTTCCGATCCCACAGGACTGGATGCCCAAACCGCCAGCCTCCTCGTCTCCGAGTCGGCATCCGTCGACGATTCCGTGTTTGGCGTGCAGGTATCGGACATATCCGATGAGACATACGATGCCGGTTCCGGCGATTCGGCGGAGTCGGCGGATGATGGGGTCGTTGCATTGTCCGCGACTTCAACCAGCGCCCAGGTCGTCCGCACCGAGTCTCTAGCCAATCACACATACGCGGTCTACGACACGAAGATGTCATGGGTGGATGCGGAGGCGTATTGCGAGCAGATGGGAGGTCACCTCGCAACGATAACGAGCCAGGGGGAACAAGATTTCGTGCACGGCAGCCTGCTGGCAGGCAAGTCCTTCCAGTACTGGATTGGACTGACGTTCGAGAAGCAGCAGGGGAGCTGGCAGTGGGCGGATGGAGAGGCGTACGGCTACAACGATTTCATGGGCGAGCCGATTGCATGGGCCACTAATTATAGCGGTGTCTCGAATGGAGTCATATATGCAGGGGCGGGAGGCGTGGAACTCATCGGCAACCCCAGTACATCCGTGCCGGTGGGTGCGGGCCAGTGGGCGTTTTGGGCTGATAGCCAAGACGCCTACTTCATATGCGAATGGGACGACAACCAGACCCAAGCGACCCCCGAGACGTCGTCAGCGTCATCGTCATCGTCAACGCAGAGCCTAAGCCTATGGGCGGACCCGGTCGACACTGCAACGGGCGCGCATGAGATCGATTTCTCTTTCCTGGAACAAGACGGCAGCATCCCGTTCTCTTTCGATATGAGCTATGACAGCAGTCGCCTGGTGGCAGGGGAGATGGGGAGGGGTTGGTACGATAATTACGAGAGGGTGGTGGTCAAACAATCCGACGGGAGCCTCCGCTATTATTCCACGCCGTCCTCCTACATGACGTTCACGCAATCGGGCTCATCCGGATACTACCCTTGCAACATGCCGGGCAAGGAGAGCTGGGCGATAACCTCGAGGGCCGACGGCGGATATTTGCTGTATTGCGGTGAATCGGAAGAGGATGTCTTTGATTCGAACGGCACGCTCGTGCAGATCGAGAGCCACGCCGGGATGGTCCTCGATGTCTCGCACAACGGCAATAGCGAGGTCGTCACGGAATCGATCAGTGGGATGGCCCTGAGCATCGACCATAATGCCAGCGGCCGTATCACCATGGTCACGGACTCCTCTGGTAGAGAATGCCGCTTCACCTACGATGCTGATGGTGACCTAGTGTCGATCAAGGGCCCGAACGGGGAGACGTACACCTATTCCTACGATAGCTACGGCCATGTACTGACGGGGACGGACGGGGACGGCATCCGCTATTTCACGGATACCTATGACAACCTCGGGCGGGTCATCGCCCAGGACGATGCCATGAACGGCAACGAGATGACGAGGTTCTCCTACGATGTCACGTCCTTGCCCGGGAAGACCGTCACGACGATTATCGACCGTAACGGTAACATCCGCGTACGTACTTATGATGGCCAAGGTCAGATACTATCCGATTCCGATCAGAACGGGGACATAAAGCTCTACGCATATGACTCCGAAGGCGACATGGTCAGCGAGACGGACGAGGACAACCACGTCACATGCAAGACATATGATTCCCTCGGACGCATGCTGACATCCACTGACCCTATCGGGAATGTGACAACGTACACCTACGACAGCGGTGGCAACATGCTCACGAAGACGGACCCTGCCGGGGGCAAGGTGACGAACACCTATGATGCGTGCAACCGCCTGACGAGCACGGTCGACTCGCTTGGGGATGTGACCGCTTATACCTACGACGACAACGGGTTGCTCGTCCAGAAGACCATGGGTACCCGGATTTATCGCTACACGTATCAAAACGGGTTGAAGACGACCGAGACCGACCCCGACGGCGGAGTCACCACCTACACCCATGACATAGTTGGCAACATCGTCACGATGGTCGACCCGGATGGTGGGAAGACGTCATACACCTACGACGCGGCAGGCGAGCTGCTCTCGAAGACCGATGCGACGGATGGTACGACCACCTATACCTATGACAGCCGAGGTCATGTGCTGACGCAGGTCGATGCCGACGGGAACACGACCACCTGGCGGTACAACGGCAACGGGAAGGCCATCTCCGCGACGGATGCGAAGGGCGATGCGACCACCTACACCTATGACGGAGAAGACCGGCTCACCGGAGTGACGGATGCGAAGGGTGCAACCACCACGACGAGCTATGATGCCGCGGGTCGCGTCACAAGCAAGACCGATGCGTCAGGGGACACCACGACCTATACCTACGACAAGGCGGGTAACGTCCTGACCACGACCGCACCAGGCGGAGGCATCACCACCGACACCTACGATGCGAACGGCAAGCTTGAAACGCAGACCGATGCGGCGGGGTGCGCCACTACCTATGCCTATGATGCGGCAGGCGACCTACTCGCCGTCACCGACGCCGCCGGCGACGCCACCACCTACACCTACGACGCCTTCGGCAACGTGCTCACCAAAACGGATCCGGACGGCGATGTGACATGCTACGCCTACGATGCCCGCAACGACCGAACCAGCCAGGTCGACGCGCTCGGGCATGCCACAACCTACGCCTACGACGCTGCCGGCAGGCTCGCTTCCGCCACCGATGCGCTCGGACATGCCACAACCTACGTCTACGACGCAGCTGGTAGGCTTTCCTCGTCGACCGATGCGCTTGGGGAGACGACGGCCATCGCCTATGATGGGAACGGTAACGAGGTGGCGGTCACCGACGCGCTCGGACATGCCACCACCTATGCCTATGACGCCATCGGCCTGCGAACCTCGGTCACAAACGCCATCGGCGATGCGACGCGTGATACCTACGACGCCACGGGCAGGTTGGCTGCGAGCACCGATGCCGCCGGGCAGACGACCACCTATACCTATGACGCCACCGGACGCATCCTCTCCGCTACGGACGCCACAGACGGCGTGGCATCTCAAGCCTACGATGCCGACGGCAACGTCACGAGCGTCACGAACCCGCTCGGTGGCTCAACCTCCTATACCTACGATGCAGCGGATCGTCGAACCTCCGAGACGACCGCATCGGGAGGGATTGTCACCTACGGCTACAACGCACGAAGCCTCGTCTCCGAGATGACCGACGCTCGCGGGCAGGCCCGCACATACATCTACGACAAGGTGGGCAGGCTTGCGGGCTTCACCGACGCCGAGGGCACCACTGCCTACACCTACGACGCGAACGGCAACGTGCTCACCGTGACGGATGCGCAGGGTACCACCACCCGCTGCTTCGACGCGCTGAACCGCGTGACGAGCGTGACCGACACCCAGGGCAACGTGACATGCTACGCCTATGACGCGGCAGGCAACCTCTCCACCCTCACCTACCCTGACGGCAAGGTGGTCTCCTATACCTATGACGCCGTGAACCGGATGCTGAGCGTCACCGACTGGGCAAGTCGTGTGACACGCTACGGCTATGACGCGGCGGGCAACCTCGTGAGTACGACGCAGTCGGACGGCAGTGTCCTGACAAAGGCATACGATGCGGCAGCGCACCTGACCAGCATGGTGGACAAGACGGCCGCAGACGTGGTCATCGACGCCTACGCCTACACCTACGATGCCGACGGACGCATCCTCACCGAGACCTCGACGACCGGTCAGACGACCTCGACGATGTCTTACGACGCCAACGGCCGACTGACAAGCCGGCAGGACGAGGACTCGGGCGGTAATGTGGTCGGAACCCATGCCTACACCTACGACGCGGCGGGGAACATCACCGATGCGGACGGTACGCAGGGGGCCTACGACGCACAGGACCGTCTGACCAGCTACGATGGGGCCGCGCTCTCCTACGATGCAGACGGCAACATGGTACAGGACATACTCGGAGGGCAGGAGGTGAGCCTCTCCTACGATTCCGGGAACCGGCTCGTCGAGGTGGGAGGCACCTCCTACACCTACGACGCCGACGACAACCGCATCTCGCAGACGACCACCGGGAGCACGACCACCTACGCCTATGGCACCGAGGGTGGCTCGGAGCGCCTGCTTGCGGCGACCGACGCCAACGGGGATGCCACCTCCTACGTCTACGGGGTGGGACTTGTCGGCTCCGAGGGTGCGGATGGGACCTACCGCACC
>JAATFL010000005.1 GCA_015655215.1 Coriobacteriia bacterium
TCATCTTGGATCGGGCGATCTCGTTCGCCTTCCCGCTTGTGAAGGCGGTGTGCGTCGTCGCATCGGGTTGAAACTCCCGATAGAAATCGACGAGTGCTCGAGAGGCCTCATCATAGTCGTACATGGAATCCTTATAGGTCGCACCCTCGATGGAATACGGCAACGCGCCAAGCATGGGGACGATAGGGACGTCACCCTCTTCGAGTGCGACGGCTTTCTCGACCTTCGCGATCCTTCTGGAAAACAGCTCTTTCGCATCTTGCGGGGTCTCTCCCGCTGGGATGTCATTCGCAAACCATCCACCCGCGACCTTTTGATCTGGTGTGCTTGATGCCATGGTGTGCTCCTTAGGTTCGTCGTCTCCGTCTTCGCCTATCGCCGAGCAGGCCTCCATGCGGGGACCTAGGCGTGTTTACGTTATATCGCTATGTTCCTCTGCAGTCAATGACAACCGGAGGTTGGTCTTGGGTCTTCCCATATACCCAGCATTCCGTTGAAATGATTCTCGATAGGGGAGCCGAGCAGGATCGGACACGATGAAAAGAGCGGGTAGATGGAAAGAGCGGGTAGGTAGATTGCGCGACCGTCTCTGCCGGCAAGGGACTCTGCGTGCAATCTGGAGAAGAATGCTGCGGATGGCGTGTTTTCGATGCACGTTGGGTTATCATTGTCACAACAGGAGAATGTGAGTATGTTCACAGGAGCGCGAAGGCGGCTGTCGGCATAGCGGGAAACACCGATGACATAGAAGAACATGAGACTGACGGGTGACCACGTGACGGAGCTCGAGGTATCGGAGAGCAAGGAAACAAGCAAGATCATGCAAGCATTGTTTCCAGCCTATGTGCTGGGGTTCGGTTTTTATTGCCTTTGGGTCTTCGCCGTTCTCCATGGGTCGGCCGCCTATTTCTTCTCGTCGATAGACGAGAGCACGGCACGCAGCATCATGTTCTGGGCGATGATCGGCTCGTTGCTCTTGCTGAGCTTTGGCAGGGTCAACCGTCGCTTCGATCACCAAGGTGTCGTGCTCAATCGCATCTCATTCGTCAGCATGATGCCGATGGCGGTCGTCGTCGGACTTCGACAGGTGCTCGTCCCGATGTCCTTCATGGTGATCGAGGTCGCGTGGTTCTTCGTCGGCGTCGGGCTTGCGTTCGGTATCATCGCCTGGGCGATCCAGATACGCGAGCTCACTCTGCGCCTCGGGCTTCTTTGCACCTCGCTCGCCCCTGCTTTGGCTGCCGTGGCCAGTTCGCTCCTGCTGTCATTGAACGAATCGGTTTGCTTCATGCTCTCGTGCATGTTCTTCCTCGTCGGTTGCATCATCTTCGAGATTCTGAGTAGGAACTGGTCGTTTGGCGCTGAGGGTGTTGATGACGAACCTTCCCCGGGCAAGTCGCAGTCCACGGTAGTCACTCCGATCGGTACTTCATCTGATTCGCCATCTGGGGTTTCGCGGGGCCTCTCGAACAAGCCTTATTACCGGGTCTTCGGTCCCGCGTTCGCCTGCATAACCATCGTTTTCGGTTACGGCATCTACCTCCTCACCTATTCAGACCTATTCGGCAGTCATCCCTATCTCGTGAACCTGGGCCTTATGTTGGGGTGTGGTGTCCTGTTCATCGCCACGATGGCCTCCAGGAGGTGGAGTCTTGACGCGCGCGTGCTCTTTTTCGCCACCCCATTGGTGGTCCTGCTCCTGATGGTCTCGATGTACGCATCCGCTTCCACGCAGCTCGTCTGCGGGGCCTTCCTCATCGCCATCGCCTCGTTCATAAGTTTCTGCTACTTGGATAACCTCATGGTGGCACAGCATGGGTCATCCGATGACCCCCGGTTATCCTTCGCTCGTGGGAACCTCTACTTTTGGGGGGGTGCCGCGATGGGGTGGGTCATGGGTATGATAAGCGCCCTCGTCCTGCCGGGTATCATGGCCGCCGCGCTCGTCTCGACCGTCGTCATCATCGCATCCCTATCGGGGTATCGGGTCTTCAAGCATCGAATGGGGACCGTCGACCCCTACGCCTCCTCGAAGAAGGCCATGTGGAAGCTTGCGTGCCAGAAGGTGTGCACGACATATGACCTTACACCGCGCGAGTCAGAGGTGCTCTTCCTGTTGGCCAGGGGTCGCAACGCGGTTTACATCAAGGACGTGCTCACGATCTCCGAACCCACCGCGAAGACGCACATCCATCATATCTACCAGAAGACAGAGGTCACCTCGCAACAGGAACTGCTGAATCTGATCGAGTCCATCGATCTTGGGGATGATTAAGCTCCCAATCGTCATAGGCGCTTTGGGACCGTGGGGATCGCATGAGCCTCGAAATCGGCATTCTCGCAGATGGATGCATCAATCTCTAAGATTGACGCATCCATCTTCACTAAATACAGCGCTGCGATGTACCCGTTTATCGCGATATCGTCCCTGCGGTTAATTGTATTTCCCACATCTCCCTCTAATCTGCGAACAAGACGGAGGGCGTTGGGGTGTGCTTGTGGTTGTCCGATCGAGCTGGCGTAACCCCTCCCTCATCTTCTTGAGCCAGATAATGAGAGGGAGTCGCGATGGGCGATATGAAGGCACCGGGCGTCGAGCAGGCAAAGGGCGAGATGACCGTTGCGGTCCAAGTCAAGGACAGGACGGGAAGAGACATCTCGAACGAGGGGGTCTCGGAAGATGGCGGAGACAGCGCGCCCGTCTCGATCACAGCGGGTGCGGTGGATGCTACGGGCTTGGTGGCAGATGGGGAAGGGGCCTCGGCAATCGAGGGTGTCGACCCCTTCGCCGCCACGCAGGAGTTGATGTCCCATGAGAAGGCGCACGCCGAGGTCTTCTATCAGACCCTCCTCATCTGCAGAGCCCGAAGTGATGAACGGGAGATCGCGAAGGCGATACGGGCACTCCCGCAGATGCTCCATTCGACGCGAACGGCAAAATCCTATCTTCGCTTGCTAGGGAAGTCGGGAGCATTGAGGGTCGTGTCCCTCAATCCCGATACGGCAGGCGATGGACCTGTCGCGACAAGCGCGCGGATTCAGACCGACATGTCTCCCGCTCCTGCGGCACCTTCCGATCCAGGTGGGGAAGTGCCTTCTACGAAGGGGCGAGGCGAATCCATTGCCTCTCCGGTGACGACAGCACGGGGCTCCTGCGCATGGGCGCTGACCGAAGCCGGCGAGAGGATCATCGAGCTCTATGCACCCGCCAACCGTCTCGGGGAACTCCTGGCACGTGAGCCCCGCTATACATCCCTTTTCGCCAAAGTGCTCGAGTTCTGCCATGAGCAACGTACTCGTGTCGAGATAGACCGGCTTCTCGGAGGCGAGCCTGCCATGCGGGATCCGAAGATATACGCCTCATTTTTCACCGAGCACCTTGAGCGTGCCGATGGATTGATGTGGGAGAACGGCTGGAAGACGACGAAGTATGGGGAGGAATGCCTACGGGGTATAGATGGATAGCATGATCGTGTACGAGGAGAAGGAAGAAGGAGGAGTTAATGGGAACCACATTTACACGCAGGAGCTTTGTCAAAACCGCCGTCGCCCTAGGCGCTGCGATCGTGACGGCTTCGGGCACCCATAGGCTCGTCGAGGCGGACGGGGCCTATGCGGATCCGGATACCGACACCAGCGCGGTGACCATCGTCCCGACGGTCTGTCGCGCCTGTATCGCACAATGCACGGTGCTGGCCTCCGTGAGGGATGGGCGGGTCATCAACCTCGAGGGCAACCCCGAGGGTCCCATGTCGCAGGGTGCGATGTGCGCGAAGGGGCTGTCCGGCATACAGGCGCTGTACAACCCCAACCGCAACAAGTATCCCATGGTGCGGGTCGGGGAACGTGGCGGCAACGAATGGAAGCGCCTGTCATGGGACGATGCGACCGACCAGATCGCCGACAAGCTCATGGACGCCTACAACAAGTACGGCCCCGAGGCCGTGTTCGCCTCCACGGGTGGTGGAGGGAACCCGCACATATCCGGGCCCATCCGCTTCATGAACAGTTTCGGGTCTCCCAACAACTTCGAGCCTGGTTGCGCTCAGTGCTATCTTCCGCGTCAGACGCAAGCACGTCTGGTCTTCGGAGGTGGTAAGGATGACAATCTCTCCATCGCCGACTCTAACGTCCTCGAGTTCTATTTCACGGATTCGCAGGTCCAGTCCTGTGTGCTCTGGGGTGCTGGCCCTTCATGGTCCGGCCCTTCCATGACCGGGCGTGCCATGGCTGCCCTGCGCGACCGTGACCAAGGTCTCAAGACCGTCGTCATCGACCCTCGCTTCACGGCCGATGCCTCGAAGGCCGACGTCTGGCTGCCCCTGCGCCCCGGCACCGACGTGGCGCTGATGATGTGCTGGATCAAGTACATCATCGACAACGTGCTCTATGACGCCGATTTCGACCAGAAGTGGACGAACCTGCCCTTCCTCGTGGACCCCGACACGAAGTACTGCCTGCATGCCGATGTCATCGGCGGCAGCTCCGATGACTACGTGGTCTGGGACGACAACACAGGTTCGGTGCAGGCGCTGCCCTTCCCGTATGACGATGCCCTCGATGCGGCGCTCTTCGGTACCTATGAGGTCAATGGCAAACAATGCCCAACCGGTTATCAGGTGCTCAAGGATGCCTGTGACGAGTACACGCTCGATAAGGCCGCCGAGATATGCTGGCTCGACGCCGACAGGATCGAGCAGGCCATCCACATCTACGCGGACGCCGAGTATTCCACGCTCATCCATGGCCTCGCGACCGACCAGTTCCCCAACTCGGCTCAGGCCGCGCTGGCGGCGCTCGAGCTCGAGTGCATGATGGGCCATATCGAGAAGCCCGGTGCCGCTCTCCAGCGCTTTGGCTGCTTCGCTGAGGAGAACGGCAAAGGTGCGGGCATCATCCCCAACGATACCTTCGGCATGGGTTGCCTGCAGGCCCTCATCACCTATGACATGCTGGAGAAGCGTCTCGGCTCCAACGAGCACAAGGGCTTTCTCAACTGGCAGATGGCCCATATCCCCACGGTCCTCGAAGCGATCACGACCGGCAAGCCCTACAAACCACGCATCTGGCTCGAGCGCTCCGGCAACAAGCTCGCCGCGGTTGGCAACGCCAAGTCCTGGTACAATGCCCTGCCCGAGATCGATCTGGTCGTCCACAGCTACATGTATCCCACGTCGTTCACCATCGAGGCCGCGGATTACATCCTACCGATGCGCGAATGGCTCGAATGTCCCAAGCCCGTCCTCCTCATGAACAAGGTCTTTCCCCGTCAGGAAGTCACGCACCTGTGGGAGACGTGCGACGAGACCCTCATGTGGTCGCGTCTCGCCGCCAAATGTGCGGAGCGTGGGCATGACGGCTGTCGCCGAGCTTTCATCAAGAGCGAGGTTGCCCCCGGCAAGAGCAAGAAGATCGGCAACTTCGAGGTCGGTATCGAGGATGGCTACCCCTGGGCGCATTCCGAGGATGAGCTCGTCGGCCTCTTCTATAACGAGTGCGGGGACTACAACCCCGATATCCCCACGTTCGACGACTTGGTCGAGAAGTACGCCGAGACCGGTTACGAATGGGCGACCATTGACGAGTGGCGTCAATATGGATTCTACAAGGCGACCGACCCGAGCACAGGTAAGCCCCATGGCTTCGGTACCGTCTCCGGTCGTGTCGAGCCCTATTCCGAGATCACCACGCGTCTCGGCCGCACCGGTTTTCCCTTTGCACTGTGCGAGGACGGGTGCGTCGAGGACCTCACGCCATCGAGTGTCGACTACGAACCGGTCCCCTATTACATGGAGCCTTATGAGAACCCCGCGGATGGTAGCGATTACCCGCTGGTCATGACCGAGGGACGTGTCCCCATCTACCATCATGGGACGTTGCGCAACGTCCCCTACCTTCGCGAGATCATGCCCACGGCCGAGATATGGGTCAACCCGAAGGATGCCGATGAGTACGGGATCGCGGATGGCAAATGGGTCAAGGTCAGCAGCCGTCGAGGCGAGACCTACGCCCGTGCCGTCGTGACGTCGGGCATCTGCACCGGTGCCGTGTACCAGGAGCGCTTCTGGAACCCCGAGCTGCTCGACAAGAACACCGGCAAGAACCTCAACGGATCTTGGATGGCCGAGAACGTCAACGTGCTCACCAAGAACGATGCGCCTTTCTCAGATGTCTACGGTACGTACACCCTTCGTGGTTTCCAGGTCAAGGTCGAGCAGGTCGATGGGAACCCCTACGACGTTTGGACGGAGCCGACGGACTTCCAACCATGGATGCCCCTGACCGGTGATGACATCGCACCCACCGTGGAAGAGGCCGATCCATGGGCATCGATACCCTCAGAGGAGGCCGAGTAATGCCACACAACGCCATCGTCGTCAATCTCAACCTGTGCACCGGCTGCATGTCGTGCGAGATCGCCTGCAAGCAGGAGAACGGGGTGTCCCTCGGACAATATTGGAACAAGGTGTTCCGTGTCGGACCCCAGGGGACCTTTCCCGACATCAAGCAGTACTGGCTTCCAACGATGTGCCAGCAATGTGAGAACGCTCCCTGTGTGGAGGTCTGTCCAACCGGCGCCTCCTACCGCGATGAGAACAACGTCGTCCTCATCAACCACGAGGTCTGCATCGGCTGCAAGTACTGCATGATGGCCTGTCCCTATGGCGTCCGCTCCTGGAACACGGATGAGAAGGTCGTGGAGAAGTGCACGCTGTGCCCGCAGCTCACCACTCTGGGGAAGAAGCCGGCATGTGTGCACAACTGCGCATCGCAGTGCCGCTATTACGGTGATCTCGATGATCCTGACTCCGACGCTTCCAAGGTGCTTGCGCGGTTCAACGAGAGCGACATCCACGTCTTGAAGGACGAGGGCAACCACCCTTCGACGCATTACATCCTGTCCGAGAAGATCGGCACGTGGGAGATGGGGGATTAACATGGAATACCAATGGCCGCTCGTCATCTTCACGGTGCTTGCTGGTGGTGCCGGATGGTTGCTCTTCTTCACCGCGCTCAACGAGCTCACCGGTACGATCACGCTCACCAAGGTGCGCGACACCGCCCTTCCGATCGCCATCGTCATGCTCATCGCCGGCGGCATATCGTCCGCGCTCCACCTGTCCCACCCCGAGCGCATGATGGGCGCGCTCGCACACCCCACCATGGGGATATTCACCGAGGCACTGTTCGTGGGCCTGTGCGTGCTTGTCTCCGTCGTCTTCATGATCATGGTCAGGCGAGAGGCGTCGACAAAGGCGCTCAAGGCCGTCGCCGTCGTCACGCTCATCCTCGGACTCGTTCTCAACCTCATGCTGGGCTACTCGTACATGATGGCGTCGCGTCCTGAATGGGACACCCTCCTGCTCCCTCTCGCCTACTTCGGCACCGCGAGTATCTTGGGTGCCACTGTCTACCAGCTTATCGCCGTGCTCCGCAAGGTCGATGAGAAGGGTATCGCCCATACTGGCTGGAACACCATGGTCATGGGTGTCCTCGCCGGCATCACCGCATTCGCCTATGCGATCGCGTCGGGTGCCCTCGCCGGAACCGAGACCGTGCACAGCACAACGCTGCGGGGCATCTCGCTCTCCGACGTGGCCGTCGGCGGCCTCGGCGGTAGCACCGCTGTCCTGCTGTGGGTGGGTGTGCTCCTGTGCGGTGCGGTCATCCCCGTGCTCTGCGGGTTCCTGATCAAGCGCAAGCCCGAGAAGGCTGTCTGGGTGGCCGTCATCGCCGTCGTCTCCGCTTTGCTCGGATGCGGCGCGTTCCGTTGCTTCATGTGGGCTGCGGGTATCGCCTCCATCAACATGTTCCAGATGCTCTGATTCATCGCTATCTCGAAAGCAAGGGAAGGACCGCTCCTCGAAGCCGCCAAGGTATATCTCCTGATGCGTCTCCGGGGAGCGATGACACGGGAGGAGGAGAACGGTAAGACGGCCAAGGACAGCGCATTCGGATTCGAAGGGGCTATGGATATGGAATCGAGCGCGTACTCGGACATCGGTGGGTACTGTGGGGAGCTGGCGTCAACGTACGATCTCTTCGCCTCGTTGATCGACCGCGAGGTCAAGGAGGATACGGCCGGCACCGTCGCCTCCCTCGCAACGGTTCCCGGTGATGGTGATGGTACGGATCCTGCTGGCAAGCGGGTTGCCGATGGGTTCGCGATGATGGGTAAGGCCGTCACCTACTTCGACGAGGACGTCGAGGATATGCTGGCCGTCGACTATGCCCATGTGTTCCTGGCGGCTGGAGAGCATAACGACAGATGCGCCACCCCATACGAGTCGGTCTACACAAGCGAAGAGGGCATCCTCATGCAGGATGCGCGCGATGATGTACGTCGAATCTACCGGGAGTCAGGCGTCATGCCGGATGGGGAGGGGAACATCCCCGAGGACTACCTTACCCTCGAACTCGAGTACCTCGCCGGTCTGTATCGTCGACTCGGCGCGCAGCTCGGGGAAGGGCACCCCGAGGCTGCTGGCCGCGTGGCCCAGAAGGCCTATGGGTTCCTGAAGGGGCATCTCCTGAATTGGGTCCCCGACCTGGTCGCCGACATCGACCGCGTCGCCACGACCGATTTCTACCACGGTCTTGCGTTGTCCCTGGATGGCTTCCTCGCGTGCGAGTCCGACGATCTGCCGGCGCTGTGCGCCGCTCTCGGCACCCAGTCCGCACCCGGAGCATCTCCTGCAGCACGCGACTGAGGGATGGTTTGATTATGTCGCTTACCAGACGTGACTTCCTGGCGGCCATCGGTGCGACCGCGGCTCTTTGCGGCGTTGCCGGAGTAGGGGTGCTGACGAGGAGCGAGGATGTTCCCGTCCGACCCCCTGGAGCCCAGGACGAGGACGGGTTCCTCTCGGCATGCATCAGGTGCGATCGCTGCCGGAGCATTTGCCCGGAGTCGAGCATCGGGGTGGGGCACATAGAGGATGGCATCTTCGCGGCGAGGCTCCCGGCCATGGTCTTCCATGACGGACGCTGTACGTTCTGCAACCTGTGCGTCGGGGTCTGCCCGACGGAGGCTCTCCATAGCATCGACCCCGGCCAGGACAAGCTCGGGGTCGCGGTCATCACCTCGAACTGCCTGACGTGGGACGATCCGGGCAGTTGCGCCGTCTGCAGGGACGTCTGCCCATACGGTGCGGTGACCATCGTGGGCGGCATGCCGGTTGTCGACCGTAGCATATGCAACGGATGCGGCGAATGTGTGCACCTCTGCCCGGCGTTGGTGTACCGGTCCGTCTCGGGTGACCGGAGCATGCGAGGTGTCGAGGTCTACCCCGAGTCGGTCGCACAGCGCAAGGTCGACGATGGGGAGGTGCGGTGATGAAGCCGTCAGCGCAAAGGATGCTTGCTGGTGCCGGCGTATTCGTCGTGGTCTCCCTGGGGCTGGCCTTCCGCACGGGTCTTGGAACTCCGGCCTCCTTCGGTCTGGGGGTCTTTGCGGCGATATGCCCGCTTGCGTGGATCCAAGAGGCGCTCGCCTCACGGTCCATGACGGTGCCAGCTCTTATCGGCATCACCCTCGTCATCGCCATCACCGTGGTACTTGGTCGCGTGTGGTGTGGATGGCTGTGCCCCGCTCAGTTCGTTCGCAGGTTCCTCGGCGGCAGAGGGCAGGCGGCCAAGGATCAGGCCGACAAGCCCACGCTCGATATCTCTATGGATCCGGAGGAGGTCCAGGCGGACGTCCAACGCATCGTGGCTGGAGAGAGGAAGCGGGTGCGACGCGCTTCCATCCCCGAGGGGAGTGATTCCCGTTACTGGGTCCTCCTCGCTGTCGTGATATCGACGTTCATCTTCGGCGTTCCCGTGTTCTGCCTCATCTGTCCCATCGGACTTTCAGTCGGCCTCCTCATCGACCTTTGGAGGCTCATCCAATACAACGAGGTGACCTGGACGATCCTCGTGTTCCCCGCGATCATCGTCCTCGAATTCGTCATCTTCAGGCGCTGGTGCCATACGATCTGCCCCATAGGCATCCTGTACGGTCTCATCTCACGGCTCAACCGTACCTGGAGACCCCAGGTAGATTACCGCAAGTGCCTACGTGCGACGGGTATCGATTGCAAGGAGTGCGTCAAGTCATGCCCAGAGGGAATCGACCTTCACCATCCTCTCGATTCAGCCGATATCTCGGTATGTACGAAATGTCGTGAATGCGTCGCGGTCTGTCCCGGGAGCGCCGTCTCCATCCCTTTTCTGGCCAAGGAGTTCACCCCCTCATCCTCGGACCTATCTTCGCATCAGGATCAGCCGAGACGCTGATCGAACATGCTGTCGACGCACGTGTACGGTACGTCCAAGGAGGTGATTCCCTGGGCGCCGGGATGTCCGGTGTCACCAGGATCCGGGTGGTGTGAGTTGGGCTATACTGGCAAGGAAAGGGTCTCGGATAATCGGAAGCTGTGGACATGACCAAGTTATTTTCCTACACGCTACCCATCGATGGGTCACTCGTCGATGCATACTGCGCCCTGGAGAGGGACTTCACCGACCAGTTCGTCTACTACTGCAAGGACCGACCGTGCCATCTCATCGGATTCGGACGTTGCGTGGCGCTCCGCTCCCTCTCCGATGCGGAGTTCACGGTGCAGGGACCATCCGACCACGCACCGATCTTCTTCTCGTTCTCGCGTTTCGATGCGAACAATCCCAAACCCACCGACCCGCTCTTCGCCACCTTCCCCAAGTTGCATCTGATGCTGCCCGAAGTGGTCCTCATCGAGGACGAGACAGGGCGTTTCTTGCAGGTGAACTCGCTCGGGCCGGTCTACGAGGGGCGCGTCACGCGGTTCTCGCAGCGCGTGGACACGACGACGCCGCATTCGAACCGTACCATCGGATTCGCCCTCGAATCGGACTCCTCCGTGGCGTGGGCCGCCATGGTGGAGGAGGCGCTCGCTCGCATCCGCTCCGGCAGACTCTCCAAGGTAGTGCCTGCGCGACGGTTGCACCTCGTCACCGACGAGATGTTCTCGGCGCGAGACCTGCTCGTCAACCTCATAGACGGTGCGGCCGGGGGTACCGTCTTCCTCTATCGCTACGGTGACGTGTTCTTCATCGGCGCGACGCCGGAACTGCTCATCCGCAAGAAGGGTTGCCAGGTGGTGAGCATGTGTCTGGCCGGGAGCACCTCGGCTGGCAGCACACCTGCGGAGAGGGCAGCGCTCGCTGACGAACTGCTGCATGACAGGAAGAACCTGAGCGAGCACGCCTACGTGGTCGACTATCTGCGGGAAGCGTTCGATCGCAACTGCTATGACGTGGAGATGGAGGATCACCCGCAGGTCCTCCCGCTCGCGCACATCCAACATCTCCATACACCGATATCGGGTAAGGTGCTCGAGGGCGTGACGCTTCTCTCGCTCATGCGCGAGTTGCATCCTACGCCCGCCCTCTCCGGCACACCGGTGGGGGAGGCGGAGGTCCTCATCCGCGAGATCGAACCGTTCAACCGCGGTTTCTTTGGCGGTACGGTCGGCTATGTCGACGGTAACGATGACGGCGAGTTCTCCGTCGGCATCCGCAGCGGTGTGTTCGATGGGAAAGAAGGGTACGTCTATGCCGGTTGCGGCATCGTGGAGGGAAGCTGCGCGGCATCCGAACACGATGAGATCGACCTGAAGCTCAAGACTATCCTGAGTGCGTTTCGTGCACCGGAGCGGGAAGGTGTCGATAACCATGCATGATGTGGGCGAATGGGGCCACGAAGTGGTCGACTCCTCGACTCCGACCAATGCCCCCGCGGCGCTCTTCCTCTCCGCTTTCGTCGACGAGTTGATGCATCTTGGTGTACACGACGTGGTGGTCTCGCCTGGTTCGCGTTCCACGCCGCTTGCGATGGTCTTCGACGCGAGTGGGATGGAGCTCTACGTCGACGTGGACGAACGCGGTGCGGCCTTCTTCGCCCTTGGGCTTGCCAAGGCGTCTGGCCATCCGGTGTGCGTGGTCTGCACATCGGGCACGGCGGCTGCCAACTACTTTCCCGCGGTCTGCGAGGCCGACGTCTCGCGCATCCCGCTCATCGTGCTCACGGGCGACCGTCCACACGAACTCCGCAACCTCGGTGCCCCGCAGACGATGGACCAGATCAAGCTGTTCGGTGATGCGGTGCGCTTCTTCAACGAGATGCCCGTGCCCACCGCCACGCCCGACGCGATCGCCTACGCACGGCAGATGGCGCGCGAGGCCGTCATCCATGCCACCGGGTCCCCCTCGGGTCCGGTGCATCTCAACTTCCCCCTCGCCGACCCCCTCAAGGTCGACCTCACCCAGCCTGAGCTGTTCACGATCGGACGCAGCACCCTGCCCGCGGCGGTGCCGGCCCTCATGGCCGCCCGGCCCGTCCTGGATCCAGAGCAGGTGGCCGCGCTCGAACGTCTTTTCGCTGGTAAGCGGGGGATAGTGCTGTGCGGAGAAGGTACCTATCCACCGGAGATCGTCCCCTTCGCCCACGCGACCGGGTTCCCCCTCGTCGCCGATCCTCTCAGCAACCTCCGCAGCTTCGACGATCCGCTCGTGATCGACAACTACGACAACATCTTCGGTGGAGCCTCCTGCCCCGAGGTCGATCTCGTCATCCGCTTCGGGCGTTGGCCCGTATCGAAGCGCTGCTCCGCGACATTGCAGAAGGGGAATCCCCTGCAGATCGTGGTGGACGAGGCGCAGACGCGCGACTTCAACGCGGCGACCGACGCCTTCGTACGCTGCACGCCCGCCGGTTTCATCGAAAGCTTTCTCGCTATGTGGGAGAGGACGGGGACGACTGGGCGTGGGTGTCGCTTCGCACCCGACGACTATCCAAGACGATGGATGTCCGCCAACGAGCAGGCGGCTCGCATCGTAACCGCCGTAAGCGACGATCCCGGTACCTTCGAAGGACCCTATGTGCGCAGGATGCTCGAGATGATTCCCGACGGCTCGCTCCTGTTCTCCGCATCGAGCATGTCCATCCGCGCGATCGACACGTTCCTCACCAAGGGCGGCCCGCGGCCAACCGTGCTCTGCAACCGAGGTCTGAACGGCATCGATGGTACCCTCTCGAGCGCTCTCGGCGCCGCGCAGTGCTTCGAGGTGGCGACGCTGCTGACGGGCGATCTCGCCTTCCTGCACGACCTCTCCGCGCTGCATCTGCAACGCGAACTCATGCGCAGGGGGGAGAGGAGCTTCGTCATCGTACTCTCCGACAACAGCGGCGGTGGCATCTTCGAATTCCTGCCGCAGAGGTCCGAGGAACCCTACTTCGAGCGATTGTTCCTCACGCCCCAGCAGGTGGACTTCGCGGGGGTGGCGCAAGGCTTCGGCATCGCCTATGCCCATCCATCCGACGTCTCGGCCTTCGCCACCGCCTACCGTCGGGCGCTGCGGACTCCGGGGATGTCCCTCATCGACATCGAGACGCCTCTCGGTGATCTGGCGGACCGTTACGCCCCGTATCAGGTGTGTGGTTAGGTCGATGTCCATGGGCACTCCTCAAAAGCATCGACCGGTCATGTTGCTGCATGGCTTCGCGCAGAGCGGTGCGACCTGGCGCGGGACGGTCGCCACGCTTGAATCCACCGGATACCGGGTGCTTGTGCCCAATCTCGGAGGTCGACGGGTCGGCGATGCGGAGGCTACCGCCGACGCTCCCCTCGATCCGGCGGCGTACACGTTCGCCGGGCTCGTCGACTTCCTCGAGGACCTGCTCGATCGGGAGGAGGTCGACCGCGTCAATCTCGTCGGTTACTCGATGGGTGGCCGGGTGGCACTGCATTTCGCGCTCGTCCATCCGGAGCGTCTCGCCTCGCTCGTGCTGGAGAGTGCTGGGCTGGGGCCGCGCGACACCGAGGAGCGTGCCGCATACCGGCGACGGGACGCTGCTCTCGTCGACCACCTGCGCAACGGCTCGATCGAGGGATTCGTCGACCGTTGGGAGGAACTCCCCATTTTCGCCACGCAGAAGAACCTGTCGGCAGAGGCGCGGGCGTGCGTCCGCGAGGAGCGTCTCGCGAACGACCCCGAGGTGCTCGCGTATCTGCTCGAAGGCGCAGGGCAGCACGTCATGCCCGACCTGCGTCCCTGCCTATCCGGAATAACCGTGCCGATGCTCTATTTGGCCGGTTCCCGTGATGCGAAATACCGTATGCTGTCCGAGGAGCTTGGAAGGGCCTATGACATATCGGTTCACCGGTTTGATACCGGTCATGACATCCATCTTGAGGATAGCGCCTCGTATTCGGCCACGCTGCGGGAGTTCTACGCTCGAAACGATCTGTAGGGACGGCCCGATCGGGCCATGGAGTGGGAGCCGTGGACGGCTCCGGAGAGAAGGCAGGACATGAGCGAGTTTCCCTGGGTTGAGGGCAAGAGGTACGAGGAGATCCTGTACCACACCTACGCCGGTATCGCCAAGATCACCATCAACCGCCCCGCGCGTCGCAACGCGTTCACGCCACTCACGGTGCAGGAGATGTACGACGCGTTCACCATCGCGCGCGATGACCCGGCCGTGGGTGTCGTCATCCTCACCGGCGCCAACCATGGGGGTCGCCATGAAGACGAGGCCTTCTGCTCTGGCGGCGACCAGAAGATACGAGGGGACGGTGGCTATGTGGGATCCGACAACATCCCCCGCCTCAACGTGCTCGACCTCCAGCATCTCATCCGCGTCATCCCAAAGCCCGTCATCGCCATGGTGAACGGCTACGCGATCGGCGGCGGCCATGTGCTGCACGTCCTCTGCGACCTCTCGCTTGCGGCCGATACGGCCAGGTTCGGCCAGACCGGTCCACGCGTCGGTAGCTTCGACGGTGGCTACGGCGCCGGTTACCTTGCGCGCATCGTGGGCTATAAGAAAGCCAAGGAGATATGGTTCCTCTGTCGTCAGTACACCGCCCAGGAGGCACTCGAGATGGGGCTCGTGAACAAGGTCGTGCCCTTCGACGAGTTGGAGGCCGAGTGCGTGGCGTGGGCCGGTGAGATGCTTGCGCTCTCACCGATGGCCCTGCGTTTTCTCAAGGCGTCGTTCAATGCCGACACCGACGGGCTGGCCGGCATCCAGCAGTTGGCCGGTGATGCCACGTTGCTCTACTATATGAGCGACGAGGCCAAGGAGGGCCGCGACGCGTTCAAGGAGAAAAGAGAGCCTGACTTCTCGAAATACCCCCGCTTCCCGTGATCGTGCCACTCCGGTTCCGGGTCCATGTGGCCGGAGAGGATGTGTTCGAGGATGGATTTCATCGAGTACCTGGAGGAGGACTGCCGGCGTAATCCCGACAAGCCGTTCTTCGGTTTCGAAGGGGTCGCCCACACCTTCGCCGAGGTGTACGGACAGGTGCAGGCGCGTGCTCGGGCGTTGCGCGCCGAGGGCTATGGACCGGGCGCTTCCAAGCGCCTCATCATCGACTCATCGAACACGCCGGAGTTCGTGGTCATGGTGCTGGCGGCTGCAGCCATCGGCGTACCGGTCGTCCTGCTGAACAACCGTCTGACACGCTACGAGAAGGACGAGCGTCTCAGCTCACTGCCCGTCCGCCTACCTACGGGTATCTGTGCCATCATGTTCACCTCGGGAACCACGGGACGCTCCAAGGCGGTCGCCCTCTCGCAAAGAAACCTCGTTGGCGCTGCGCTTGCATCGAACAGGCAGCTCAACCGTCCCGGTGAAGGGCTATGGCAACTTGTTCTTCCGCTCTATCATGTGGGTGGCCTGCAGGTGATGGTCCGTTCGTTGGTGAACGACTCGTCGTTCATCCTCTATCCGCACTGCGACGTGCCGCAGGTACTTGCGGATGCGCGTGCGCAGGTGGCGACGCACATCTCGGTGGTCGACAAGACCCTGCGTGACATGCTCGACATCGACCCGTCCACCACCGCTTCCTACGAGGCGATCCTGCTTGGCGGCGGTCCGCTTAACGCGCAGACGGTCGCGCGTGGCCAGGCAGCCCATGCAAGTGTCTATGCGAGCTATGGCATGACCGAGACCGCGAGCCAGATCGCCTCGACGCTCATCACCGATGGTTTCGATGGCGGTCTCACGTTGCTCGACGGCTACGAGGCGAGGGTCCTCCAGCCCGATGGGGAGGGTATCGGCGAGCTGGCGGTGCGCGGTCCCGGCGTGATGGAGGGGTATGTCACCGACGACGGTTCATCCGATCTCGTGCTGTCCTTTCCGGAGGACCCCGACATCGACCGTGGCGGCGGAGCAGCAGATGGAGGGGTGGACTGTGCCTCCAAGGGCTTCCTCCTCACCGGCGATCGCGCCGTGCTGAGGGGAAACCGCATCTACGTAAGGGAGCGTCTGTCGGATCTCTTCGTCTCGGGCGGGGAGAATGTCTATCCGGCAGAAGTGGAGCGTCGGTTATGCGACGCTCCGGGAGTGGCCGAGGCGCTTGTCGTCGGAGTACCGGACGATACCTGGGGACGGGTACCCATCGCCTTCGTCACGGCGCGACCCGGCTGTGCCGTCGATTCCGATTCGCTGCGCGACGCATGTGCCGACATGTTCTCGTCCTTCGCCCGGCCACGGGAGGTCTTCGTGCTCGACCATCTCCCCCGCACCACGATTGGCAAGGTTAGCCGTGCCGATGCCCTGCAGATGTACCGGCAACGCATCGAACCGGTCCGTATCACCCTCCATACGATCGTGCAGCCGCTCGCCACGCCGTTCGCGACGGCCAACGGCACGATGGACATGCGCACATCGCTCCTGGTAGAGGTGCATGATGCGGATGGCAATGTCGGTTACGGCGAGGACGTGGCCTTCGAGACCGATTGGTACACACCCGAGACGCTCGATGCCGATAGACAGGTCATCGAGGAGATCCTCGTCCCACGGGTGCTCGGACGATGCTATCTGTCTCCCGGCGAGGTCGCAGCCGACCTAGCCACCACCGTCCGGACGACCCTCGTGTCCGATGGTTCCAGGGTGGACGACGAGACGTGTGCCTTCCCGATGGCCGTCGCCGCGATCGAGAACGCGCTCTGGGATATGTATGGCCGGGCAACCGGCCGCAGCATGCAGGAACTCATCGGTGCCGATGTGCGAAAGCCCGCCTCGGCCGGTGTCGTGCTGGGCATCGACACGATTGAGGCCACGATCGCCACTGCGCGGATGTATGTAGAGGCGGGCTACGGTCGTCTCAAACTCAAGATCCGTCCCGATGATGACGTCGACCGGGTCCGGGCCATCCGTATGACGTTTCCCGACATCCTCCTCATGTTGGACGCGAACCAGTCATATACGCCTGACGAGATGGAAGCGCTCATCGCGCTTGCGCCCTACGACATCCTCTGCATCGAGGAGCCATTCGACCTCTCGCGCGTCGAGGGTGCCGATGCGCGCTTCGCCCTTCTCTCGCATCTGCAGGAACAGTTGCCCATCCCCCTCTGCCTCGATGAGTCGATGCGTTCGGCGGCCGATGCCCACCGTGCTCTCTCCTATCCGGATCTGCGTTTCTTCGCGCTTAAGATCGGGCGCATGGGAGGCATCCAGCCGGCGCTCGACTTCCTTTACGCAGCTACCGCACGCGGTGCGCGAGTCTGGATGGGTGGCATGTACGAGACGAGCATCTCCAAGCGGCTGCATGCGATGTTTGGCCAGATCGACGGTATGGACATCCCCGGGGACATCACGGCGACGACACGCTATTTCGCGGACGATATCGCCATACCTCCCTACAAGGTCGACGGTGGCATGGCCATCTTGGCACCCGCGCCCGGTCTGGGTGTGACGCTCGATGCCAAGGTGATGGCCTCCGTCACGGTGGATCGGCATACGTTTGGACGTTAACTCGGGTGGGGATGGCCGGTACGGCCGGCGGCATTCGTATGGGTGTCCCTTGTTGCTCCACGGGATGCATCGATATAGAATCTACCTGTGCTTTCACTTCACTTCGATAATCAAGAGGCCTGTGCGATGCCTGTGATAGGTCGTTGCAGGGATCGTCCGATACTGCCGATAATGTGATTGTGCACGAGGAACATAGGAGACGTACATGGAGCGAGAGTCCGTGCGGTTTACCTCACAAATGGTAACCGTGTTCGTCCAACACGAGAAGATGATATCGAAGGTCTTGAAACGCTGCCATGACCTCACTGCGACCGAATTCTGCATACTTCGGGAGATCTATCTTGCAGGAGGCGAGGTAGATGGCCTTGATTTCGCCGATTTCCTGATGCTGAAGCGCAATTCCATATCGATGGCCATCTCGTCGCTTTCCCGGAAAGGTTATGTCGAGAAGAGTCCGAGTAGTAACGATAGGCGCATGGCATCCATATTCGAAACGTCCACCGGAACCGAGGTGACGCGGGCGGCCACGAAGCGTGTCTATGAAGCACAGAGGAGCACCTTTTGGAGGAACCTCTCCGTCGATGACGAGAGAAGTGGCAATGTCGTTGCTTCCCTGGTCTTGAGAAGGCTGCGCGGTCAAGACTATGCGACCGCAGCCCCGCTCAAGGAGACGAACACCCCCATCACACCAGAGTTCATCATATTCTGCAAGGTCGTTCCACAGAGGTGGTCGTGTACGATAAAGGAGGTGTCGAATCTCTCGTTGACCGATTTCCGGATATTGGATCATGTCTCTGCATCCGAAGGAGAGATTCGAGCTGCCGATGTGGCACAGGCGCTTCTGCTTGAGCGCAGTCTCATCTCCTCCTGTAAGAATGGCCTCGTCAGGCAGGGTCTTCTGCATGAGCAGTCCGACATCTCCGACGGGCGCAACAGTTTCCTTTCGGCCACATCGACCGGGGAGGCGCTTGCTGCAAAGCTCAATGCCGCGCTGGGGGAGGCCACTGCGGATATGTACGCCCTATGTGATGAGAGACTCGTGTTTGACATAAACGAATGGCATCCGCGTATGTATCGCAGCATGAACGTGATGAACCAGCTCATCTGACACGAAATGGGGCAAGAGGGATGGTCTGCCCTCACCTTCAACCTTGATGAGAATAATTGAATCAATAAAAAGATAAGTCATTGACACAACTAAATTGAATTGCTACCATACGCCTTGTCGGAAAGGTCGCTTTGTAAAGGGGAAGGGACTCGAATGGAAATCAGCCGCAGGAATTTTCTACAAGGGCTCGTAGGCGCAGGGGCCGGCATGGCAGCTCTCGGCCTGGTCGGTTGCGCGTCATCTGGTGCGAACGAGGTGGCATCGTCCGCCTCGACCACTGCGTTGACGGCACCGACGAGTATCGACGAGACGCTCTCGTGCGACATGGTCATCGTGGGGGGCGGCATCTCGGGTCTAGCTGCCGCGGTGCAGGCTGGCATAGATGGGCACTCGGTCATCCTGCTCGAGAAGACCGGGCAGCTTGGTCCGATGGGTGGTGCCGTTGAAGGGCAGTTCGGTGTCGAGTCCACGATGCAGAAGGCGGCGGGCATAGACTTCACCATCGCCGACGTGGTCGCTCACGAGATGGAGGTCGCCCAGTATCGCTCACCAGGCGCCCAGTGGATCGATCTGTGCACGAACTCGGCGGGAAACATCGACTGGGAGGTCGAGCAGGGCGTGCTCTTCGACCATGTCGACGACTACTACGGGACCTGTACGCTCGCCACGTTCCACTGGTTCAAGGACAAGGCATCGGGAGGCTACATCGAACCGATGTCAGCTCGTGCCAAGGCATTGGGAGTAGATATCCATCTCACTACCTGGGCCACCTCCCTCATCATCGAAGACGGTGTCATCAAGGGCGTCTACGCCGAGGATGGCGACGGTATGGTCTATCAGGTCGACGCCAAGGCGGTCATCATGGCTTCCGGTGGCGTCGGTGGTGACTCCGAGCTGGTTGCCGAGCAGGGGTGGACGAGCGACTGGGTGCTCTTCGCGGGCAACACGGCTTCCCGCGGTGATGGCCTGCACATGGCCGAGCAGGCCGGTGCCAAGGACATGCTGAGCGAGGCGGCTGCCTTCGTGATGAACTACGTCCCGGCATTCCCCTCGAACCATGCTCCCCAGTATGCCGACCCACTGAACGGTATGGTCACCGGTGTCGCGTCGGCGCACGGCTTCGGCCTCTGGGTGAACCAGGATGCGAAGCGCTTCGTGAACGAGAACGTCGGGGTCTCCAACATGATGTTGCAGACGATGCCGACCAAGGCCAACAAGCACTCGTACGTCATCTTCGACCAGGCTATGTTCGATGCGACCTACACCGGCTTGGTGGATGGTGTGGCGGACATTCTGGCGGAATCGCTCAAGACCAATGATGGCGACTCCCTCTACAGCGCTGACTCGATCGCCGCGCTTGCCACGAAGACCGGGCTTGATGCTGACACCCTTGAGGAGACCGTGGACCGCTATAACGGCATGTGCGCCGCGGGCAAGGATACCGACTTCAGCCGCGACGCCAAGACACTTACCGCCGTGGAGAGTGGACCGTTCTATATCGCCCGCATCGAGCAGACGTATTTCGCTTCGATCGGCGGTGTCCTCAACAGCGCCAAGCACGAGGCGCTGACCACCGATTACGAGACGATCCCCGGACTCTACATCGCCGGCCTTGACGGCGCGATGCTGTATCGCAGCGTGTACACCATCAACTTGGGTGGCTCCTGTTGCGCCAACAACGTGAACTCCGGTCGTTACTCGGCTATCAACGCAGACGAGTACATCAAGTTCCTATAGAATCGAAGGTCAGGATAGCTCTGCCCGTCTTGGTCCGATCGTACGGAGTCTGAGTTGCACCCTGCGGGGTGCAACTCAGACTTTTTCGTCTTGCATCTCGTATCGCATGGTCATCTTCATCTATCCATGTGAGATGCGCGCTTTACCGTCATTCCTCGTCCTATCCCTATGGGGGCATCGAGGGAGATTCGGAAACGAAAAACATTAAGGTCCCACCAGGTAGAAATAACGGCCCACCCATGGTACAGTCACGAACCAGGGGATAGGGGGCGTCATGACGAGAGACGATAAGGGAATAAAGAGCAGATATATAGCGGCGCTGCTCGAACTTTGCGAATCGAAGTCCTTGAAAAAGATTACCGTAGGAGATTTGCTGGACGCAACGGGCACGGCACGGCAAACCTTCTACAATCATTTCAGGGACATCAACGACCTTATCGTCCATGTTTCCATTTTCTTTTTCGAACAGAATTATCAGCTGTTCTATTCTCGGAACGGCTCGAAGGGCGTCTTCCGCTACGTAATGGAGCATAAAGACTTCTTTTGTCAGCTGCCTTATCACGACGGGCAGAACTGCTTCAGAGACAGCTATCTTCGTTGGATCAAGAGAAGCTACTATGAGGTAGCCCTCGAGGGGGTTTCCCATAAGGATGAATATTTCAGAAGGAAAGCTCTCATCGATGCCTATTTGAACGGTGTCGTCGACCTGTTCCTGGAATGGTGCGAGAGCGGTATGGAATGGCCGTCTGAAGTGCTTATCGCTGTCATTTTTGATACCAAGCCTGATTTTATTCCAAATGAGGCTCCACCAGATTTCGAAGTGGTTCCGTTGGACTAACCAGAGGTTGCTCGCCATCGCCGTCGGACTCATCGTTGTCTAAGGGTGCTTTGCCCAAGACCAGTTCGCTTTTCCTCTCGATATCTTCCTCGATGGACAACAGCCCCATCATTGTCTATTCCGTGTCGCCCCATCCCTTCTTATAATTGTCTGATTCGGTTGTTTTGATTGGCAATCGAGCCAATTATGAGGCGAGAAGGGTAAAGATGGAAACAGATGAGAGCAAGATCACGAAAGAAGCGGTCGTCCACAAGAGTATCCAGAGACGCGACTTCTTAAGAGGTGCAGCATTCAGTGCCGTGGGTATGCTGCCTATCGCGACTTTGTTCGGGTGTAGCACAGAGACGGCGGCAAGAGCCGAGGGGACCACGGATGCCGTCGATGCCAACTCTTCCGGTAGCACAGAGTATTTCGACAACGTTGAGGACAGCGACGTGCTGCTCCAGGAGGTTCTGAACGAGTCTGAAGTCGTCGATGACCTGACCTTGGACGATGGGACCGTCATCCCTGCTATATACCTGCGCATGCGTAACCGCGTCAACCGTATCGGCAGGGGCATCGGTTCCACGCCTTCTGCAAACAGCTGGGATATGATCAAGTACCTCTGGAGTGAGGAAGATGCCGAACATTATCTTGAAATGCCCCTGCATGAGTTTTTCACGACAGGCGATTATGCCGGCGTGTCAGGTCGTTCCGAGGAAGAATGCTCTGCAATCCTTGAGGACCAGGCCAATCGTTGCCTGATCTGGCGTGTCCGTCGCGGTGGTTTGCCTGTCTATTTACTCATGCCATACATCAACGGTTTCTGGGAGTTCAACGAGCTCAAGGCCGCGTACTCAGGCGTTGAAGGAGCCGTCGCAGAATTCGACACTCAGGGTATAACTGGTGTCGACCCGAACGGAGAAAGCGGCTTCGACACCACTTTCCCGCTGTTCCGCTCCTATCCAATCGGCGCGGAAGTTGTTACCGAAGACGAGCTTCAACCATACCAGGACTGGCGTGCCCTTATCAAACGCAACTCCACCATCACCGTGTCGCCCTGCCAATGCCGGACCATGTGGAATGCCTTGGGCGTCGAGTATCCCGAAGAGCATCCTCTTCGTACCTGCCTGTCGTTGGGTGAGATGGCCGAGTACTTCATCGAGAACGGAATCGGCGAGCAGATCACTACGGATGAGGCCATCGCGATCGTCGAGAACAGCATCGACAAGGGCATGGTCGTCGAGTCAATCTGTGCCAAGAACGCCGACATCATCTGCAGCTGCCACAGCAAGAGCTGCGGCAACCTGAAGGCTTGGAGAGGGGTCAACGGTGAAGGCGTGGCTGCGACGTACTTCAGCGCCTATACCCTCGACTATGACAAGAGCGTGTGCATCAAGTGCGGCAAGTGCATCGACCGCTGCCCGATGCAAGCTGTCTCCTTCGGTGACGACGGCTATTGCGTCATGGACGAATCTTGCGTGCGGTGCGGTCAGTGCGTCAAGATCTGCCCTGCCAGTGCCCGCATTCTGGTTGCCACCGAGAGCTATCCTGAACTGCCCGGCGACTATATGGATTGCAACAGGTACTTTGCCAAGGACCGCATGCAGAGAGGCCAGCTCCTGGACTTCACGGCGACGAGTCTCTAGAAAGCTTCGTCGTCAGAGTCTCGTCAAGGTGCAGACTCACGAGGTTCTGAAGGACTTAGCGCACGATATCGTCAATACACGGTAGTCGAGGTGGTTACTACTGCCAAAGCGAAGCGGTATGGGAACCCTTTGGTCATGAGCAGAATGCCGGATCATGGGACCTGGCATTCTGCTCACGTACCTGCAGAGGAGGAAAGAAGATGCATGAGATGGCATTTGTGCGCAATGTCGTGGATATCGTGGTCGAGGAAGCCGACGTCCCGGATGTTGCCGAAGTCCGTGCGGTCCATATCGTGATAGGCGAGGGGCGCGATATCGTCGAGGATTTCTTTGAGAGTCTTTTTCGATATCTGGCACGAGGGACGGTAGCCGAGCAGGCAGAAGTGATTCTCTATCGCACGCCGTATATGGTGAGATGCAAACGATGTGGGTTCATTTTCCACGTCAATGTATTCGACCGCGAGTCTTTGGCCTGCCCTGTCTGCAAAGCATATCGGGAATACAAACTGGTCAGCGGTCTGGAATTCTATATCAGCAAAATCGAGGTTGCCGGCAAAGAACCCTCGGAGAGCCAGATTCCAAGTCCTGAAGGGCAGCTTGCATCTGTGCCTGCAGGCGATGAAACAGGTCAAGCGAAACAAGAAGGCACGGCGACAGCATGAACGAATCGCGCATGATAGAGGTCAAGCGCAACATCCTTGCAGATAACGACCGCGCGGCCGATGTTTTCCGTGAGGCACGCAAAGCCGAGGGCACGTTCTTCATTGACGTCATGGCTTCCCCGGGCGCTGGCAAGACCACGCTTCTGCTCGCGCTCATCGAGCAGCTGCGGGCGCATGCGACCTGTGGTGTCATCGAGGCTGACTTGGAATCGGAGGTGGACGCTCTCAAAATAAAGGAGGCCGGCGTTTCCTCGGTGGAGCTCAACACGCGAGGTGTGTGCCATGTTGAAATGGGTATGGTCGAAAAGGCATTGGCCGCGTTTGGCGAGCTGCGCTTTGACTACCTGTTCTTGGAAAACATCGGCAACCTTGTATGCCCTGCGGAATTCGACACCGGTGCGCATGTGCGCGTTATGCTGTTATCGGTGCCCGAGGGTTACGACAAGGTTTACAAATACCCTCCTATGTTCGCCGTCGTCGACGCGCTTATCGTCACCAAGTCCGATTATCTGTCTCTGAACCCGGACTTCGATATGGACGCGCTGTACCGGCAAGCACGGGTGCTCAATCCAGATTTGGATATCTTCGTCGTGTCGGCTCGAACCGGTCAGGGCATAGACGAGTTTGCGGCATGGGTGCGGTCCTGTCGTGAGACCGCGATGGTATGACGGAGTCAACACCGGACGGTTTGAGCAGGTGATCGATCGGATTGATGATCGGCGTGAGCCCTATGCCGATCATCTAAGAGCTAGATGCGGTATGATCATTGCACAATCGAATTATAAAGCAGCCAGATGTTATAAGAGGATTATCAGCATCGCTAATCCCGTGCGAAACCCAGAGGCGAGGAGCGTGAGCGACATGACGGAGCATGATTGGCTTGACGCCTATTTGCTTGGTAAGGATGGGGCAGAGAAGGACTTCAAACTTGAATGGGAGTGGTTTCGTTATCTCGTAGGAGACAAGATGTTTGCCGCAACGCTCAAGCCCGGGGAAGGGTATAAGAGGGAATATGCCGGACGCAATCTCCTGACCTTGAAGTGCGATCCGGTTTGGTCGCAGGAGCTGAGAAGTGAATACCCTGATATCTTCCCCGGGTTTTACATGGATAAGCGCACCTGGATCTCAATCGACCTCGATGGTGACATTTCGGAGACCTTGCTGCGTGAGTTATGCGACCATTCCTACAACCTTGTCTTTGCAAAGCTCACCAAAAAGCTCCAGCGGGAAATCACAGGCGAGTGAATCGAATGTTCATCAGCAGACGACCTGCTCCAACGCCCCGGTCGCCGAGTCGATGACGAAGCCGGTCACCCGCACAGAGGAAGACATGAGGGGATGTTTGCGGATTGACTCTACACTTTTACCGACCACTTTCTCAACATCACCAAATCCAGTGAGCCAGTGGTCTAGGTCGACCCCGCATCGATGTACGTATTCGATGCGTTCCTTCGGCACACCAAAGTGCCTCATGGCGTCGGTCATCGAACCGCTGTCCATGTACTGAGCTCCGCAGGCCGTATGGGCGATGACCATGATGTCCTCGACGCCCAACTCATACACGGCCACCAAAAGTGAGCGTATCACGCCTCCAAAGGGGTCTGACACCTCGGCGCCAGCCACCTTGATGAACACAGCATCGCCATTCTTGAGTCCAAGTGCGGCGGGGAGAAGCTCTATCAGGCGCGTGTCCATGCAAGAGACCACGGCGAGCTTCTTATCAGGGTATTTATCCGTCAGATAAGGTTCGTACGCCTTGGCCTCGACAAAAGCTTCATTGTGGAGAAGGATGTCTTGAACGGTAGAGGAAGGGGTGGTCGATGTCTCCATGAGCATCTCGCTTTCTCAGCACAAGAACAATAGGGTATAGGTTACCTACTGTCGACTCTGAATCTTACGCTACCTTCCTGCTATCCAACAAGTGCGGCGGGGGAGCGTGATGCATGGATCCAACCCCACAAAACAAGATCCTGCTAAACCGTGCTTGACTATTGACGACTGTAGTGGTCTCGATGGGCTTTTCGAAAGAAGTGACGGTGCGAACCTGATACTTCGTTCACTCCGCCATGTCCTGTGTCGTCGGGCTTTGGAGAAGCCAATCCATTTTCCAGACCACCATCGTGTTCAGTGTACGCAGGTGGATTGTCTTCCTAGACCATCGCTTGCAGTGTTGCTTTGTTCTTCATATACGCTCATCCTGATATAAGTGTTTCTGCAAAGCCCATCACGAGACGCGAAGGAGAAGCGAGATGACGAACCTATTCGATCTGACAGGGAGAAAGGCACTCGTGACAGGAGCATCTTCTGGTCTTGGAGTGCAAATGGTCAAGGCGCTTGCCGGAAACGGTGCCGACGTGGCGATCGTCGCCCGCCGCGAGGAGAAGCTTGCGGCCGTGAAGAAAGAAGTCGAGGCGCTTGGCGTCGAATGCTATACGCACGTATGCGACGTCACGGATGTCGAGCAGATCAAACAGACCGTCAAGGACGTGGAGAGCCATTTCGGCAGGATCGACGTTCTTTGCAACAATGCAGGAGTCGGGCTTTTCGGCAAGGCGGAGAACCAGTCGGATGATATCTGGCGGACGATGATGGATACCAACCTGAACTCGCATTACTATTTCTCCCGTGAGGTCGCCGGGGGTATGATCAAGCGTGGTTATGGCAAGATCATCATGACGGGCTCCATCCACTCCGAGGTGGGCATGGCGGAACTTCCCCTTTCGGCCTATGCGACCACCAAAGGCGGGATAAAGATGATGGTCAAGCAGTTGGCGGTTGAATGGGCGCAGTATGGCATAACCGTCAACGCGATCGGCCCGGCATACTTTGCAAGTGAGATGACCAAGGCTGTCGTGGGTACTGAGGATTTCCTAAAGATCGTGAAGACGCGCTGCCCGATGGGCAGGATCGGGCGCGAGGGCGAGCTGGACGGCGCGATACTGTACTTCGCCTCCGATGCTTCAACCTACACGACCGGCCAGCTCCTCTGCGTGGATGGCGGCTGGACGGCGATCTAAGGCGGCGATTTCAGTCTTGGTCCGACATGCTTCCCTCTCGTCGCTGCCTCGGGAGGGAAGTCGCTTTCAAAGAGCCATCGGCACGTCCTCCGGATTCCCGGCCTTGGGCCGGGAATCCATTGGTCTGGATCGTGGGCGTGGTGCTTGCTTTTCTTCCGGTTCGTGGCGGGGACGATGAAACCTGAGACCTTCTGGCTCTCAGGCCCAGGCGCGGTCGTGCCTCCCGTGTGAGATACTTGAAACTCAACCGCAGGAGTTCCCATTGGCGGAGCGGTTCGTAGGGGAGCGGTTGTTTATCCGATCCATTGGCAAGGTTTCCCCTTCGAGTTGGTATTAACCTGTGTCTACCACATCGATAGGCCCACCAGAGGAGTAAGCCTATGCTCATCGAACTGATAAAATCGTTCCTGCTCGGTGTCGTCGAGGGCCTTACCGAATGGCTGCCCATCTCGTCGACGGGTCACCTCATCTTGGCCGAGCAGTTCATCAAGCTCGATGTGCCCGATGCGTTCTGGCAGATGTTCCTCGTCGTCATCCAGCTGGGTGCCATCATGGCCGTCGTGCTCCTCTACTTCAAGAAGCTCTTCCCGTTTCTTTGGGCACGGGGCGGGGACTTCAAGCCGTCGGTGCGCTCGACGCTGTCTCTTTGGGGCAAGATCATCCTTGCGGTCATCCCCGCAGCCGTGGTGGGGATACCCCTCAACGACTGGATGGATGAACACCTGATGACCCCGCAGGTCGTCGCGACCACTCTCATCATCTACGGCATCGTGTTCATCGTGTTGGAACGGCACAACCGCAAGCTCGACGCGAAGCGCGGGGGCGCCCATTTTGCCGATGCGGCACCCGTGGGCTATCTCGCCGCTGGCCAGGGCCGTGGCATGGACGTTCGTCACAACACCGTGCAGAGCATCGAGGAGATGCCGATCCCCACGGCGCTTGGCATCGGGGCCTTCCAGGTACTCTCCCTCGTGCCCGGCACATCGCGTTCCGGTGCCACGATCCTCGGCGGCATGTTCTTGGGCTGCACGCGTGAGACGGCTGCCGAGTTCTCGTTCTTCCTCGCCATCCCGGTCATGGCAGGTGCGAGCTTGATCAAGGTGGTCAAGTTCCTGCTTGCGAACTCGTTCACCGGTAGCGAATGGGCCATCCTCGCCGTGGGCGTGGTCTCGGCATTCCTCGTCTCGGTCCTTGCCATCCGCTTCTTGATGAGCTACATCAAGCGTAACGACTTCTCCGCCTTCGGATGGTACCGCATCGTCGTGGGTGTCATCTTCATCGTGTACTTCCTGCTCATCGTCTAGAGGCGGGGGCTGTGCCGTTTCTCATATGAGCCACTGCGCCATCCCGTCGATCGTCGTGGTTCGCACGTGTCCGATCGCATACGAAGGGAGTTGCACTATGCATACGTTTGAAACCATCGAGCCGGCCGGACTCTCACTTGCGCCTCTTTCCGCCATCGACAAGGGCTGGATGCTCCTTACCGCCGTCAAGCCCGATGGCACCTTCAACACGATGACCGCCTCATGGGGTGGTCTCGGCACACTGTGGAACGCGCCGGTCGCCTTCGTGTTCGTGCGTCCGTCGCGCTACACCAAGGAGTTCATCGATGCCGACGGGACCGTCTCGCTCTCGCTCTTCAAGCCCGGTGCCTATCGCAGGGAACTGGGGCTGCTCGGCACCAAGTCGGGCCGAGATGGCGATAAGATCGCCGAGTCGGGTCTCACCGTCGTCCACGAGGGGGAAGTGCCCTACTTCGCCGAGGCAGGTGCCGTCCTCATCGGAACGAAGCTCTACGCGCAGCTGCTTACCGAGGAGTGCTTCACCGCACAGGGCATTGCGCGCGACCTGCCCCACCGCATGTATGAGGAGAACCCCGAGGGCTGGCATACGATGTACGTCATCGGCATCGACAAGGTACTTGTCGCCAGGTAGAGAGCACGCCGCCGGTGCACCCGTGCGCAAAACCATGGGATGCGACCACGTACGCACGAATCTCTTCCATGGAGGTCTTTCCCGGAGCCTCTGTCGGCCCTTGGGCCGATATACCGCTAGAATAACGTGCACATGGCTCTGAACCAGGGAGAGTTTTCCGCATAATCGACGAGAAGGGAAGCTGCGATGTCTGACGAGAGGGCGGTTAGGGAGACTATCCAGGGACACAGGGCAAAGATCGACGCGCTCGATGTCCAGATCGTCGAGTTGCTCAACGAGCGGGCGAGGGAATCGCTTGCCATTCGCGCTCTCAAGCCACAGGCGAAGATGGGTCTCTTCGACCCCAAGCGCGAGGAGGAGATCCTCGAACGCCTCTGGGAGCATAACGGCGGGCCCTTGTACAACGAGGATATCCGCGCCATCTACACCGTCATCCTCAAGGTCATGAAGGAGGTTCAGGCATGAGCAGCACCCTGTTCACCCCCGGTGCCATCACCATGCTGGCTGGACCCTGCTCCATCGAGGATGTCGAGCAGATGGAGACGGTCGGTGCAACCCTTGAGAACCTCGGACTCCATTGGATCCGAGGTGGCGCCTTCAAGCCTCGCACCAGCCCCTACTCCTTCCAGGGTCTCGGCGAGGAGGGTTTGGCCATGATGCAGGACGTGGGGAATCTCCATCACCTCAAAACCCTCACCGAGGTGATGAGCTCCTCTGCGATACCCCTCATCGACGCCTATGCCGATGCCATCCAGATAGGCACGCGGAACATGTCCAACTTCTCGCTGCTACGTGATGTGGGAATCGCCGCTGCAAAATCGCACAAGCCGGTGCTGTTCAAGCGCGGCATGTCGGCCACGATTGACGAGTGGCTGTCCGCGTGCGAGTACATCACGATGGGGGGCAGCTCGGACGTGATGCTCTGCGAGCGTGGACTGCGCACGTTCGAGACCTCCACGCGCTTCACGCTCGACATCAGTGCCGTTCCGGTGATCCACTCCCGCTCGCTCCTGCCCATCTGCGTCGATGTCTCGCATCCGGCAGGCACGGCGATATTCGTACCTGACCTGGCCAAGGCCGCTGTCGCCGCCGGGGCCGACGCCATCATGATCGAGATCCATCCCAACCCAGCCAAGGCAAAATCAGATGGTCCACAGCAACTCACCATGGTCCAGTTCGAGAAGCTGATGGGCGAGTTGCGCCAGATCGCGGCCGCCATCGGCAAGGAGATCGTC
This sequence comes from Coriobacteriia bacterium, assembly GCA_015655215.1. Lineage (GTDB taxonomy): Bacteria > Actinomycetota > Coriobacteriia > Coriobacteriales > RUG033 > JAATFL01. The sequence continues at coordinate 29,946 of JAATFL010000005.1, forward strand.
TAGACGCAGCCCTCAATCCAAGGGTGTGGAAGAGAGGCGGGTCGAGCGGGGCCTTTCACCTGGAACTCACAGGGTGCCCATTTGACGATCGTGTGGTTGCGGTTAGAGATGCCGCAGCGCGCTGGTACCCTCTCTTGCGGGCCTTGTCCGTACGCCGCATCGCAAGGAAGGAACCACATCCCGTATGACCATCGACCTCAATGACCTCAATCCTGCCCAGCGTGAAGCCGCCTCGACCACGGAGGGCCCGCTTCTCGTGCTCGCCGGCGCCGGAAGCGGCAAGACACGAGTGCTCACCTACCGCATCGCCCATCTCGTGGAGGACCTGGGCACCTCTCCCTACGAGATCCTCGCCATCACGTTCACCAACAAGGCCGCGGCCGAGATGCGCGATCGTCTCGCTCGTCTCATGGGCCTATCGATGCGCGGCATGTGGGTTGCGACGTTCCATGCGATGTGCGTGCGCATGCTTCGTCGCGATGCGGAGGTTCTTGGGTTCACGCGCGACTTCACCATCTACGACGACGATGACTCCAAGCGTCTTGCCAAGGAGATATGCTCCACCTTGGGTCTCGATCCCAAGCGTTATCCCCTCAACGGCATCCGCAACCGCATCTCGATGGCGAAGAACCAACTGATAGCCCCCGACGCGTATCGGGACACGGCCGCTGACGACATCGAGAAGGCGGCATCGCGGGTGTATCCCCAGTTGCAGGCGCGCCTCAAGCAGGCAAACGCGATGGACTTCGACGACTTGCTCGTCAACGCGTATCTTCTGCTCCACGACCATCCCGAGGTGTGCGCACGTTATCAGCAACGGTTCAAGTACATCCTCGTGGACGAGTACCAGGACACCAACCACGCGCAGTACGCGATCACGAATCTGCTGGCCGCCGCTCGCGGGAACCTCATGGTGGTGGGCGATGACGACCAGTCCATCTACTCATGGCGTGGTGCCGACATCGCCAACATCCTCGAGTTCGAACGGGACTATCCGCACGCCGTCACGGTCAAGCTCGAGCAGAACTACCGTTCCACCGGTCATATCCTGGCTGCCGCCAACGCGGTGGTCTCCCATAACGCGCACCGCAAGGACAAGCACCTGTTCACCGTGGCGCCCGAGGGGGAGAGGGTGGGCATCTACCTGGCCAGCGACGAGCGGGACGAAGGTCGCTGGATCGCCTCCGAGATGGAGCGCCTGCACCATGACGGCCTCAGATATGCGGGCATGGCGCTCTTCTATCGCACCAATGCGCAATCGCGTAGCCTTGAGGACATGCTGCTGCGCGCTGGCGTGCCCTACCGCATCGTGGGA
>JAATFL010000003.1 GCA_015655215.1 Coriobacteriia bacterium
AAAGGGGCAAGCCGCCACTCTCCTTCACGAGGTCAAAGCCCCAAATGAAATGTCGGCGTACCTGCCCTACCAGCAATTGCACCACATTCTGAACTATTCAATATGCAAGGTCAAAATGCGATGAGTAAATACTAGGAGACCATATGCAACAACACGGTACGGACCCCATCATCAGGAGAGCGATCATCTCCGTCACCGACAAGACCGGCGTCGCAGCCTTCGCCAAGGCGCTCTCCGAAGAGTTCGATGTCGAGATCGTCTCCACCGGCGGCACCGCCAGGGCAATCGCCGCTGCAGGCGTCGCGGTCAGGCCCATCGACGAACTCACCGGATTTCCCGAGATGATGGATGGGCGCGTCAAGACGCTGCACCCCGCGGTGCACGGTGGGCTTCTCGCTCGTCGTGACAACCCTGGGCACATGGCCGCCGCCACCGAGCACGGCATCGGCATGATCGACATGGTCGTCGTGAACCTGTATCAGTTCGAGAAGACCGTGGCCGACCCCGAGGTCACGTTCGAGGACGCCATCGAGCACATCGACATAGGCGGTCCTTCCATGTTGCGCAGCGCCGCCAAGAACCATGAGTCGGTTGCCGTCGTGACCGACCCCGCCACCTACGACGACATCCTGCTCGAGATGCGCGCGAACGGCGGGTCGACCACGCTCGAGACCCGTCGCAGACTTGCGCTCGAGGTGTTTCGACTTACCAGCGCCTACGACAACGCCATCTACGCGTGGCTTCAGGGCGAGGTGCTGGGTTGCCAGCCCTTTGCCGATGACAAGCGTGTCATGTTGGAGAAGGTCCGCGACCTGCGCTACGGCGAGAATCCCCATCAGAAAGCTGCGTTCTACCGCCGCCTCGGCAGTCCCTCGCACATCCAGGAGCACACGCTCGCCGACGCCGAGCAGCTTCAGGGCAAGGAGCTCTCCTACAACAACTACCTCGACCTCGATGCCGCCTGGACTGCGGTTCGCGAGTTCGACGAGGTGGCCTGCGTCATCGTCAAGCACCTCACCCCATGTGGCGTTGCGGTGGCATCCACGCCCGCCGAGGCGTACCAACGTGCCTACGATTGCGATCCCATCTCGGCGTACGGCGGCGTCATGGCCTTCAACCGTCCGGTCACCGGCGACGTGGTGGCGAGGATATTCGCCAACAAGCAGTTCATCGAGGGAATCATCGCTCCGGACTTCGATGCGGCCGCACGCGAAGCGTACCTACTGAAGAAGAACGCTCGCCTGCTGGCCACGGGGGGCGTGAATCCGGTGGGCAAGGGGCTTGAGTTCCGTGCCGTCGAGGGCGGGATGCTCTCCCAGACGATCGATGCCGTGCGCGAGGACCCGTCGGGGTTCACCGTCCCCACCAAGCGCGAGCCCACCTTCGAGGAGCGCGAGCAGTTGCTCTTTGCCTGGAAGGCCTGCAAGTCGGTCAAGTCGAACGCCATCCTCATCGCCAAGGGAAACCGCACGGTGGGCATCGGTGGAGGACAGCCCAACCGCGTCAACTCCGCCCGCATCGCAGTGAAGGAGGCGGGGGAGAGGGCCAGGGATGCCGTTGCCGCGTCCGATGCGTATATGCCCTTCCCCGACTCGCTCGAGGTGCTCGCTGCCGCCGGTGTCACCGCGGTCATTCAACCCGGTGGCTCCATTCGTGACGGGGAGTGCATCGAGGCTGCCGACAAGGCGGGCGTCGCCATGCTCTTCACCGGGCATCGTCACTTCCGGCACTAGGCGATTCGGTCCTTACCTCACCGTGGCGACGCCGGCCCCGTCGAGCCGAGCATATCGGGCCAGGCCGCACCCGACATCGGCCATCGATGTGCCACTAGAGCCTCAGGAGAGGCCGTCGAGGTCCCCCTCTCGCGAAGGAGCGTGCGTTGCATGGAAGAGGGGCTTACCCTAGCTGGTGCTTCGCAGCGTAGTCGTTTTTCTCGCAAGATCGGGATGACGCGTACGGTCGATGCCGCGCAGGGTCGTCCCTCCGTTCACCTTGGGGCTACGAGTACCGAAAGGAACGTTCTCATGACTGGAGACGACGCGATGGGGTTATCGTTTGACGCCGTTGGGCAACCGCGGACGACGGGGATGCCGGGTGCGACGGATACCGCCGTCTTCCCGCAGGGTCTTGAGGAGAGAGCCGTCGTAACCGTAGGCCCCGACCACCAGGTTGACTTCCACTGGCGTCTTGCGAATGGGAAGCTGCCCTTGCAGGAGCGCCATCTCCGGGCGCTCAAGGCTTTCGATATCAGCGGCCCTCTGCAGGCATGGGTACGTGCTCGTATCGAGTGGACGCTCCAGAACGCGACAGGGGGAAACCCCAACGGCGTGCTGCATCTATGTCTCAAGCCAGGCGGGGTCCTTACCATCACCGTCACCCCTCGTAGCGAGACGCCACAGCTCACCGCCGACGACCTGGTCACGGTCGACGGGCATGTCGAAAGGGCGAGTATCGAGGGCATCGTATGGGTCGTGCGCGACACCTCCGCCGTCGCCTCTACCGATGAACCGTTGGTCTCCGCGGTCAGCACGGTGGTGCGTGACCTCCTCACCACGTTCAAATGCGATGTCTCCCAGCATGTTCTGGTGGCAGACGAGCTTCTTGCCAGGAGGACCGAGCTGTTCGTCGCCTCCGACGAGTACGGCATCGTGCCCATCTTCAACCATGACGGTCCTATGGTGAAACGACTTGACGAGTGTTTCAAGAAGCTCTGGGAAACGTCGTAGGGCGATCTTTCCAGCGATTTCCCCTAGGCAAAGGGCCATGTGGGTCAATGAACGACATCAGGGGCGCCGATCTTGCATCGGCGCCCCTTTACGTGCCCACCTGCACCTTCAGTGCGTCATACCGTTGCTCGAGCGTGGAACCATACCGGACCATCCTTCGCTCATACCATTCGACCGGTTGGTCAGTTCTATCATTGACTGACTAGTTGGTCAGTTATATAGTTCCTTCTCGCACTGCACTCGGAGCGTGCATGCTACCGTGCATGCGACAGGAGCCCATGGAGGTATACGTGACGATGGTCAATCAGAATCAACGGTGCGAGCGGCCCGACGAGCCGCTCGCTCAGCAGATAAAGCCGGCACAGGGGCAATCCATCCAAGCCCAGCAGCCCCTTGTCGTGGCGCGTGGGCTGGGTCGAAGGTCCATCCGGGGCGTGCCATACCAGAACATCGACCTTGACATCATGCCGGGCACGGTCACCGCGCTCGTTGGAGAGAACGGATCGGGGAAGACGGCGCTTTTGCTCACGCTTGCGGGCTCGATGGAGAGCAACCAGGGCACGCTCGAGGTGGGCGGTTACCCTCTTCCCCGCAAGCGTCGTAAGGTGCGGAAGATATCGGGTATGGGGTTCGTCGGCGACCTCAACCCCGTGTATCCCTCCATCAAGGTGCGGACGACCGTCGCCGCCGAGCTCGAGCTCTACAGTCGTAAGGCCAACCAGGCTGCCGTTCACGCGTACCTGGAGAGGTACGGTATGGACGCCCTCGCCGACAAGACCCCGCTCCAACTCACGACCGAGGAGATGGACAAGCTTGGGATCATCCTCGGGCTGGCCAACGAACCTGTGCTTCTGATCGTCGATGACATCGAGTCACAGCTTACCCAGCATCAGGGTCGTAAGATGCTCAGGTTCCTACTGGATATCGCACACATGCAGAAAACCACCATCGTCGTGGCCGTCAGCGAATACGAGATCGCCCGCAACGCCGACCAGGTGGTTCTGATGACCGAGGAGGCACGCAGGCAGGCGGCCAAGGTCGAGGAGATCATCGCGGCGCGTAGGCAGGGGGGTGTGGCATGAGGAATCCACTGAGGGGTTTGCGCTTCGCGCGCCTCGAGGCGAACAACATCAAGGCGACCCGCATCATGAAGGTCGTCGTCGTGGCCATCTCGATCATCCCGCTGTTATACGGGGCACTCTACCTGGCCGCCTTCATCGACCCGTACCAGACCCTAAACGACGTGCCGGTAGCCATCGTGAACGACGACTCGGGGGCCTCCCTCGGCGATCAGCAGATAACCGCCGGTTCCGACCTGTGCGACGAGTTGGCCAAGCGCACCGACGGCATGCAGTGGAACTTCGTCTCCGATGAGGACGCGCAGGCCGGCATCGAGGACGGGACGTACTACATGGCGCTCTACATACCCAGCAACTTCTCCGAGACGCTCGCTTCGGCGGATACCGACGACCCCGAACAGGCCCAGCTCACGCTTCAGGCCAACCAGGCGAAGAACCTTATCGCGTCGCAGATCGGCACTACGGTGTTCACCAAGGTGCAGGCGGCACTGGTACAGAGCATCTCGGAGCAGTACTACGACAGCATCTTCGTGCAGATCAACGATGCGGCCGACAGTATCCAGACGGCGGCTGATGGAGCGGCCGACCTCAACGGCGGTCTGGTGACGGCATCCGAGGGCAGCGGCACCATCACCTCGAACCTTTCCACTGCCGCCGATGGAAGCGGCACCCTGACCGTTGGTCTCTCTGCGCTCGACGACGGGCTCCAGACCCTCAAATCGAGTTCGGCCACGCTGGCCGATGGCGTATCGCAACTCGACGATGGAGGCGCGTCCCTCGCCTCGGGCGTGAGCACGGCTGCGACCTCGTCAGCCCAACTCGCCAGCGGCGCGAGCCAGGTGAGTGATGGTGCGAGCCAGGTGAGCACGGGGGCGAGCGATCTCTCCACCAATCTGAACTCGCTCGACGACGCGACCGGTGCCAGCGGACAGCTCTACGTGGGTGCCACGTCGCTGAGCACGGGCCTCTCGGCGCTCGACGACAAGATGCCCACCCTCACCGCAGGGGTGACGGCAATCGATACCGGCGCCAACCAACTCGCCTATGGCGAGGGGGGCACGGCATCAAGCCCCACCGGTGACAGCCTGGCGGCACTTGCCTCGGGTTCCGCGACGCTCGCCAGCAGGGCGCAGGAGCTTGCGGAGGGAGCGTCCGAACTCTCCACCGCCGCGTCGCAGGCGGCCACGAGCGCCTCGACCATCGCCGCGGGTACGAAGACCACGGACTCGTACGTCGACACCGCGGTGAGTTCGCTCAGCACGACCGATGAGCAGACCTACACCATGACGGCTGATGGCGTGCAGGCGCTGGAAGCGGCCCAGGCGTATCTGGACGGTACGGGCACGCAAGCCGGTCTGGTGGCCGGCACGGATGCCCTCTCCTCCGGACTCACCTCCCTCTCCGAAAGCGCCTCGACGCTTTCGGCGGGTGCGGACCAGGTCGCCACCGGAGCTGGCACGGTATCCGCGGGTGCGGAGGAGGCATATGACGGTGCGGTGACGCTGGCGACGGGGACTGACGGTCTCAGCTCCCAGTTGCCCACGCTTTCGACGGGCGTCCAGGCGCTTGCGACGGGTGCGAGCTCGCTCACGGATGGTATCGCCGAACTCGGCGGTTACACGACGCAGCTCTCCTCCGGTGCAAGCACCCTGGCCGCAGGTGCTTCGAGCACCGCCTCGGGGGCCTTGCAGGTTTCGGATGGAGCCTCTCAGCTCTCGAGTGGTCTTGACACGGCAAGTTCCGGCGCAGCATCCCTCTCCGTGGGCCTTTCCACGCTCAGCAGCAGCATCCCGACTCTCACCAGCGGCGTTTCCGAGCTTGCCGATGGGTCATCGAGTGCCGTCTCCGGCAGTGCGACCCTCACCGATGGCCTCGACCAGCTATCCGACGGCAGTGCGACCCTCACCGATGGGCTTTCCACCGCAGTCGATGGTTCAAGCGATCTCGCCACGGGTCTCTCGGACGGTGTGAGCGATATATCGATGAGCCAGAGCACCGAAGACGCGAAGTCCTCGATGATGAGCGATCCCGTGAGCATCAACACCGACAACTACACGAGTGTCAAGAACTACGGCACCGGTTTCGCTCCCTATTTCATCGCCCTCGGCCTCTGGGTGGGGGCTCTCCTCATGACGTTCGTGACCAAGCCGCTTGACGGCCGTGTCATCCGCTCGGGCGCCCCTGCGTTCAATGCGACCCTGGCTGGATGGCTTCCCATGTTCTTCATCGCCTCGGTCCAGTCGGTCCTGCTCATGCTCGTACTGCAGTTTGGTCTGAAACTCCAGATCGACCATGTGCTGGGTGCGTACCTGTTCGTCATATTGATCAGTGCGGTGTTCACGGCGATCATGCAACTGCTCAGTGCGGCCTTCGGGTTCCCGGGAAAGGCGCTCGCCATCATCCTGCTCATGCTCCAACTCACGAGCTCGGCGGGCACGTTCCCCATCGAGACCACCCCGCAGTTCTTCCAGGTCATCAGCCCCTATCTGCCAATGACCTACTGCGTGACAGGGATGCGCCAGCTTATGACGGGTCTCGACATGACGCTTGCCGTGCATTGCGCGCTCGTGCTCCTTGGCTTTGGCGTCGCCTGCTTCCTCCTCACCGTTCTGACCGCCCATCGCAAGCAGACCCTGCGCATGACCGACCTGCACCCGGTACTCGACCTGTAGGCGCCGTCCATCTCGGATGGCACGAGCCCTTGTCTGGTTCGTGCCATCCGAGATCGTACCGATGAGGGGCACCATGCTTGCAGCCCTATGCTTGGAAAACCGTGTCCGAGGGAATCTCGTGCGTGGCGCTTTGGGAAGAATCATCATGGCGGCATGCGCCCAAGCGGGTATCATATGTTAGGCACGTTCGAGTAGGCAGGGGATTCGCCATGGCGGTCGCTGGTGTCGTGAAGGTGTTGCGTGAGGCGGTCGAGACGGCTGTCGCCTCGGCGGCGAGTGTCTCCCTGACCGCGATAGCCAACGATCAGCGAAGCAAGAAACAGCGTTTGGTCGATGCTGCCATCGAGGTGTTTGGCAGCAAGGGCTACGGCTCGACGACGGTCGATGAGATCGCCACCGTGGCGCACGTCTCCAAGGGGATATTCTTCTATCACTTCAAGACGAAGGCGGACCTGGCGGCGTTCATCCTCGAGGATGGCATCGCCTCGTTCGCGAAGAACCTGGAGAAGGCGACGGTCGACAAGCTCAGCGCCATCGACGCGCTTCAGGAGATGACGCGGGCGTTTGCGCAGACCGTTGTCGACAATCCCTCGTTCACACGCTTCCTCATCGCCGAGCTGTGGCGCGAGGACCGTGTATGGAGCGTCGAGGTCCAAGGGGCCATGAAGCGCATGACCGAACTCATCAAGGGACAGCTGGAGCGCGGGCAGCGCGAGGGGAGCATCCGCGAGGACAGCGACCCGCAATTCTCCTCGATGGCGATTTTTGGCATTTGCCTCACTTCGGCACTCAACCTCATCACGTACCACCATGGGGATTCGATGGACGCGTTCATCACCCACCTCTTCAGCTTCGCCTCACATGGCATCGTGGTGCACGACGCGTCGGAGATAGGGCACGTGGACCCTCGTTCCCCTCAACGCTGAGGGGGCGGTGAAGAGGCTCGTTTTGAGAGGGTGCACCCGTGAGGCCCGGCGTGGGCCGCTTGCCAGGCACCTTGTCCTTCTGTATTGTCGAGTTGGTGTATGGGTTTCACGGGTGATGATAGGGGACCCGGATACGAAACGGGCCTGCGACATCGACCTGCAGCGGCTATTCAGGAAACGCTGGCCCGTACTCGAGTCAAGCCGTGCCTGTAACGGGCGTGCGAGTGCGATAGAATGGTCACGTTTGTGGCGCATGTGATTATCTGCGTCTTCATATCCGCACGAAGACGCACAAACAAGCACCGTTAGCTCAGTTGGTAGAGCAGAGGACTTTTAATCCTAAGGTCGTGGGTTCGAGCCCCACACGGTGCACCAGAAAACACCAGGTCAGACGGGTAAAACCGCCTGACCTGCCTCGTTTTCAGGATAGAAAATGTACCAATTGGTACCAATTCTTTTTTTCTCGCGGGAATGTTATGCATTTTCATGATTAGAGTACCTTCTTAAACGCTCCACTGACCTTCTGAGCTGCATCTTCCATTACTTTCTCTTGAGGAGAGAGATAATGCGCGTAGCCGGTCTTCAGCTGGCCGTGGCCATGCACCCTCGATATCAGCGTATCTTGTACGCCGACGCTTTGCATCAGTGTCTCGTGCGTGTGCCTAAGCCCTGTGAGCGTGACATATGGCAGACTTTCAAACAGCAGCAGGGTGACCCGAACATTTTCTTGGACCAGCTAGGCAGTCAGTCCCTTACCTCTACGCTTCATACAGTTCTCGTTATGGTACTCTATCTACTCGTCGAGCATCTTCATGAAGACCTCGATCGTCACACCTCGCCAATCCCTATAGGAGAAGAATCCATCTTCGAGCTTTCCGAAGAAACCCTTCTGCTGCGGAGTCATCCGGAGAACAGGTCTCTCCCTTTCTCTCAACGTGGCTATCGCATCGTCGAGCATGGTGTTCACAAGGCCGGCATCAGTGTTTTACGAGATGATTTCACCATCGAAGCAGTTTATGGTAGGTGACAGGTAGACTTTGCCTTGTGGCGGTCCGAACTCGGTGATGTCGGTGAGCCACAGTCTGTTCGTCGAATCCCTGAGGCTTCCTGCTTTTAAAAGGTACCCCTTGCAAGATATCGTTCTCAAGTCCGAACCGGTGATTTCCTCTCGGCCTCATCGCCATCGAACCCATCAATGACTGATCCGGCCCCGATTACAGGCATTGGCTTCTTTGATATCGGATGTTCACCGCTTCCCGCGGTTTTCATCCGGTGATAGACCACGGCCGGACTGGAGATGCTGAGACGAAAGGCAACTACTGAGTTGTTGAGACCGCCTTCGACAAGCCGTATCGCCTCTTCATCGATGTCGGAAGGGTGGTGGGAGGATATCTTACCCTCGACACGCCTTCCGAGAGCGTCATCGTTCCTTATCCAGCGGTAGAGCTCGGTTCTGGAAGGAGAGCCGAGGCCATGCACGGTCTGGTGACCGAACCACATCCGGCAAGCGTCTCAAGCGCCGTCCTCCTTTGTTTATCTATATAAGCAGGTCATCCGGACTCCGATCCGGACCAGTTCTAGTCCGACTTTTCGTCCGGAGGCCCTTACCATCCCGTGTAACATCACCCGCTACATGAACGAGATAGATGAACAAAACCATAGACCACCAGAACAAGGCTGATCTTACGGACAGCAGGATTCGGCCAACCGAAGACCAAATCTTACTCGCCCATGTTCCAAGTCTGATGCTCACGACTGTACTTTGCCGCGCGGTAGGAAAGATAGAACGCCAGGAAGCACAGCACGAACACTGATATCAGTAGACCTATTCCGATGGCGATATCCACCCACCACATAATACCGCCCGACCCGAGTATCTGATATTCTGCCAGCATCCGCATCAACGCCCCCAGCAAACCGGCTCCACCGCCAGCGGCAACCGATATCAACGCGAAATACCCAGTAGGAAAGGTGTCGGTCTCGGCAAACCGCCCTGTATCGACAAAACCTTTACGACACATGAGCACACTGCAGACAAGCATCGTGACCATGAACCATCCGAAAAAGAGCGGGTCGAAAGCGAACGTCGTTTCCTGTCCATCGGCTGCGATGAATTCGACCTGCGACAGCATGAGCCGATAATATAGGTCGACCACGAAGCCGAAAGTCAGCATCAAGAAACCGATTTTGTAGATATGATTCATCTCTGCCGCGATACGTTCGTCAGGTTCGCCATGATAACGCCGGAATGCTTCCCTTATCTGCCCAACCATCTTGATCATCTCTCCTCTTCCCAAAACAGATTGTCGAGCGTACATCCCAATGTCTTACAAATGACTATGCATAGCTTCAAAGTGGGGTTGTACCCTCCTGCCTCGATAAGGCCTATCGTCTGCCGCGTCGAGCCAACGGCTCTGGCTAGATCGGTTTGCGACATATCAGCTGCCACGCGTGCGGCCTTCATGCGCAGGTTCTTGCTTTCATTCACCGCTCTCCTCCTCTGCTGCTCGATGCCCAGAAACCTTTCAACCTCAAGCACGATCAGCTCACCCTCCCTGATTGCAGTCAGCTGCAGCCAGGCAGAAGCAGTATATTGCATTTGAGATGTCATGTCAATTATATATTGCATATTGTCTGCTATCACTTCCATATTAGTTTCTTGCGAGATTACCATTCTGGTTAGCGAGTTATCCTCTAGCCACACCAAAAAGCCACACAGCGAGAAGGCGTTGTGTGGCTGAGGATAACTCCAGTGTGCTAAGCCGCTATGGGGATAGTACGATCACGATTCCTGAAAATCAGGAGCGGAGCAGGATCAAAGCCTTGCCTGATAGCGTGATTTGGAGGCCGAGATGAAGCATCGACCCAGAATCGGGCATACCGCCCCCTTTCCCCCATGGGTCTGGCAGCTTGCGTATTCGGTTTTGCGATCATCAGCACAGGAGAGCGGGCAAGGGTTTTGCGTGCAGGTCGCAACCGCATGAGGGGCACTTGGTGATGTCACGCCCCACGAGCCGGCAGGCGAGCTCAAGCCCGGTCAGCTTCTTGGTTGCAGGCGGCTTCATGTTGCAGAGCCGTCTGAGCCGTCCGATCCTCTCGCGCTTGCCGTTGTTGGCAAGGAAGCCGTAGTGGTGGATGCGCATGAAACCTGCGGGCAGCACGTGCATGAGGAAGCGTCTGATGAACTCCTCGGTCGCAAGCACCATCACCTTGACCTTGTTCCCGTCGCGGTAGTCACGCCATTTGAACCTGACATCCGCTTTGCCAGCATCGAGTATCCTCGAGTTCGAGATGGCGGTCTTATGGGTGTAGCGGCCGAGGTATTCCACCACGCAGGCGGCATCGAGGAAAGGTCTCTTGGCGTAGACGACCCACTCACGCTCCCATGCCGAGGCGATGATGTCGGCAACCCTTTTCGGGTCGTCCTGCCCATCGACTGTCAGATCAAGGTGCTTGAGGGCATCGGTGAGCTTGCCCCTGAACACGCGGGAGAGCACCTTGACCGGGATGAAGAATTTGGTTTTTGACTGCCTCCAGGAACCACGGCTGTCGATGCCGCCGGCGCAGATGACCGTGTGGATATGGGGGTGATAGGAGAGGTTTTGCCCGGAGGTGTGCAGCACGCTGGTGAAGCCGATCTTGGCTCCGAGGTGCCTGGGGTCGGCGCTGCACGCAAGCAAGGTGTCCGCCGATGCGCGGAACAGCGCGGCATAGGCCTTATCCTGATTCGACCGGATGAGCACATTGAGGCATTCGGGAACGGTGAAGACCACATGGAAGTACGGGCAGTCGAGCAGGTCGTCGAGGCGTCCCTGCACCCACTGGTCGCGCCTGACGGTCTGGCACTTGGGGCAGTGGCGGTCACGACACGAGTTGTACGATATCCGCTCGTGTCCGCACTCATCACAGACCTCGACATGCCCGCCGAGCGCGCTCGTCCTGCAGTCCATGATGGAACGTGCTGCCTTCTCCTGCTGGAAGGTGACCGCGCGGTGGGACAGATAGCTGTCCCAGCCCGCGACGAAGACGTCTTGGAGCTCGGCCATCATGCACCTGCTTCCACATAGGGCAGATCAAGCGGACTCACCACCCGGTCGGTGATATTGGCAAGGTGCAGGTACACCGTCGTCGAGGACAGGCTCGCATGGCCAAGCAGTTCCTTGATATCGGCAAGTCCGGCACCGTTCTCGAGCAAGTGCGTGGCAAACGAGTGCCGCAGGGAGTGGATGGACACGTCCTTTCTGACGCCGGATGCAGCAAGTGCTTTGTAGAAGGCGTTCTCGATGGCATCGCTCGTGATGTGGTCAAGCGAGCGCACGCCGAGGAACAGGTAGCCCTCCGGGTGCTCTGGACGAAAACCCTTCCAGTAACGACGAAGCATGTCCAGACATGTCTTAGATAAAAGGGTGTAGCGGTCCTTGCCGCCCTTGCCGGATCGGATGAAGATGCGCATGGCCTCGCTGTCGAGATCTGTCACCTTGAGGCGGGCGATCTCACTTACCCGAAGCCCCGCCGAATAGGCGAGCATGAACATGGCCTTGTGCTTGGTGTTGCCGGTGGCGTCGATGATGGCTGCGACCTCGCTTCTCGACAAGACCTCGGGGAGCTTGCGCGGGCGCTTCATGAAGGGGACCTGCCTGCGGTTGAGCTGCCTATCACAGACGACCTCGTAGAGAAACCAGATCGCCGCCAGGTACACGTTGACGCTGGTGTTGGCGAGCTTCCTGGTATGCCTCAAATACTCGAGGTAGCCGATGATGTCGCTTTCGTCGGTCTGCTCAAGCGGCCTAGTGAGGTGCCCGACATACTGGTCGATCGTCCTGCGGTAGAGGTCCTTCGTGTTCTCGCTGAAGCCCCGCATCTCCATGTCGCGCTCGAGCTTTTCCGAGATCTCTCTCATGGGTTCCACCTGACCTTTCTGGTCCGATAACGGCATGACCCTCTGTCATGCCCATCAGGATTCTAAGGTGGAACCCATATATGCCGCAACGAAGATGTGGGTGTGCGTCAGCCGCACTCTACGCTGCGACAAGGAGCCGCCGCGTTAGCGGCTTAGTACAATTGTACTTATCCAAACATTTGGATAAGTACAAGAATGTCTCAATGAGAAGATCAGGCGCCGTACGCGTGTCATCAGGATATTTCCCAACGAGGATGCGGCACTACGTATGATCGCGACGATATGTATGGAGCGAAGCGAGGCATGGGTAACATGCGGTGATGATACCGGCTACGACTAACCGATACCATCACCGCTTGACTCAAATCACCATCATTCCCAATGGTTGGGTTGGTTCTTGCGTTTTTCTTCCATGTACTCGCGCATGTTGGGTCCCCCGATGTCAATGAACCGTGCACGCTTGG
>JAATFL010000032.1 GCA_015655215.1 Coriobacteriia bacterium
GGACATCGCGCCGCTCACGGCGGTCCTCGGCAACTGCGATTACGATGACTTTGGCCCCGACGTGCACGAGGAGGCCGATGTCACGCTCGGGGGCGTGCGCTTCCATGTGGTGCACAGGCTCTCGGACCTGGGGGCCTTGGACCCGGGGCACTACGACGTGGTGGTGTCCGGGCATACCCACCGTGCGGTGGTCGAGCACGCGAACGGCGTCTTGCTCGTCAACCCGGGATCCGTCACGCAACCTCGCGGCGGGGGGAGACCCACGGTGGCGATCGTCGAGGTGGCCGACGGAGTCGTGAAGAGCGCGCAGATCGTACCGGTTGGGTAGTCGACCGGGCGGCCGTGCGTGTCGTTTGGTCCGTCACCTGAACCCAAAGGTCCCTTTCGACACCCGCATCGTGGTCATCGCCGCCGCGTCACTCCTTGCAAAACTCACGTGCGACGGCATAGCAGTGCTGGGCGAGCTCGTTGAGCGTTGCGCCGTTGTTGTTCGGCAGATGGAGATGCAGCGCGAAGCGCTCTCGCTGTGCGAGAACGCCCATGTCGCCAGCTGCCTGCGCACGCTCCATCTGACCCAAGGTGAACGCCTCGCCGGGGATGACGATGTCATTGGACTCGTCCGCGGAGAGGAGCAGGATGACCCCCTCGTTCGGGCCGCCCTTTTGAAACTGTCCGGTCGAATGGAGGTAGCGGGGGCCGATCTCGAGACACGAGGGGACGCCGAACCCCTGGGCGACGTTGTGGCGGATCTGCTCGAGCGGCATGCGGCGACCCTCTCCCGTGAAGGGCAGGAACGCGTTGATCGAGAAATAGTCATGCGGCTTGATCGCGGAGAAGAGCAGTCTGAGCACGTCGTCGAGGGTGGTGGGCATCGTCCTCGCGAAAGCCGTCGGGTCCTCCGTCTCCTCGCGCTGCAATGCGAGGAGGGCCGGCGTCGCGGTTGCCTGGATACCGCAGTCGAGCTGGGTGGGTTCGGTGGGCTTTGCGCCATGGTAGAGAATGTCCTTGAACGCCGTCTTGGTCGAGGCCACATCAGGCTGGTCGAAGGGGTTTATCCGCATGAGGAGGCCCACCATCGCGATGGCGTACTCCCAGATGATGAAGTCCCGGACAACCTCGTCGACGTTGCGGAGCTCCATCGACAGGTGGGGAATCGACATGTCGACGTAGGCCATCTGTCGACGGGATTCCTCGTCCGGCCGGATGTTGTAGGTGACGACGCAGCGGTCGTCGTGCGGGGACGAGAGCAAGCCGGGGTCAACCTCGATGTTGGGGAGGATGCCGCCGCCCTGCTTGCCGAGCGACTCGGCGACGAGCTGCTCGACCCAGAGGCCAAACACGCGGCCTGGCTGGGGTGTGACGAACGAGAGCTTGTTGCGACCGCCACGATAGTTCTCGTAGAGGAACGACGCGAGACGCACGGCGGGGTTGTCCATCGAATCGGTCGAGCAGCGGCGCTCCTCGACCGCGGTACCGGCGAGGAGGGTCTCGACATCGATGCCCACCAGCGCGGCGGGCACCAGCCCGAAGACGGAGAGCGCCGAGAAGCGTCCACCCACGTCCGGTGAGCCATGGAAGATCGCGCGCCAGCCCTCATCGAGCGCCTTGCCTTCCAACTCGCTTCCGGGGTCGGTGATCGCGACGAACCGTGAGGCGGTCCTCTCCTCGCCGATGCGGCCGCTCACGTTGCTCCAGGCAAGACGCGTCAGCAGCATGGGCTCGGTGGTGGAGCCCGATTTGCTCGAAACGAGGTACAACGTGCGCAAGGGGTCGCTTTGCGAGAGGATGCGGTGCACGTAGACGGGGGAGAGCGAGTCCATCGTGCGGAACATCACCTCGTCGTGTGCGAGCGCGTTGAGACGGGTGATGGTCATGGAGGCCTGCGTCGAACCGCCCTGGCCGATGAGGACGACCGTGTCGAGGCCCTCCTCCCGCACCTTGCGGGCGAAGTCGTTCACCGCGGTGGGGTCGACCGGTGGGTTGGTGGAGAGCGTCGTCCATCCAAGGAGCCCCGACGCCGAGGATGCAGTCTCGGGAGAGAAGCCGTAGAGAGAGCCGTCGTGGGCGGCGAGCCTCGACGGTGCATGGCAGTCGATGATGCTGCGCGCCGATGGATTGTCCTCGGGGATCGTGCTGTCTGCTAACAAGGTTCCTCCAAGATTCGGGTCGCTAACGCCCCGTCGGTTTCGGGCTCGTGGCGGGTGGACGGGAAAATCGCATCCCATGATAGCAACTTTCACGGCTGATGGTGTGGTGGGAACGCCGTGTTGGGCCTCAGCAGATACGGGGGAGCTGCTCGCCCACGAGCATGTCCATGATGCGCGTGGCGCCGAAACCGGTGCGGATGCGCACCCTCGATCCCTCCGAGACCTGACCGACGAGGGCCGCCTCCTCGCCATAGCGTTCGCCGCGCATGGCGGTAAGCGCGGCGTCGGCCTGCTCCGGCGGAACCACGCATACCATCTTGCCTTCGTTGGCGACCTGGAACACGTCGTACCCCAGCATGTCACACGCGCCGCGCACCTGGTCGTGCACGGGCACGGTGTCCTCATCGATCGTCATGGCCACACCGCTCGAATCGGCAAGCTCGTTGAGCGTGGACGCCAACCCGCCGCGAGTGGGGTCGCGAAAGCAGCGTATGTCGGGGGCGGCTTCGAGCACGTGGGCGATGAGGTGGTTGAGTGGGGCGGCGTCGCTCTCGATGGTGGTGCCGAACGAGAGCCCCTCGCGTTGGGACATGATGGCGATGCCGTGGTCGCCGATGGAGCCGGATATCAGGACCCTGTCGCCCGGCCTGCAGTTGTGGGCGGAGAGGTGCCGCCCCTCGGGCAGTTCCCCGATGCCGGTGGTGTTGATGTAGACGCCGTCACCGTGTCCGCGGTTCACGACCTTCGTGTCTCCGGTGACGATCTGCACGCCGGCTTCGGCGCACGTGCTTGCCATGGTCTTGCAGATGCGGCGAAGGCTCTCGATGGGATAGCCCTCTTCGAGCGTGAACCCACAGGAAAGGTAGCGTACGGTGGCACCGGAGGTGGCGACGTCGTTGACGGTACCGCAGATGGCGAGACGGCCGATGTCGCCACCGGGGAAGAAGTGGGGGGTCACCACGAACGTGTCGGTCGACATCGCGATGCGTCCCGTCGTGGGGATGTCGAGCGTGGCGGCGTCGTCGCCCACCCGTAGGATGTCGTCGCCGTATCCGGCGAAGAACACCTCGTCGATGATGCGCTTCATCATCGTGCCGCCACTGCCGTGCGACATCATCACGGTGTCGTCTGCCATGTCTTCCTCCCAGGGTGTGGCCCACCGCGGTGGGCCGTCGTGTCGTATGGTCGTCACGGGCCCATCGGGCGCCGTCGGGTTCGTGCCACGCGGTGCGCTCAGT
The DNA here is from genome assembly GCA_015655215.1 of Coriobacteriia bacterium. GTDB lineage: Bacteria > Actinomycetota > Coriobacteriia > Coriobacteriales > RUG033 > JAATFL01. Next base: position 3,386 of record JAATFL010000032.1, read on the forward strand.
CGTGTTCGGTGTAGCGATAGTACGCGGCGCAGCTTCCCTCGCTCGACACCATGCAGGGTCCCACGGGGTTCTCGGGACGGCACGCATGGGCGAAGAGCGGACATTCGTTGGGAGAGATCACACCACGCAGCACATCGCCGCAGCGGCATCCGGGCGGTTCGACGGTGGGCTCCACCTCGGGCGTGAAGCGCCGTAACGCGTCGTACCCCGCGTACCTTTCCCGTATCCGGTAGCCGCTCCCGGGGATGACGCCCAGCCCGCGCCAGGGTGCGTCGCACGTCTCGAACACGTCGTCGATCATGGCGAGTGCCGTGGGGTTGCCCTCGGCGCGCACCCCACGCGTGTAGGCGATCTCGATCTGGGCGCGGTTCTCGGCGAGTTGACGTAGGATCATCGCGATGCCCTGCAGCACGTCGACGGCCTCGAAGCCGGTCACCACGCCGGGGACGTGGTACCTCTCGGCGAGGAACCCATATGGCTTGGAACCGATGATCGTCGAGACGTGTCCGGGGAGGATGAGCGCGTCGACGTTGACCTCCGGGTCGTTGACGAGGCTTTCAAGCGCGCCTGGCACGTTCTTGTGTGCGCCGAAGACGCTGAAGTTCTGGAGGCCCTGGGCCGCGGCGTGCTTGATGGCGGCGCCCACGAGGGGGGTGGTCGTCTCGAACCCCACGCCGATGAACACCACCTGATGGTCCGGCTCGTCGCTCGCGATCCTGAGCGCGTCGAGCGGGGAGTACACGATGCGGATGTCCCGGCCTGCCGCGCGCTCCTCGAAGAGCGAGCTCGTGGAACCGGGCACGCGTGTCATGTCGCCGAACGTCGTGATGATCACACCGGGGATGCGCGAGAGGGCGATCGCCGTGTCGACGTCGTGGTTGGCCGTGACGCACACGGGGCAACCGGGGCCGGAGATGAGACGCACCTTCTCGGGCATGGCATCGCGGATTCCGTTGCGTGCGATGGCCACGGTATGGGTGCCGCATACCTCCATGAGCGAGATCCGCTCCTTGGGGATGGAGGCCGCGAGTTCACCGATGGCGTCGATGAGTCCGCCGGCAAGTTTGGGATCGCGGAATCCGGAGAGATCGAGTGCCATGGTCACGCCATCTCCCCGGCCACGGGCAGGGAGATGGCGCCGGTGCCACCGCTCGTGCCCTCCTCGCCTTGCAGCGATGCCAGGTCGTCAGCTATGAGGTCGGAGAACTGGCCGATGATGTCGAGCGTATCCTTCGCGTCCTCCTCGCTCACGATCTCGATGGAAAACCCTGCGTGCAGCAGTACGTAGTCGCCAACCTTCGCCTCGGGCGTGAGGTCGAACGATGCGGAGCGGGTCACGCCCAGCACGTTGACGACCCCCTGGCGGTTCGCGTCGATGGAGACGATCTGAGAAGGTATCGCAAGGCACATGGCTCATCCTTTCGATTGGGTACGGGTAAGGCGAGAGAGTGCGACGACCGCCTGGCCATATGAGATGCAGCCGTCGTTGGCGGGAAGGTCGCGGGGGAGAAGCGCGGTGAGGCCTCGGAGTCTCAGCGCGTCGGGGATGCGCTCGAGCACGTAGCGGTTCATGAGAACGCCCCCGGAAACGGCAACCCGGGTGCTGCCGATGGCGGCTGCGGCGCGTGCGCATGCCTCCACCGTAGCCTCGATGAACGCGTCGTGGAACCGGCGAGCGATGATGCCAGGGTGAACGTTGGCGATGAGGTCGTCGAGTACCGCGGCAAGGGTGGGCGTGGGGTCGATGACGAAGCCGTCCGTGCCGATACCCCCATCCCCCGGTGTCGTGCGCACGGCGGTCGCGTCGGTGCCGTGTGCAAGCAGCCACCATCGGTCATCGCCCGCCTCGAGCCGTGCGGCACCGTACTCGTCTGTGAAAGGGGCGTGCAGACGGAGGCGGTAGCGTGCGCTGGCACTCTCGGAATCCGGGTCCTCGACAATCTCGCCGGTCTCGCCGTCGTAGAGCGCCGCCTCGAGCTCGATGGCCGGCTGGCCGTAGTAGAGCGCCTCGGTGCAGATGCCCGTGAGTGCGGAGACGGCGTCGAACAGACGCCCGGCGGATGAGGTTGGCGGGCAGTTGAGCGAGCGTTCGACCATGGCCGCGACGGTGTCCCAGGCGCCGGGGGTGGAGGCCATCGCCGTCTGCAGACGAGATGCGCCCGGGTGGTTTCGCAGGCCGCAGGCGATGAGTGCGCCCTCGGCCATGCGCATGGGGTGGCGGATGGCGGCCGCACCGCCGGGAAGCGGCAGGTAGGAGAGGTGACCGAGGCGCGTGAAGCCGTTCGTGTCGCAGCTCAGCACCTCGCCGCCCCAGATGGCACCGTCGCAGCCCATGCCGGTACCGTCGAGCGCCAGTCCCACGACGCGCGTGGAGGTTCGGTCCGCGCTCACGCCGTGCTCTCCGAGGACCGCGGCGATGTGCGCGTGGTGGTGCTGCACGCACTCGGTGGGAAGGTCGTGCTCGTCGGCGCGCGCGAGCGCCCACTTGGTGGCGAGGTATTCGGGATGCAGGTCGTAGGCGATGGCGGTGGGGCGCAGGTCGAAGAGGTGCTCGTAGAGTGCGATGGTGCTCTCCCACGAAGAGCTCGTCTCGAGGTTCTCGAGGTCTCCGAGGTGCTGGGAGACGAAGGCGCGACCATCGCGCGTGATGGTGAAGGTGGCCTTCTGCTCGGGGCCAGCGGCCAATACCTGGACGTGTGGGTCCTGCTCCGGGGTCGCGTAGCCGGTCGGTAGGTCGATGGGCAAGGGCGCGAGTCCTCGGGCGCGGCGGACCACGGTGGTCGCACCCATCACCACGCGCACCACCGAGTCGTCGTAGCGTGACCTGACGGGCCGGTCGTTCCCCAGGAACGCGTCGGCGATCGCAGAGAGTCGGGAGTGCGCCTCCTCGTCCGTGGTGACGATGGGTTCATCGGAGAGGTTGCCGCTCGTCATCACGAGCGGCCGGCCGCCCACCGCGGCCATCAGGAGGTGCTGCAGCGGTGTGCACGGGAGCATGACGCCCACCTCGGGCAGGCCGAACGCGACGCCGTGCGCGGGAAGGTTCGCGAGGACACCGGCGTCCATGCGCCTGCGTAGCAGGACGATGGGGCGTACGGTGCCCTCGAGCAGAGCCCTTTCCTCCTCGTCCACATGGCAGAACGAGCGGACGTCCTCCAGGTCGCGTGCCATGATGGCGAGCGGCTTGGAGGGACGGTGCTTGCGGGCGCGCAATGACGTCACGGCGTCCTCGTCGGTGGCGTCGCAGGCGAGATGATAGCCGCCCAGTCCCTTGATGGCGACGATGCGACCGTGCAACAGCAACTGCGCCGCTCGGGCGACGATCGCGTCGCTGCGCTCGCGCGCTCGAGCGATGTGTCCAGCACGTGCATCGCTCGAGGCGTGGGGTCGCACGGGGATGGGCGCGACGGTCGCGGCGTCCAGCATGCCGGGAAGGCACCGGCCGTGGCAGGTCTCCTCCCAGGTGAGCTGGGGCCCGCAGGCAAAGCAGGCGTCCGGCTGCGCGTGAAAGCGCCGGTCGCCTGGATCGTGGTACTCGCGGGCGCATTCGGGGCACATCTCGAAGGACCCCATCGACGTGGACGGACGATCGTAGGGTAGGTTCTCGATGATCGTGAAGCGGGGACCGCAGTTGGTGCAGTTGACGAACGGGTAATGGTATCGACGCGCACGTGGGTCGAAGAGCTCGTCTGCGCACTCGGGGCAGGTGGCGATGTCCGGTGACACGAGCGTCGTGGTGGTGGTCGTGTCGTCGGAGGCGCGGATGGAGAACCCCTCGACGCCCTCGTACTTCGCACCTGTCGCGAAGATGTCCGTGATACGCGAGACGGCCGGGGCCTCGGCGCGTATGAGCCCGGGAAAGCGCGCAAGCTCCTCGGTGGGCCCCTCCACGTGCACGTGGACACCGTCGCCGCTGTTGAGGACCCACCCGCACAGCCTCTCGCGGCGTGCGAGCCGGTAGATGAACGGCCGGAAGCCGACGCCCTGCACGATGCCCGTCACGTGTACGTGGAGGGCCGTGCGATCGCCCGTGGCGGTTGGCTCGGCGGTGTCTGTGGCGACTCGCGGGGTCATCGTCGGCCCCTAGAGGTACTTTCCGGTCGTGGTGGTGGTGAGGCGCCCGTGCTTGACTCCCTTGGTGCCGAGCAGGGCATCGGCGATGAGGCGTACGTCCTCGCTCTTTCCGCGCAGGGCGATGATCTCGAGGCAGTTGTGCGCATCGAGGTGCACGTGCATCGAGGAGATGATCCGCTTGTAGTGGGAGTGTTGGATCGTGTCGAGCGTCTCCGTGAGGTCGCTGGTGTGATGGTTGTAGACCATCGTCACCGTCCCGACGATCTCCTGCTCGGGGTTGTCCCACTCCTCGTCCACCAGCGCGTCGCGCACGAGGTCGCGGATGACCTCGGAGCGGTTGTTGGTGATGCCGCGGCGCGCCACGAGGTCGTCGAACGCGATGAGCAGATCCTCGGGCATGGCCACCGAGAAGCGCACGAGATTCTTGCTGCAGGGCACGCTCTCCGTGGGGGACGGGGCCGCGTTGCCCAGGCAGTGGCCGAGCTCCGGGGATGACGGCGTCATGCCGCGCCGGTGATCATGGGGTTCCAAGGCACCTCTACCGCCCTTTCCCACTAGACGAGCTTCACGTCGACGAGAGCGTCGTCGTCGGTGTCAGCCGCGTCGCCAGCGTCACTCAGCGCCGCGCGCACGTCATCGAGGAGCGACTGGACCTCGGCGAGCTTCTCGGCCGTCTGCGGCATCTTCCCATCTGATGCGAGGTGGTAAAGGCTGTGCGTCCAGCGGCGCATCAGGGCGATCTCATCGTCGATCTGCTTCACCGTCGACTTGAGCTGGTTCGTGTTGACGCCGTTCGTGCACATATAGAGCTCCCTCTGTGGTGTCGAATTCGGATATGATGTGCCGTCACGGGTCCGATGGAGCGCATCGGATGCCGAGAGATGCCGACGCGACGCGCGAAGACCATGCAGGATGCCGCCATCGAGGTCTCGTGCGTCGCATCTGAGATGAAGCTGACCTAGCCGAGGTATCCCTTGAGCTGGTCCAGCAGGCGGGCCTTGGGTTGGGCGCCCACCACGGTGGTGACGGGCTTGCCGCCCTTGAAGAGGATCAGCGTCGGGATGGACATGACCTGATAGCGTTGGGCGATCTCGGGGGATGCGTCCACATCGAGTTTGGCGACCGAGAGGCGTGCGGTCTCCTCGTTGGCGATCTCCTCGATGACCGGAGCCATGGCGCGGCATGGACCGCACCAGGTTGCCCAGAAATCGACGAGTAGGGGCTTGTCGGCAGCGGTAAGTGCGGCATCGAACGTGGCCGTGGTGAGCTGGACGGGTTCCATGATGAAGCTCCTTCCGAAGGCGGATTTCGCTTATGGGGCGAACGTAACACTTCCTGTCGTGTTTGTAACTCGCAAGCAATCCTCCATAAGCAAGCGCAGGGGATGGCGCGGCGAATGGAGCGCGATGGCCCGGCGACGTCACACGGACGACAGGGAACCGAAGGTCGTCCTAAGCCTTGCCACCGTCTGCGGTCGCGCTCCCGACGTCGAGCTCGCCCGTGGCGATCTGGTCAAGGTACGACTGCGCGCTTGCGTTGATCGAGGCCTCGTCGGCGTTGTCGCCGGTGAGCGAGAGGGCCTTCTCGAAGTACGTCCTCGCCGTCGCCGAGTCCTGTACGCCCTGCAGGTAGACGATGCCGAGGTCGTAGTTGGCTCGGACGTGGTCCGGGTTGGCGGAGATGACGGCCTGGAGGTCGCTCAAGGCGGCATCGGTATCCCCGGTGTAGAACTCGAGGAGCCCGAGTGATGCGCGTGCGTCCTGGTCGTCGGAGACTATCGCCAGATAGCGCTTGTAGTACTGGACGCCGCTCTTGGCGTAGGTGGTCGCGGTTGCGGGATCGCTTACCACCACGTTCGCGTAATAGGTGCCGTAGAGGTTCGCCACCGTGAGAAGGGCGTTCGCATCGTTGGGGTTGCTCTGCAGCGAGGTGAGTGCGTCGAGGCCTGCGATCTGCTTGGAATCGAGGAAGTTGCGAAACTCGGATGAGACCGCGGTCGTCGACGTGTTCTGCTGCATCTGCGTGGAGTTGATCCGCGTCGCGAGGAAGATGGTTGCGGCGAAGAGGGCTATAGCTATGGCGAGGATGACGATGGGAGTCCGGTACTTCTGCGCAGGGCGGATGATGAAGCGCTTCGCGAAGGTGTTGTTGAGGCTGTCGCTCAAGTGCTCGAAGGGCACTCCGAGCGTTTGGGCCTTGAGCAACATGTTCAGATCGTTCGTGACGAGGACGACCTCGTCACCGGTCGCGGCGGATGCATCGATCAGCCGATGCGCGGTCGTGATGATGCGATCGTCAGGGTTCTTGGGAGAGAGCCCCTCCGGCAGGGGGAGCGTGGTATCGAACGGTTCGATGCGCAGATAGCCGCCGTTTGGTAGGGAGACGCCCTTGGTGAGGTCGCCCGATTCGGAGAGCCCGAAGAGCTTGCGGGTTATCTCGCGGCCACGGTAGCGCGTGTCGCTGTCCGTGCGACCGATCTTGATCTTGTCGAGCTCGGCGAAGACGATCTCCGGGACGATCACGGTATCGTTGGGGTAGGAGGTGAGAGCATGGGGGTCGAGGAGCAGCACGTTGGTGTCAAGTACGACGAAGCGCACGGTAGAGCTCCTCTCTCAATGCCTCGGATCGTATGGCCCTAGACGGATCAGAATCTTCCCTTTCGGATACCCGACGCCGAATCCCCGATATTCAAACTGCATGCCCAACGACATCGTCGTTCGATGTCGGCATACGTCGCGATACGATGTGGGAATAATCAATCGTCCACGGAGCTCCGTGACGGCGGTGTCTGCTCGGGGCCGGCGTGGGCAATCGATCATCCGGCATTCGTATGGTACAGGAATGCCGGGGATGTTGGATGGTGAAAGGATGGTGAATGGACGAAGCGCATGTCAGTGCACGTCGACGCCCATCGTCGCATCCTGACGGGCGTCGGGGGCGGCCCCGTCGGGGTGATGGGGGCACCCGGCAGTGATACGCCCGGGCGACCGCTTCGACACGCGGGGTGGGGGGGCCTGCGTTTGCTCGGACGGCATCGTCTCGTCGCGGTATCATCGGGAAAGACGGTTCCGGTGGGGGGTGCTGCCGGACAAGGGACGATGTCAACGAGGTGAAGCGAGGTGGTGGGCGGTGTCACGGGCTCAGCAGGGTACGCCCCTTGCCGGCGCGTCGCGCCCGGCACGAACGGATGCGACGTCTGACCCATGGCTCCGGACGTGCTTCGAGGCGTCTGTCCGTGCCCAGTTGGGAGCGAGTGCGCGTCGTCACCTCGCGGGCAGCCTCCTGCCCGCCATACTCTTCGTCAAAGGACGGGCAGGCTCTTGCGAGACGGCCGGCGGAGGCATCCTGTCGGGTCCGGACGGCGAGGCGCTCGTCAAGGCGCTGCCCCGTCTGGGCTTTCACCCCGAGGAGTGGTGCGCCTGCCTGCTCGTCCTGCCCGACGGCAGCGCGCTTGTCGACGATGACCTGGTCGGTGTGATCGGGGTCCTCGACCCCCTCGTCACCGTCGCGCTCGACGGTGACGCCACGCTCGCCGTCACAAGGGCGCTCGGGTTGCCCAGGGCCCCTCGTCCGCTTGCACCGGTCACGCACCTTGCCCGCCCGGTCGTCTCGGTGGACGGCTTCGAGACCATGCTCTCCACCCAGGATGGCAAGCGTCGGGCCTGGGAACAACTCAGGGTCGCCAGACGTCCGGAGGAGCCCTTCTAGGGGTTCGCCATCGCATCTGGCGACGGAGCTGGGCGAAGAAGAAGGGAAAGGATGCGCAGGTCCCTGCGCCGTCGCATCCTGACAGACGGTCCGTCGAGAGGGCCGTCGAGAGAGGGCATCCGGGGTGGTCCCCCATACGGGGCCGGAGCGTCGCCCGGTCCGCGCGGGACTAGTCCTCCTCTATGTCCTCGATGGCGCCCATGGGGCATTCGTCCATGCAGTCACCGCAGCCGATGCAGGACTCCTCGTTCACGACGGTGGCACGGTCGCGCACGATCTCGATGACGTCCTGTTCGCAGGTGTCCACGCAGATTCCGCAAGCGGAGCACTCGTCAGTGTTGATGATGGGACGGGGCATATGATCTCCTATCAAAGCAGCGGGGCCATCTCGTAGCAGCGGACGTCATGGCTGGCCCCTCTCGGCCACGACGTCGTCTCGAACCTCTCGTCGCGCGTTCTATCGGGCGGTTCGCCTGCGTCGTGCTTCTCGTGTGTAACCTTCCGATTCGCAATCCCTTCGTACGCGACCAGACCTCGATGCGGCGTCCTCCAGGATACGGTGCTCGCTCAAGGAAACACGCGTGTAAGATAACCACCTGGCGGCCCCGTGGCAAGGCCTGGGCGTTTCGAATTTTTCCGGGTCAACCATTGGGCGCCAGAGAAGGGCGAGCGGTAGGGAGTTGCGGTGCACGGCGGACGAAAGCGGAGACATGTCGAGGAATCGAGATATCCCCCCGGCGATCGTATCGCGCCAAAGCAACAATCATATTACATGAGATATCAGTAAAGTTGACAATGGAACACTTAGATAATATATTACTAACTGTAATTGCCACTACATGAGGGCATCGTGAACATGCCCTCGCGACACTACGACGTCAAACAACGATTGGGGTCCAACAAATGGGAAAGATCATCGGCATCGACCTCGGCACCACCAACTCCGCCATGGCCGTCCTCGAGGGTGGCGAACCCACCATCATCGCCAACGCCGAGGGCGATCGCACCACGCCCTCCGTGGTCTGCTACCGCAAGGACGGCGACATCGTCGTGGGCAAGACGGCCAAGAACCAGGCGGTCACCAACCCCGAGAACACCATCGCCTCCATCAAGCGCTTCATGGGTCGTAACTTCTCGGAGACCGCATCCGAGCGGGGCACCGTCGCGTACAAGGTGAAGAGCGGTCAGGGTAGCCGTGCGGTCGTGGACATCGACGGCCAGGAATACACGCCCGAGCAGGTGAGCGCCGAGGTGCTCCGCAAGCTCAAGAACGACGCCGAGAAGTACCTGGGCGCTCCCGTCACCGAGGCGGTCATCACGGTTCCCGCGTATTTCAACGACGCACAGCGTCAGGCCACGAAGGACGCCGGCCGTATCGCCGGGCTCGAGGTCAAGCGAATCATCAACGAGCCGACGGCCGCCGCGCTGGCCTACGGCCTCGACAAGAAGAAGGATGAGAAGATCCTCGTCTTCGACCTGGGCGGCGGCACGTTCGACGTCTCCGTGCTCGAGTTGGGAGACGGCGTGTTCGAGGTCCTCTCCACCGCAGGCGACAACCACCTGGGCGGCGACGACTGGGACCAGCGCATCATCGACTGGATCGCCGACAAGTTCAAGGCTGACAACGGCATCGACCTGCGTCAGGACAAGATGGCCCTGCAACGTCTCAAGGAGGCCGCCGAGAACGCCAAGAAGGAGCTCTCCGGTGCCTCGCAGGCCGCCATCAACCTGCCGTACATCACCGCCGACGCCAACGGTCCCAAGCACATCGACTACACGTTCACGCGCGCTGACTTCGAGAAGATCACCAACGACCTGCTCGCGCGCTGCAAGACGCCGGTCCAGCATGCCATGCGTGACGCCAGCATCTCGATGGGCGACGTGTCCGAGGTCATCCTCGTCGGTGGCTCGACCCGCATGCCCGCCGTGCAGGAACTCGTCAAGAAGATCACCGGCAAGGACCCGCACATGGGAGTGAACCCCGACGAGGTCGTGGCCGTCGGTGCGGCCGTCCAGGGCGGTGTGCTCTCCGGCGACGTCGAGGGCATCCTGCTGCTCGACGTGACGCCCCTGTCGCTGGGCGTCGAGACCATGGGCAGCGTCATGACCAAGATGATCGACCGCAACACCACGATCCCCACACGCAAGACCGAGGTCTACTCCACCGCATCCGATAACCAGACGTCCGTGGAGATCCACGTCCTGCAGGGCGAGCGCGAGATGGCCGCCGATAACAAGACGCTCGGCAAGTTCCAACTCACCGGCATCCCGGCCGCCCGTCGCGGTATCCCGCAGATCGAGGTCACGTTCGACATCGACGCCAACGGCATCGTGAACGTCTCCGCCAAGGACAAGGGCACGGGCAAGCAGCAGCAGATCACCATCTCCGGCTCCACGGCGCTCACCGACGACGAGGTCGACCGCATGGTCAAGGACGCCGAGGCCCACGCCGAGGAGGACAAGGCCCGCAAGGAGGAGATCGATGTCCGCAACACCGCCGACTCGCTGGTGTACAGCACCGAGCAGTCGATGGTCGAGCTGGGTGAGAAGGTCCCCGCAGGCACCAAGTCAGAGATCGAGGCCGCGCTGGTCGATCTGAAGAAGGCGATCGAGGGCAGCGATGTCGAGGCGATCAAGTCCGAGACCGAGAAGGCCCAGAAGGCAAGCTACAAGCTCGCCGAGATCGTCTACCAGGACGCTCAGACCGCCGAGGCCGATACCACCGACGCCGGTGGCGCCGAGGGCGCCTCGGACGACGACGTGGTCGATGCCGATTACGAGGTCGTCGACGACGCCGACAAGAAACAGGACAAGTAGCATGGCGCGCATCCCCGTGACAGATTCGCACGACGAGGCAGCCCAGGGAGCCGCACAAGCGGCCTCCTGGGCGAGCCCGGGCGCCAACGCCGGCGCTGGCGACCCCGAGGTGCTCGAGGCCGAGGTGATCGACTCCGAGGAGGACGTCGCCGACGCGACGGGTGCCGAGGGCGATGTGGCGGCGGCTGACGCGGCCATGGGCGAGACGCTCTCGCTTGCCGACGAGCTCGCCGCCGCGAAGGCGGAGGCGAACGAGATGCGGGACCGGCTGGCCCGGCTGCAGGCCGAGTGGGACAACTACCGCAAACGCACGGCGGCGAGCCGCGTCGAGGAGCGCGCGCGCGCGACGGAGGGCCTCATCACCAACTTGCTTCCCGTGGTGGATGACCTGGCCCGTGCCGTCGAGCACGGGGCCGAGGCCGCGGATGCCGCGTCGATCAACGAAGGCATCTCGGCCGTGCAGAAGAAGTTGGACGACGTGCTCGCCAAGGAGGGTCTCACCATCGTCGAGCCGATGGGCCAGCCGTTCGACGCGGTGACCCAGCAGGCGGTGGGCAAGCAGGACGACCCTTCCGTTCCGGAGGAGACCGTCGTCCAGGTGTACCAGAGAGGCTACCTGCTCTCCGGCAAGTCGCTGAGGCCTGCGATCGTGATCGTCTCGACGGGGGGTCCACGGCGCGAACCCGACGAGCCGTCGGGGACGGCATGCGGGAAGTAGGTTCCTGGACGGGTGTGCGCCAGCAAGGCCGCACCCGTCTTGCGTACAGGGCACCATGCACAACCAACGGGCGTCTCGGTAAGGTCCGCCTTGCCCTTTTGCCCTCACGACAGCGGAGAGGAGCGCGGCGGTGGCACGTAAGGAAAGCTACTACGACATATTGGGTGTGCAGAAGACCGCTACGCCCGATGAGATAAAGAAGGCATTCCGTGCCAAGGCCCGCAAGGTTCACCCCGACGCAGGCGGGAACGAGGAGGACTTCAAGAAGGTCAACGAGGCCTACGAGGTGCTCTCCGATCCCAAGAAGCGCAAGGAGTACGACCAGTTCGGGCGGTTCATAGCAGGCGAACCCGGTCAGGGTCACACGGGCCAGTACGGCAACGGGCCCGGCGGTAGCTGGCCTGCGGGTGACGCCACGGTGTCCTGGAACGACGTCGGCGGCGCTACCGGTGCTGGTGGCTTCGGTGGGTTCTCGGACATCTTCGACCGCATCGCGCGCGGCGAGGGTGCCTTCGGCACCGAATGGGACATCCCCCGGCAGCCCACGCGCGGGCGCGACCTCAAGGCGGTGCTCAAGGTGAGCTTCACCGAGGCCATGACCGGTACCACGCGCACGGTTCGCGTGCGCGTGCCGGCGAACGGTGAGGTGCAGCGGCTCACGGTCAAGGTTCCGGCCGGTGCCATGGATGGCGGCAAGCTGCGCTATCGCGGCAAGGGCGACCTGGGAAGTGACGGCGGCTCGCGTGGCGACCTGATCATCGTCACCGAGGTGGAGAAGGACCCGATCTTCTCCCGGAGCGGTGCCGACGTGTTGGTCGACCTGCCGATCACCTACCCCGAGGCGGTGCTCGGCTGCACGGTCGCCGTACCCACCCCAGATGGTGGCAGCGTGCGCCTGCGCGTCCCCGCCGGCAGCCATGACGGTGCCGTGCTGAGGATGTCGGGCAAGGGCGCCCCCAAGGTCAAGGGGGAGGGACACGGCGCACTCAAGGTCAAGCTGCGCGTGGACGTGCCCGAGCAGCTCACCGCGGAGCAACGGGAGCTCGTCGAGAGGCTGCTTGCCACGATGGACCCCCATCAGGTGCGTCCGCAGATCGAAGAGGCCGTGCGCGCGACGACACGGGAGGAGTAGACGATGACATCAGGCGACCGGGATCGTCCGCTGTACATGATCAGCGTGGCGGCAGAGCTGGCGGGCGTGCACCCTCAGACGCTGCGCATCTACGAGTCCAAGGGACTCGTGACGCCACAGCGCTCGTCGGGTAACACGAGGCTCTACTCGCAAAACGACATCGATCGCCTTGAGCTCATCGGCCAGCTTACCGACGAGGGCATCAACCTCGCCGGCGTCATCCGCATACTCGACATGAAGAAGCGGATGACCGCCCAGGCCGATGAGCTCATCGAACTGCGCAAGCGAGACGACGAGCTCGTCGAGCGCATCCACGAGCTCGAGATGCGCAGCACGATCACGGCGCTCGTGCCGATCGAGAACGACACGTCGATTCGTCCATGGAAGGAACGGGGGCTCTTCTAGCCAGTTGCCCCGGGGCGTTCGCTGATAGAAGGAGGTACCGCCATGATGAGGCTCGACAAGCTTTCCGTCTCCGCGCAGGAGGCACTGCAGAACGCGATGGGCATCGCTGGTGATGCCGACGCCGGTGCGTTGGCGCCGGAGCATCTGCTCAAGGCCCTGCTTGACGACAAGGAGGGCAACCTCGCCTCGGTCATCGAGCGCGTGGGCGCCGACGCGAAAGACGTCGACGCCGCCATAGCGGAGGCCATCGATAGGGCACCGAAAGTGTCCAACAACATGCAACTGGCGCTCGATCCCGCCGTGGGCACGGTCATCGAGAACGCGGTGAACCGTGCCACGAAGATGGGCGACGCGTTCGCCACCACCGAGCACCTGCTCATCGCGCTCGCGGACGACAAGGGTGCGGCGGGACGCGTGCTCAAAGAGGCCGGTGTCACCAGCAAGCGCCTCATCAAGGCCTACGAGGAGCTGCGAGGTGACTCGCGTGTCACCGACCGTGACACCAAGCAGGAGTTCGAGGCGCTGGGACGCTACGGGCGCAACCTCACCAACGCCGCCCGAGAGGGCAAGCTCGATCCGGTCATCGGGCGTTCGGAGGAGATCCGCCGCACCATCCAGGTGCTCTCCCGCCGCACGAAGAACAACCCCGTGCTCATCGGCGAGCCGGGCACCGGCAAGACGGCCATCGTCGAGGGTCTGGCGCAGCGCATCGTCGCCGGCGACGTTCCCTCGTCGCTCAAGGACCGCGACATCATCGCGCTGGACATGGGCTCCATGGTGGCGGGCGCCAAGTACCGCGGCGAGTTCGAGGACCGTCTCAAGGCCGTGCTCCAGGAGGTCGAGAAGAGCCAGGGACAGGTCGTGCTCTTCATCGACGAACTGCACACCATCGTGGGTGCCGGCGCCGCCGAGGGCTCCGTGGACGCGGGCAACATGCTCAAGCCCGCCTTGGCGCGTGGCGAGCTGCATGCCATCGGCGCGACCACCCTCAACGAGTACCACAAGTACATCGAGAAGGACGCCGCCCTCGAGCGACGCTTCCAGCCGGTATACGTGGGCGAGCCGAGCGTGGAGGACACCGTCGCCATCCTCCGCGGCCTCAAGGAGAAGTACGAGATACACCATGGCGTGCACATCAAGGATGCTGCGCTCGTGGCCGCCGCCGAGCTCTCCACCCGGTACATCTCCGACCGCTTCCTGCCCGACAAGGCCATCGACCTCATCGACGAGGCGGCGAGCCGGCTGCGCATAGAGATCGACTCGATGCCGGAGGACGTGGACAAGCTGCAGCGCCAGCTCACGCAGATGCAGATCGAGGAGCAGGCGCTCATGAAGGAGAACGACGACGCCTCCAAGGAGCGCCTCAGGAAGCTGCGCCATGAGATGGCGAGCCTCTCGGAGAACCTCGACGGCATGAAGGCCGAGTGGCGCAACGAGAAGGACGTCATCACCAACGTGCAGCGCCTCAAGACGGACATCGAATCCGCGAAGCTCGACGAGGACCGCGCCACGCGCCTGGGCGACCTGGGCACGGCGAGCGAGATCCGCTACGGGCGCATCCCGCACCTCGAGGCCGAGCTCGCCGTCGCCGAGGAGACGCTGGCCGCCAAGCAGGAGTCGGGCGCCGTGCTCAAGGAGGAGGTGGGCGAGGAGGAGGTCGCCGAGGTCGTCTCCGCATGGACGGGCGTGCCCGTGGCCAAGATGATGCAAGGCGAGCTCTCCAAACTCGCGCACCTCGATGAGAGGCTCCACGAGCGCGTCATCGGACAGGACGAGGCCGTGCACGCGGTGGCGGGTGCCATCCGCCGCAGCCGTGCCGGCCTGGCCGATCCCGACAAGCCCATCGGCACCTTCCTGTTCCTGGGACCCACGGGCGTGGGCAAGACGGAGCTCGCCAAGACGCTTGCCGCCTACCTGTTCGACGACGAGCGCGCCATGGTGCGCATCGACATGTCCGAGTACATGGAGAAGTTCAGCGTGCAGCGTCTCATCGGCGCACCTCCAGGATACGTGGGCTACGAGGAGGGCGGTCAGCTCACCGAGGCCGTGCGGAGGCGTCCCTACTCCGTCGTGCTTCTCGACGAGATCGAGAAGGCGCATCCCGACGTGTTCAACATCCTGCTGCAGGTGCTCGACGACGGGCGTCTCACCGATGGGCAGGGCCGTACCGTCTCGTTCAGGAACGCCGTCATCATCATGACGAGCAACGTGGGTTCGCAGTTCATCCGCGAGTTCGAGGAACGCAACGACAAGCGCGCGCTCGACCAGTCGATCCAGCAGGCGCTCCGTGCGACGTTCCGTCCAGAGTTCCTCAACCGCGTCGATGACATCGTCACGTTCAACCCGCTCACGGCGGCCGACCTCGACCGCATCGTCGAACTGCAATACGACGACGTGCGTCGTCGTCTCTCGGGCATGCGCATCTCGCTCGAGGTGACGCCGGCGGTAACCGAGCGTCTTGCCATCGACGGCTTCGACCCCGTCTACGGTGCGCGACCGCTCAAGCGCCTCGTGCAGCGCGAGCTCATCGACCGTATCGCCAACGAGATCATCGCGGGACGCGTGCACGAGGGTGACACGGTGCGCGTGGACCTCGACGCTTCCGAGGACTACGTGCTCACGGTCGAGAAGCCTGTCGAGAAGCCCATGGACGACGCAACCGACGAGGTCGACGACGGGGGCGCCGCAGACGTGGTCTTCGACGGCACCGACGACGAGCCGCTCGAACCCATCGTCGAGTAGTCGCCTCGGAGCGCGGCGCCCCCGTCCCGGTTCACCGCCACCGTCGTCGTGCACGGTGCCCGTCCCCGCCTTCGCGACGGGGCGGGAGCTGTGCACGACCGATACCCGTGTCCGCCGCTCACCGCCCCGTTCGCCAAGTGGGAAACGCCTGCCCTTGAAAAAACATATCCGAACAGTATGATAGCTTCCATGAGAAACTTACTTGCGACATACCGGATGATGATGCCCTAGCCCGGGGCACGTTGTCGTATCCGCGACAATCCCGGGCGAATGCAGTTCGGGTCCGCTGTCGCGATGGTAGGTGGAGGGAAGGCTCCGGGAACAAGGGGGAGCCTGCTCGAAGCCTGCCTCCTCAGCAAGGTGATCGACCCGAACGACGCAGCGGATAATCCCGACTGCGTTTTTTTGTGCCATCTTCGAGTTTTCACGTTGCGTTGCGCTGTTTCCCGCCGTTTTTGACGGCCGGCATCTTCTACAGACGCGTCTCGACATCTACCATTGACTCGACATCTACCATCATCTGCGTCTCGGGCGCCGACGCGCCTCGGGCCTATCCACAAAGGAGATCTTCCCATGGCTACCACCGACACCCTCGCCACCCCATCGAGCGAGGCCGCCAAGCACTTCGATACGCTGCAGATCCATGCCGGCGCTGCACCTGACCCCACCACGCACTCGCGCGCACTGCCCATCTACCAGACCGTCGCCTACAACTTCGAGGATGCCAAGGACGGCGCCGACCTGTTCGCGCTCAAGAAGTTCGGCAACATCTACGGGCGTCTCTCCAACTCCACCGTCGAGGCCATCGAGAACCGTCTCGTCGCGCTCGAGTCCTCCAGCTACGCCGTGGCGGTGGCATCGGGCCACGCCGCCGAGATCCTCGCACTGCTCAACATCGTCCAGACCGGCGACTCCATCGTGGCCTCCAACTCTCTTTACGGCGGTACGTGGAACATCTTCCTACACACGTTCAAGCGACTCGGCATCAACGTGCGCTTCGTGGAGACCACCGACGTCGACGGTTTCGTCGCCGCCTCCGATGAGACGACGAAGGCCTGGTACGTGGAGACGATCGGCAACCCGCGCCTCGACGTGGCCGACGTGGATGCCCTCTCCGCCGCAGCGCTGTCGATCGGGCTGCCGCTGTTCGTGGACAACACGTTCGCGACGCCGTACCTGTTCCGTCCGGCGGAGCACGGCGCGGCGGTGACCATCGAGTCGCTTACGAAGTGGATTGGCGGCCACGGGACCTCCCTGGGTGGCGCGATCATCGACTCGGGTACGTTCGACTGGGGTAACGGCAAGTTCCCCACCATCGACGGGCCCGATGACTCCTACACCGGTCTCAACTTCTGGGAGACGTTCGGTGACTTCCCCGGCCTGGGCAACGTCGCCTTCGGCCTACGCGCCCGCTCCCAGCTGCTGCGCGACTTCGGCCCCACGCTCTCACCGTTCAACGCGCAGCAGATCGGCCTCGGTCTCGAGACGCTCTCCCTGCGCGTGCAGCGCCACAGCGACAACGCGCTCGCCGTGGCCCGCTTTCTCGAGGAGCACCCCAAGGTCGCCTGGGTCAACTACCCCGGCCTTGAGAGCCATCCCACGCACGACGTCGCGGTGCGTGAGCTTGAGCACGGCTTTGGCGGTGTCGTCATCTTCGGGGTCAAGGGGGGTCGCGAGAAGGGCATCGAGACGATCAACGCCCTCAAGCTCTTCTCCAACCTGGCCAACGTGGGCGATGCCAAGTCGCTCGTCATCCACCCCGCGTCGACCACGCACTCCCAGCTCTCCGACGAGCAGCTCGAGGCCGCGGGCATCTCCGCCGACCTCGTCCGCCTGTCCGTCGGCATCGAGGACATCGACGATATCCTCGCCGATCTCGACCAGGCCCTCCGGCAGGCGTGATCTTCAGTCATCGGCGAACCGTTGCGGACCGACGGGCCATCCCGTGGATGCTTCCAGCGCGATTCGATGCGAAGGTTATCGCATCGAATCGCGCTGGGCAGCAGGGTGTTTCGTCGATCCGTGGGTTTTGGGAGGGGGTAGGCATGACGGCGACCATCGTCGATGAGCACGAGCCTCAGGCGCTCGCCAACGTGGCGCAGCGTTTCATGCGTGCCGATCGGCCACCTCATCTCGTGGGTGCCATCGAGCTACCCGGTGAGATCCCGCTCGACTCCGGTGAGACGATTGGACATGTGCACGTGACGTACGAGACGTGGGGCACGCGCTCCCCCGATGACGACAACGTCGTCCTCATCTGCCATGCCCTCACGGGCGACTCGCATGTGGCCGACGGCCCGGACCGTGCCGCCGCCGCGGCCGTCTCGGACAAGGCGTTTCCCGGTGGACTCGTCAAGGCGACAGGTCCCGATACCGGGGATGGGGGTCGTGGGGCCTTTGCGGGCGCATCTGTCTCCGGCCCTCCTGCCGATACGCACGTCCCCGGATGGTGGAGCGGTCTCGTGGGTCCCGGCAACGCCATCGACACCAACACCTACTTCGTCGTATGCATGAACGTGCTGGGTGGGTGCTCGGGCACCACCGGGCCCCTGTCACCTGACCCGCGCCGCACCGATGACCCTACGGACCCTGCAGCCCCCGAGGACCGCTATGGTCTCGATTTCCCCGTCGTCACGGTCGAGGACATGGTACAGGTCGAGGCTCGCGTGCTGGACCAGCTCGGCATCGGTCGCGTGCTTGCCGTGGTGGGCGGGTCCCTGGGGGGTATGCAGGCCCTCGTCTGGGCGCGCGAGTACCCCGAACGCGTGGCGAGTTGCATCGCCGTGGCCACCACGTGGCTTTCGACACCGCAGACCATCGCGTTCAACGAGGTCGGTCGTCAGTCGATCGTGGGCGATCCCCGTTTCGAGGACGGTCGATACGCCCCTGACGCGCTGCCCGCGCACGGGCTCGCCGTGGCTCGCATGATCGGGCACATCACGTACCTCTCCGACGAGTCGATGGGGCATAAGTTCGGCCGTCGTCTCGTGGGAGACGAGCTCCGCTACACGTTCGGCAAGGAGTTCCAGGTGGAGAGTTACCTCGACCATCAGGGGTACAAGTTCGTGGAGCGCTTCGATGCCGACAGCTACCTGTACATCACGCGTGCCATCGACTACTACGCGCTGGGCGATTCTCCCGAGGACGTCGAGCGCGTGTTCACTGGCACGCCCGTGCGCTTCCTGCTGCTGTCGTTCACCAGTGACTGGCTGTTCCCCACCAAGCAGTTGCGCGAGACGGCCGGAGCGCTCTGCCGCGCGGGAGCCGAGGTGACGTTCGCCGAGATAGAGGCCTCCAGCGGGCATGACGCCTTTCTGCTGGAGACCGTGAAACAGGGCGGGTACGTGCGTTCGTTCCTGCGCGAGACGCGCTCCAGGGACCGGCTGGTCGCGATGGATCCCCATTCGGATGGGCGCGACGGTGCGGACTCGCGACCGTCCGCCTCATCAGAGGGGGGCGAGTGCTGATGGTGACGGGGTTGCGTGCCGACCTGCGCAACATCGCCGAGGAGATCCCCGTCGGGAGCCGTGTGCTCGACCTGGGCTGCGGCGACGGGGTCCTGCTCGCGTGGCTGCGCGATCAGCGGGGCTGCGAGGTGCGTGGCGTCGAGGTGGACGAGAGCCACGTGCTTGAGGCCGTGGGACGGGGCGTGCCCGTGGTGCGCTCCGACCTCGACGAGGGCCTCTGGATGTTCTCGGATGGCATGTTCGACATCGTGGTCCTCTCGCAGGCGCTGCAGGAGGTGCGTCGTCCGGCGGCCTTGCTCCGCGAGATACTGCGCGTCGGCGACCATGCTCTCGTGAGCTTCCCCAACTTCGGGCATTGGGGCGTCCGCCTCTACCTCCTCTTCCGCGGTCGCATGCCCGTGTCACGCCACATCCCGTACTCGTGGCACGAGACGCCGAGCATCCACCACACCACGATCCTCGACTTCGACGACCTCGTCGACCAGGTCGGCGGCATCGTCGAGCGCGACGTCTACCTGCGCACCACCGCCAGCGGGGTGACCAAGCGCCTGACGGTCCTGCCGCATTGGCGGGCGCAGTCCGTCATCTCCTACGTGGGGCACCGGCGATGACGGCGACCGACGTCCCCTTCGCGCTGCTCGGTTGCGACGACGAGGTGCGCCGCCTCTTCGACCAAGCCACCGGGCGCCTTGTTGCCCAAGGTGAGCAGGGGCCCTTCTCGCTCGGCCGGGTGATCAGCCTCGATCGGTCGCTCCCGTTGGTGTGCACGGAGCAGGGCTCCCTGCGCGCAGAGCACGATGTCCGGATTGCCAAGGGCCCCGGGTTGCTGCCGGCCGTGGGTGACTGGGTGGTCGCGTCGTGTCCCGCAGCGCACGACTGCGCCATCATCGTGGAGGTGCTGCCGCGCCGCTGCACCTTCTCGCGTCGCGACCCGCACGATCCCGACGGGCGTCAGGTGCTGGCCACCAACATCGACGTCGTGCTCGTCGTGCACCCCCTGTCCGCCGATGAGCTCGATGCCCACCGCATCGAGCGCGAACTCGTCATCGCCTGGGAGAGCGGGGCCATCCCCACGCTCGTGCTGACGAAGGCCGACCTCGTCTCGCCGGAGCATCTCTCGGCCGCGCTCGAGACGGCGGCGATCGTGGCCCCTCAGGTCCGCGTCGTGGTCGAGTCGACGGTCTCGGGTGCCGGCATCGAGGAGGTGCGCGCCCTCATCCCCCCGGGTGCGACGGCCGTGATGCTCGGGCGCTCGGGTGCCGGGAAGTCGGCGCTCGTCAACGGGCTGCTCGGCTCGGAGGTGCAGGAGACCGGCACCGTGCGCTCGACTGACGGCGCGGGTCGGCACACGACGGTGAGCCGCTCGCTGTGCGCCGTCCCGGACGGTGGCGTGATCATCGATACGCCAGGGCTGCGCACGCTCTCGCTCGTGGATGCCTGGGAGGGGCTGTCGGCCGCCTTCCCCGAGATCGTCTCCCGCGAGGGAGCGTGCCGGTTCCGCGATTGCTCGCACACCTGCGAGCCAGGGTGCGCCGTGCTGGAGGCGGTGCGGGTCGGCGAGGTCGATGTACGGCGGCTCGCCTCCTATGTCGCCCTACGTGACGAGATGCTCGGACTGCAGCGTCGCCTCGAGCGTACGGGGCGTGGCGTGGGCAAGGGTCCCAAGAAACCGGGCGACCACCCGCGACGGGCTCGTTGAGTGCGCGCCCGCCTGCCCGGCACCCTCTGGATGCTCAGTGCATAAGGAGCCTCTCGTACCGCACGAATCATCGCAGGTCAAGGCCTGTCAGGGGATTTCGGAAATCTGTGGAAAATGTTGTTGAAAACCCTGTGTACAGCCTCTTAAAACTAGAGACTATTCCTCGTGATGATGAAGGTGGGAATTGGTTAACGAGTTTCGTTATCCCTGATAGTCGCGGTGCGTCCTGAGAGTGAAACTGATAACCATTCAAATCCAAAAAAAACGATAGCGCGTGAACCACTTCTCTCCCG
Source organism: Coriobacteriia bacterium (assembly GCA_015655215.1). Taxonomy (GTDB): domain Bacteria; phylum Actinomycetota; class Coriobacteriia; order Coriobacteriales; family RUG033; genus JAATFL01. The sequence continues at coordinate 24,441 of JAATFL010000032.1, forward strand.
TGAATGACCTTGTATTTTGAGGTTTGGTGAGACTACTATATATGAGCAATACATTGTGGATGCATACAACATATGGTATGTGGCTGCGATCGTATCGGCAAAGGGAGCAGATGAATGCCGTGTTCGTGCGATATGCATTCCCGCTCGTGCGACCGGTTGTTGTCAGGCGATGATTCGAACACGATTGTTTTACCAGTTGGTGGTGTTCATCGGGAAAGAAGTGATGAACAGATAACCAACTTCGATGGTACACGCGTGTTCTAACGCATCATCATGCAAGGATGTGCATAAGAGAGGAAGCTGGGACCATGGATTCGACGATCAGGACGCACACGGCGGTTACCACCATCATCAAGCGCGACGGTCGTTCCGTCGCCTTCGACGAGAGCAAGATCGCCGAGGCGGTGTGCAAGGCGTTCGAGGCCTCGGGAGCCATGAAGGGCTATGAGGAGGCCGAGCGCATCGCCGATCGGGTCGTCGAGCTCATCGAGACGGGGGCCCTCGAGGGGAGGCCATCGGTGGAGGGCGTGCAGGACCTCGTCGAGGAGGTCCTCATCGCCGACGGGTTCGCCCGCACCGCCAAGGCCTACATCCTCTACCGTGCCGAGCGCAGCCGCTCGCGCGAGGTCAACACGCGGCTGATGCAGACGATGCGCGACCTCACCTTCTCCAAGGCGGCGGACGCCGACCTGAAGCGCGAGAACGCCAACATCGACGCGGACACCGCCATGGGGACGATGCTCAAGTACGGGTCGGAGAGCGCCAAGCAGTTCTACGAGATGTGCGTGCTGGCACCCGAGTACTCGCGCGCGCACCAGGGCGGGGACATCCACATCCACGACCTCGACTTCTACACGCTAACCACCACGTGCACGCAGATCGACCTTCTCAAGCTGTTCGAGGGTGGCTTCTCCACGGGCCACGGCGTGCTGCGCGAGCCCAACTCCATCGCGAGCTACTCGGCGCTGGCGTGCATCGCCATCCAATCGAACCAGAACGACCAGCACGGCGGCCAATCGGTCGTCAACTTCGACTATTCGATGGCACAGGGCGTGCGCAAGTCGTACGCGCGCCTCTACGTCCGCAACCTCGCCACCGCCCTCGAGCTCCTCGGCGACGTCGACGACGCGACCGCCGTCGCGAGGCATGCGGCCGCCGATGTGCTCGAGGGCACCGGGCTCGTCCCCACGCTCGACCCCGACGGGGCCTATCGCGTGGCGGAGCGGGACGCGCTTCTCGCGACGGTCGTCGACGGCGGTATCGTCGGCCATGCCCAGGCGTTCGCGGAGAAGGCCGCGTGGCGCGACGCCGACCGCGAGACGTACCAGGCCATGGAGGCGTTCATCCACAACCTCAACACCATGCACTCCCGGGCCGGCGCGCAGACGCCGTTCTCGTCCATCAACTACGGCATGGACACGACACCCGAGGCTCGCATGGTGGTGCGCAACATCCTGCTGGCCACCGAGTCGGGGCTGGGGCATGGCGAGACCCCCATCTTCCCCATCCAGATATTCCGCGTGAAGGAGGGTGTCAACTTCAACCCCGGTGAGCCCAACTACGACCTGTTCAAGCTGGCGTGCCGGTGCTCGGCCAAGCGGCTGTTCCCCAATTTCTCGTTCCAGGACGCCCCGTTCAACCTGCAATACTACAAGGGCACGCCCGAGACGGAGATCGCCTACATGGGCTGCCGCACGCGCGTGATCGGCAACGTGTACGACCCCTCGCGCGAGATATCGAACGGTCGCGGCAACCTGTCGTTCACCAGCATCAACCTGCCACGCCTCGCCATCAAGGCGCGCGGCGACGTCGACCTGTTCTTCGAGTTGCTCGACAGCATGCTCCGCCTCACGGTGGGCCAGCTCGACGAGCGCTTCGAGATCCAGTGCCGCAAGAAGGTCTACAACGCCCCGTTCCTGATGGGTCAGGGCGTTTGGATCGACTCCGAACAGCTCGCCCCCGACGACGAGCAGCGCGAGGTGCTCAAGCAAGGGACGCTCTCCGTCGGCTTCATCGGCCTGGCCGAGACGCTCAAGGCACTCACCGGCGCGCATCACGGCGAGAGCGAGGCGTCGCAGAACCTCGGACTCGAGATCATCGGCTACATGCGCCGCTACCTCGACCAGCTCTCGGAGGAGCGCAAGCTCAACTACACGCTGCTCGCCACGCCCGCCGAGGGTCTCTCGGGCCGCTTCGTGCGCATGGACCGCGAGTGCTACGGCTCTATCGAGGGCGTCACCGACCGTGACTACTACACCAACAGCTTCCACGTGCCGGTGTACTACCCCATCAGCGCCTTCGACAAGATACGCATCGAGGCGCCGTACCACGCGCTCACCAACGCGGGCCACATCTCCTACGTCGAGCTGGACGGGGATCCCACCAAGAACCTCGACGCCTTCGAGGCCATCGTGCGTTACATGGAGCGCAGCGGCATCGGTTACGGCTCGATCAACCATCCCGTCGACCGCGACCCCGTGTGCGGGTACAACGGTATCATCGACGACGTGTGCCCGCAGTGCGGGCGGCGCGAGGACGAGGACGGCGGCGGGTTCGAGCGGATCAGGCGCATCACCGGCTACCTCGTGGGCACGCTCGACCGCTTCAACGACGCCAAGCGCGCCGAGGAGCGCGACCGCGTCAAGCACGGGGTGGGAGCGGGCGACATCGTCGCCGAGAAGCCCGTCGCCGCCGGCGCCACCGTGTGATGAGCGGGAACCCATCCACCATGCCGTGCCGTATCACGCGACCCGGCGTGGCACTCGCATCCTCTCGGGCCGTGGGGCCCGATGGCGTGCTACGCGTCGCCGGCACCGCCAACGACTCCATCACCGACGGACCGGGCATCCGCTTCACCATCTTCACCCAGGGGTGTCCGCACGACTGCCCTGGGTGCCACAATCCGCAGACCCACGCCGTGGACGCCGGAACGATCGAGACCGTCGACGCCCTCTGGGAGAGAGTCGTCGCGAACCCCCTGCTCTCCGGCATCACCCTCTCCGGGGGAGAGCCCATGCTGCAGCCGATCCCCCTCGCCCGGTTGGCCCGCCGTGCCCGCGCCCGCGGGCTCAGCGTCTGGTGCTACACGGGCTACCGCTTCGAGCGGCTGCTTGCCGGCGAGCCCTCCGCCGAGGTGCTCGACCTTCTCGGCGACGTGGACGTGCTGGTGGACGGTCCCTTCGTGCAGCGACTCAAGTCGCTGTCGCTCACATGGTGCGGTTCCTCCAACCAGCGTCTCATCGACGTACCCGCCTCGCTGGGGTCCTCCACCGTCACGCTCTGGAATGCCTGAGACCTCTTCGCGATGATGTGGCACGTCCCCCTGGCGCCCGCGCCAGTGGTCCGTCGCCGACCGCCGGCGCTTCGCCCGGTCGCTCGGCTCGATGCACGCGCCCTTTGCGGTGCCGGGACTGCTCGACATTCGGTGCCCGCTGCTATGCTGTTACGACGAGGGTGGGCAGGAGACCGGATGCCCATGCGTATCATGGCTGTGAGGCTGGCGAAGAGCGGTGCTCCAACGCCTACAGCTCAAGGGGAGTGACATGTCGCAGGAGAACGACTTCGCTAAGGTTGAGAGGCCATTGGAATGCGGTACGGCCCGGGACTTCACCGAGCAGTTGGATGACGATGCGGCTCTCGACGCCATCGTCGAGAGCCGTGCGTCCATGTACGGGTTCCTCGCACGCCTGCTCAGGACGGAGGTCGATGAGCCGCTGCTCTCCTGCATGCGCACCGTCGATTTCCCCCTCGACACGGGCAACCCCGGCATCGACGAGGGGTATCGTCTCCTGAAGGAGTACCTCACCTCTCAGACGCTCACGCTCGGCGCCATGCTCGACGAACTCGCCATCGACTTCAACCGCATCTTCGACCATGCCGGGATTCCCGGTGGGGATGGCGTGACACCGTACGAGTCCGCAAGCACCGACGACCCCGTCTCCTGTCGGGAGAGCGTCAGACACACGTTTCTACTCGCGGGCATCTCGAAGAGTCCGGACTGGAAGGGTTGGGAGGACCACGTCGCCCTCGAACTCGAGTTCGAGCAGATACTCTCGTTGCGCGCGTTCGACGCGTTGCACGCGGACGATACCGATACGGCCGATGACCTCCTCGAATCCCAGCAGGAGTTCCTCGAGGAGCACCTGATCAAGTGGGTGCCCACGTTCGCCGACGGCGCCATGGCGCTCGCGCGGACCGACTTCTATCGGGGCATCCTGCGTCTGACCATCGGCTTCATAACGGCCGACCAGGAGTTCCTCGAGGACTGGGCCGATTAGGCCCGTGCACACCAGCCAGGGTTCTGTCGGATAATCTGGCGGCCGTGGCCGGTTTTCCGCGTCGTCGCCGACGCGATGGCTCCTCACAATGCCTCTAGGACATTCGAGGCGAGGGGCAGGCATGGCGATTCAATCACCCAAGAGGACGCTCATCGGCATCGTCTCCGCAGCTGTCGCCGCGCTCTCCATCGCCGCATTCGCGATGAGCGTGACGGCAAACGCTCAAAGCGAGCGCGAGGACGCACTGGCGCGCTACGGGGGCGAGCGGGTCGAGGTCTGCGTCGCCGTGCGCGAACTCGCGGTGGGGGAGGTCCTGTCGAGCGACGACGTCGAGATGCGCTCCTGGGTCTCCGACCTCCTCCCCGCCGATGTGGTGCAATCGCTTGACGAGGTGGTGGGGCAGGCGGTGAGCTCGCCCATCGTAGCCGGCGAGCCCATCGCCCGCACCCGTCTCGGCGCCCCGGTCACGACGCTCGACGTGCCCGAGGGCACGGTGGCTCTCAGCGTGCCCTCCCAGGATGCGATGGCGGTAGGGGGCGCCGTGAAGCCCGGTTCGAGCGTCGACGTGTACGCGTCGGGCACCGACGGCACCACCTTGCTGGCGCAACGCGTGCCCGTGCTTGACACCAGTGCATCCCTGACCACCGACTCGACCTCCTCCTCGTCGGCCTCGGGGAGGACGGGGACGCTCTCGTGGGTGACGCTCGCCGCTCCCCCCGAGCTCGTGGCCCAGCTCGTGGCCGCGTCGCGTCTTGGCAACCTGTACCTCACGATCCCCGGCGAGGGGGTCGACGCTGTTCGATCGGAAGGCTCTGCCCCATCGACCACAACGGGATCCTCCTGGCCGGTTGGGGAGGTGGCCGACGATGCAGACGTGTGATCAGGCGCTGCGACACGATGATCGCGAACCCCTCGACGAGGAGTTGCGCGGCGTGACGATCCTGTGTTGCGACGAGGGGTATCGCGAGCGGCTCACCTCCGAGATATCCGGCATCGGCGGATCCGTGGTCTCGCCACCTCTCTGGTTGGGAAGTGCCGAGACGTGTCGGACGATGGTGCTCGGCCTCGGGGCGACCCTCGTCATCGTCGGACCCGGGGTACACGGTGTGGCCCCGGTCAACCTGGTGGCGGCGCTGCGCCAGGATGACGACGAGCGTCTGCGCCGTCTCGAGGGCGAGGGGTCTCTCCAGGGAGACGCACTGCCCATCGTGCTGGTGGAGGAGAGGGTGAGCGGTTCATCGGCGAGCAGGGCGCGCCGCGCCGGCGCCAACGACGTGGTGGGCATCAAGGGTCTGGTCGGGGTGATCGAGCATCACGTGCTCCTCGGTCAGGTCAGCTCCCTTCGGACGGGCCATGCGCGATCGTACGGCACGGGGACGGATGCTGCTGCGATCCCCACCCGCCCCTCGGGCGGGGATCGCGATGCGACGCCCTTGCCCGAGGGCGAGCGCATTCGACGGCACGAGATGACCGACCCGCCTGTACTCGCCGCGTCCGTGGCGACCTCGGGTACGGACGGTCCCGACCATGCGGGAGGGGAGCGCGCCTGGTTGGATGATGAACCGCTGGCGCGGGGCCTCCGGCGCGGGGCGCATGGGCTGGTCTGCGTAACCGGTGCGCGCGGCGGTCTCGGGACCACGACCATCGCGCTGCTCCTCTCCGTGCTTGCGGGCAGGGCTGGCATCGGCACCGTTCTCGTCGATCTCGACCTACGCTTCGGCGACCTTTCCTACCTGCTGGGGCTGGATGGCGCCTCGACGGTGTTCGACGCCGCGGGTCTGCGGATGCTGCACGGCGAGGTCGTCGAGGGAGTGACGATGGTCAGGGAACCGGGGGAGCTCGCGGCGCTCATCCCCGGGGAGGTCTCCTTCCTGGCGGCCCCGGTGCTCCCCGAGCAGGGGGATGCGGTCGTCGGTCGTCTCGATGGCCTGCTCGCCTCGCTTGAAGACGGGTTCGACCTCGTCATCGTCGACTGCGGGTCGGCTTGGGGAGATGCCCAGGCCGCTGCGATCGCACGCTGCGATGTGACGTGCCTCGTCATGGGGCAGCGCCCATCGTCGGTCGCGGCCTGCGTCCGTGCGAGCTCGCTGGCCCTGCGCCTCGGCGTGCCGCAGGCCCATATCGCGTACGTGCTCAACTCCTGCAGCCAGAGGGGGGCGGTGCTGCCCCTCGACGCCTCGATGGCGTTGGGTGGCGCGCCCATCGTGGAACTGCCCGACGGAGGTCCCATGGTGGGCGACCTGGTGGGGTCCGGACGTCCCAAGGAGCTGATCTCCCAGGGGAACCTTCTCGTTCCGGCGGTCGACGGGCTCCTCTCCGACGTGTTCGCGCGACTGGGCATCGAGGTGGCGAGGTCCGGCCCGCCGCGTAGGGGCCCTCTGACATGGGGGAGGCGACGGGGATGACGCTGCTCGAGCGGGTGGAGGCGGCGCGCGCACCACGAGACGGCCGCGACGCCTCTTTGCGTGAGGAGGTCCTGGCCCGCTTGCGGGAGGCGCTCTTCGAGAGCATGTCGGCACGCAGCGTCGCCGAGATGGCCGCCCTCGATCGGGCACGGGCACGTCGCGAGGTGGAGGCGACCCTCGAGATCATACTGCGCGCCCCGGGGTTCTCCGATGTGGATCCGACGGCCTGCGCCGAGCTTGTCCGCAAGGTCACCGACACGGTGCTCGGCCTCGGGCCCATCGAGCAGCTCATCGATGACGAGACCGTCACCGAGATCATGGTGAACGGCCCCAATGCCGTCTTCTACGAACGCGAGGGCAGGCTGTACCGGGTCGACTCGACGTTCGCCGATGCGGCGCAGGTACGTGCGGTGATCGATCGCATCGTCGCACCGCTCGGACGTCGCATCGACGAGCAAAGCCCCATCGTCAACGCTCGGCTTCCCCAGGGGCATCGCGTCAACGCGGTGGTCCCCCCACTCGCCATCGACGGCCCCGTGCTCACGATACGCAAGTTCGCGACCACCTCGTTCACGTTGGCCCAGCTCGTCGGGATGGGGACCCTGTCGCCTGCGATGGCGCAGCTGCTCACCTGGGCGGTTCGCATCCGGAGCAACATCGCGGTCTCAGGTGGTACGGGTGGGGGCAAGACGACGTTGCTCAACGCCCTGTCGGACGAGATATCGCCCGACGAGCGCATCATCACGATCGAGGACTCCGCCGAGTTGCGCTTCCAACGGCACCCGCACGTGGTGCGGCTTGAGGCGAGACCGCCCAACGCCGAGGGGGTCGGTCTGGTGACGATCAGGGACCTGGTCGTCAACTCCCTGCGGATGCGGCCCGATCGCATCATCGTGGGGGAGTGTCGGAGCGCGGAGGCACTGGACATGCTCCAGGCGATGAACACCGGCCACGAGGGGTCGATGACCACGTTGCACGCGAACGCGGCGGTCGAGGTGCTGCCGCGTCTGGTGATGCTTGCCCGCTATGGGATCGACCTACCCGTCGAGGTTCTCGAAGAGCAGGTGGTCTCGGCTCTGCATCTCATCGTGCAGCAGGACCGGTTCTTCGACGGTTCGCGCCGCGTGGTGCAGATCACCGAGCTCGTGCCCGTCGAGAGGGGAGCCGCACCTCCAAAGGACACGATGCCCACCGGTTCGAGCGGTGTCGCCCGGCTCGCCTCCCTCGTCACGTGGGACCGCCACACCGAGCGCTGGAACTGGCACCGCGCCCCCTCGTGGCTCGACCGGCTTGCCATGGACGGCGTGGCCACCGGCGAGGAGGTGGACGCATGGCAACGGGAGGCTGGCTGCTCGTCGCGGCCGTGAGCGGCTCTCTCGCCGCGTGGTGGCTCGCACCTCTGGCATACGAGATGGTGGCGGCTCCGCTGCGGGTGCTCGCGTCCCGTGCCCGCATCGCCACGTCGGGGAGGAACGGGTCTACCTACGACCAGGGGCGGTGGGCCATGCCCTTCGGCGAGGTGGGTGAGCCGGTGAGGCTGCCGATGCGCATGCTCGTCACGGCGCTCAGAGGTGTTCCCGGTTCGCATTCCACCCTGATGCGTCGGCTCGTCGCCTCGCCGCGTTGCGGAGCTCCGATACGGGGACTCTCCTCGAACCTTCGGCGCCTGGGGGTGGTGTGCGATGACGCCGCCCTCCTCCTCTGCATGGTCGAGGCCATGGGGGTGGCATTCGTCCTCGCGGGCCTTGCGCTGGCATCACCCGTCGCCGGAGCGCTCGCCGCCGCGGCAATCTCGCTTCTCTCATGCCATCTGGTGGATGGTCGGGTGAGGCGACGCGATCGGGAGATGCGCTCGCAGATACCCGATGCGCTCACCGCCCTCGGAGTGGCCCTGGGATCCGGCTACGCGCTGCCGCAGGCGTTCTCCTACACGGCTGCGCATACGCCGCCGCCGCTCTCGCGAGAACTCGAGCGCGTCGTCTGGGACATCGACGCCGGTCGCAGCATCGATGAGGCGCTCGATGGGCTGCAGCGCCGTGCCAACGCCCCGGAGCTGCGGTACGTCGCCGTGGCCATGGAGGTGCAGCATCACAGCGGGGGGAGTCTTCGGGAGATCATCGCCTGTGCGGTGCAGGGGGTGCGCGGCAGCTTCGACCTCGAGCGCTCCCTCCAGGTGCAGACCGCGCAGGCGCGTCTCTCCGCCCGCGTGGTGGGGCTGCTCCCCATCGGGCTCCTGGGCGTCCTCGCCCTTGCCGCCCCCGGGTACCTGGAGAGCTTCCTCGACAGCCCGATGGGCCTGGGGATGCTCGCCGTCGCGATCGTGCTCGACGTGGTGGGCCTGCTCATCATCCGTTCGATCGTGGATGCGGCCGTATAGGAGGATGCGATGGGGATCCAGAGCCTCTTAGGGGTTGTCGGCGTGTTGGCGGGCGCGCTCGGGGCGGGTTGCCTGATGCCGTCCTGGTTGGAAGCCGTCGCCGTCTGGTGTCGCGAGGAGCGCACCCTGGAACGCATGCGGCGCCTCGCGAGACCAGGGCTGCGCAAGCTTCCCTCCGTCCCTGCGCAAGAGGAGCGGGGAGGGGAGGCGTCCCTGCGGCGCAGGAGGTCGATACGTGCGCGCCAGGAGGTTCTGCTGCTCGCCGCGGTGCACCTGTGCGAGATGCTCGATCGCAAGGACGTCCGGGTCTGGCGGGCCCCTGTCCCACGATCCCGGCTCGTGAGACAGGGGCCGGAGGGCGCACGGGGTGGTCGGGGGACGACGAGGGAGGGATCGGCTCAGCTGGAACGGATTCGCGAGGCGATCGTCGCGGCAGGCCTGGAGGAGGATGTGCACGGCGAGGACGTGCGGTGCGTCCAGCGCCATCTCCCGCTGCTCCTCGCCATCGTCCTCGGCCTCCTCCTGCTCCCCCTCGGTGCACCCGTCGCCGGACTTGGGGTCGTCGCCGGTTGGTACGTTGGTCGTGTTTGGCCCCAACGCCATCTGGACGCCCTCGCCCAGGCACGACGTGCATCGTGCGAGGGGGACCTGCCCACCCTGCTCGACATCGTGGGGATGGGGATGCAGGCGGGCCTGTCCTTCGATGCGGCGTTCGCGGTGTATTGCAAGCGCTTGGATGGCGATCTGGCCGATGAGTGCCTGATGGCGTTCGATGGGTGGAGGGCCGGTGTCATGACGCGCGAGGAGGCGCTCCTCGCCATGTCCTCCCGAATCGGTTCGCCCGGGGTGAGGCGCTTCTCCTCGGCGGTTGTCCAAGCGGTCTCGTTCGGGTCGTCGCTTACCGGGGAGCTCGCCAATCTCGCAGACGAGATTCGAGACGATCGGAAGGCGACCGTCCAGATGCGCATTGCCAAGGCACCGGTGAAGATGCTCGTGCCCATGGGACTCCTCATCCTGCCCGCCATGCTGCTTGTGGTGATGGGGCCAGTCGTACTGCAGCTTGCCGCGGAGATGTCCTAGCGCCAGCGGTTTCTTTGGAAGACGATGCGTCTTGGGAGGAGTGGGTTGGAATGAGACGGGATACGCGCACGTGGTGGCAGGGGGTTGCGTCGCGACTTAGGGGATGGGGGCGACTCGCCCTGGGGAACGAGGGGCAGGGCACGACGGAGTACGCGATCCTCGTGGGGGTGCTGGTCATCATCGCCATCGTCGCGGTCACCTCGTTCAAGGGCAAGTTGCAGGAGCTCTGGAGCTCCATCGCGACGGGGGTGAACGGGCTATGAGGACTGGTCACCGTGCCCAGCGGCATCGGTGCGCTCTTCTCATCCTCTCCGTGCTCGTCGTCATCGGGATTGTCGGATGGGTCGGTCTGTCGCGTATGGGCTCGAGGCTCGCGGGATACGTTTCGGATGGTGGGCATGTGCAGGCTGTGGAGGAAGGCGGGGGTGCAGGTGCGAAGGCGCAGGATTCGACGGAGGACCCGACGCAAGAGGGGCCAACGGGTGCCGATGTGCTCGATGATGGCGTCGTGGTGCCAGGTGACGACCAAGGGGCGGTGGCGTCGACGTCAACAGGGCCCGAGGGGCCATGTCCGCTCTCGCTTGCCGATGCGGTGCTGGAATCCCGACACGAGAATGCGGCGGGCACGTCCTGGGTCCTCCTCACCCAAGCGACGGCGCGCGACGTGGGCGAGGAGGTGCTGTGCCAACTCGCCTCCGATGGCTGGTCGTTGGAGCAGGCGGGCTATCTCGGGCTCGACGATACCGCCTGGGGTTGCGTGGCCACATCCGGAGATCGCGGCCGCGTGGTCATGGTGTACGCCGTCCCGCAGGTGCTGGGGGCCGTGCGCTCGGAGGAGAACCTCCTGCGCATCTCGGTCATGGCGCTGGTGGGAGGAGAGAGGTGACCATGCGTGCCGGTCGGGACAGTCGACGATGGAGTTCCTGCTCGTCTCGCTCGTGGTGCTCGCGATCGCGACGGGGCTCTTCGGGCTGGTCGACCTCGCGATGGAAGGCTCCCTGCTTCTGCACGCCACCGCCGAGGCGTCGCACACGGCACGCGATGCGGCGATGGGGAGCGTCGGTGACATCGTGCTCTTCTAAGGGGCAGGGAACCGTCGAGGCCGCGATCCTCATCCCCGTGCTCCTGCTCATGCTGCTCATCGTGGCGCAGCCGGCGATCATCCTCTACGACCGGATGGTGATGAGGGCCGCCGCCTCCGAGACCTGCCGGCTGCTCATGACGAAGACGGACGCAGGGACGGGTGCCTTCGCGGACGAGAAGGTCGAGGCCTATGCGCGTCGTCGTCTCGGTGCCATCCCGCCCGTCGCGGCGTTCCACGTGCATGGTCCCTCGTGCACGTATCTCATCACGACCGAGGGGAACGAGGCCTCGGAGTACGTCTCGGTCCGCATCGAGAACCGGATCAAGCCACTGCCCCTCATGCGGCCGATGTCGATGTTCTTCGATGGGGTCGACGCCGATGGCAACCTCGCGATCACCGTCGACGTGAGGATGCGTGCACGCCCCGAGTGGGTGAGCGGAACGCCCGAAGGGTGGATCTCCCGATGGGAGTGAAGGTCATACATCACCGATACGGCCATTTGGCGAGGGGGGGGTCGGTATGGCACGGAAGCGAGAGGGCGGCATCGTCCCGAGGGGGAGGACCACGGCCCGCTCGGATGGAGCGGCGGTGCCTCATGTGGTGGCGGGGTACCGACGTGCCCTCTTCGAGGATGACGGCGGGTTCACCAGTCTTGGCGTGGTGGTGGCGATGTTGCTGGCGGTGGCGCTCGTGCTTGCGACAGCTCGCGTCTACTGGGTGGAGTCGCGATCCGCCGACATCCAGTTCGTCGCCGACGCGGGTGCCCTGGCTGCCGAGAAGGTCGTCGCCGATTACCTCACCGTCGCCCGTGTCGCCGATGCGACCATGCTCTCGATGAGCCTGCTGGGACTTTCGCTCTACGCCGTCTCGGCGGTGGCGGCCTGCATCCCGGCCGTGGGAGCCGGCGTCTCGCGAGGTGTCTTGGAGGCGGCGGACTCGGTCATGGACGCCCGTGACCGGTTCGCCGACGTCGCGACCGAATCCCTCAACGCGCTCCAACGTGCCCTGCCGTTTCTCTGCGTGTACGCGGCGTCCTCGACGGTGGCGGCGAACGGCGAGGCCACGGGTGACGCCGATTCCGCCACCCCTCTCGGTATCGCCATCCCCCTCCCCCTTGCCGGGATCGAGCAGGCGGGCAGCGAGGTACCCGCCTCCATCGCCGAGACGGGTGAGACGGCACGCGAGAGGATCCCATCCATTTCCGAGGGGTCGGATGCCGTCGAGGAGGCTTCCCGTGAGATGGACGAGGCCAAGCGTATCGCCTTCGAGGCCGACTGCGGGGCAGACCCCTCCTACTGCCTCTACCAGCGTGCCGCCTCCCTCTCGACGATCGCGTCGGTCGACAACCCCCTCTATGCATCGATGGATGGCTGGACGTTCTCCGTTCCCCTCCAGCGGGCGCGCGCCTACTACGCCGCACGGCTTGCACGGGAGCCTGGGCGCCTCGGCGGCGTGGAATACGGGTCAGACCCCTCCGAGGCCGTGCGCTCCATCGCCCGGGCACGCTTCTACGCCTATGCGATCGACACGTTGGCATCGGGATCGGTGACGAGGGACGCACAGGGTGTCGTGCACGTCGACCTGCCCACTCTGCCGGCAAACGCCGACGACGTACGTGCATCGACGCTCTATGCCGCCAACGAGTGGCCCCTCAGCGGCGCAAGCGGCCAGATGGTCCTCCATGCAGGTGGCGGATGTCCCGTGGCGATGGCACAGGGGGTGGTGGGCTACGGGTCGCTTTCCAGCCTTGATGGGGGAGCCTTCGCACGATGCCCGGTCTGCTCGTTCGACGTTCAGTCCCTCGGCAGCGTCCCCGCGGCCTCCACCTCGATCGACAACGGGTTCGAGCACTACTGGCGGATCATCGCCGCCGCCGCCCGGGATTACTCCGATGCCTCGCAGCGCTACGATGAGGCTACGAGAAGCGCTCGGGTCGAGGTGGAGGCGGTCCTCGGCGCGTTCTCGGAGGCCCTCGGGGAACTGGACGCCCCTCGGTTCGATGCGCAGCCGCCTGGTCGCTACGGCACCGTCGTCATCGCCATCGACCCATCTTCGCATGCCGTGCCGCAGCTGGGGGGAGGGCTCGATGGTGGTGGCGCGCAGATGGGCGCGCGCCTTGCCATATCGGCCGCGACGCTGGCACCGGACGACCCCACCCTGGCGGATAACCTCATCGCATCCCTGCTCGGCACGCTCGCCGAGGACGCATGGTCGCAAGAGGTCGGGGCAGATCCGTCTCAGCGGTTTCTCGGATCGGTCCTCGGGGGCGTGCTGGAGGGGTGGGGTGGGCTGTTGCTCGCGTACTGCGCGGGCACCGATGGGCTGCTGGCAGGTCTTACGGGCATCCTCGCGGGCATTCCCGTCGTCGGGGGGAGTCTCTCACAGTGGGCGGAGACCCGCCTGCGCGAGACCATCGAGCTGGCAGGTCTCCAACCCGCACGCCTCGAGATGCTCAAACCGGTGACCTGCAACACCGTGCACGTGGTGATGGCCGACGACGCGGGCACTCTCTCCGGTCTCGCACGCTTGCGCGAGGGATACACGTCGCTACCCGGAGAGCAGAGCGGGTCCGTGGTGACCGGCGCGTTCGAGGGTGCCGTGGGGATGGTTCGGACATATATGGACGACGCGGTCGAAGGCGAGTACACCATCGCGACCATTCGCCTCCTCGACGTCGACGGCTTCCCCGAGATACCCATCACCGTGCGCCTGCCCGCATCCGTCGGGGATCGGGTGTCGGATGCCGTCTTTGGGCTCGCGCGCCGCGTCGAGCTTTGGGGCGAGACGTTACCGGGAGGGGTTGACCTATGGCGTTGACCAGGAAGCTCTTGCACCTGTTCGCCAGGGTGAGGTGCGACGGACGCGGGCAGGCGACGGTCGAGCTCGCCGTGTGCACCCCCGTCTTGCTGGCGCTCGCCGTCGTGACCGTCGACCTGATGGTCTTTCTCGGTGATTGCGTCCAGTTCGACCGAGTGAGTGCGGAGTCGGTCCGCGTGATGGCCATGGCTCCGAGTGAGGGTACGTATGGGGATGCGGGACGGGACCGGGCCGTCTGCGATCAGATCGCAGCCGATATGGGTGAGGCTGGACGATTGAGCTTCGAGGTGACGAGCGACGACGCGTCCGACGCGTCCGACCCTGCTGGGCCCGATGTGCCCGCCCTGCTTTCGATGGAGCCGGGATTGCGTCGCTACACCTGCACCATGCGTTTTGTGCCCTGGCCGCTGGAGCGGGGGATCTTCGGGGTCGAGGTGTCCGGGTTGGAGCACGTGCGCACCTACGTGCTGGATCCCTATCGTCCGGGGGTGGTGGTATGAGCGCCCCGGGGCAAGGGGCGAGAGGCGTCAAGCGCCGGACCCACCGTATGCCCCGGTCCTCGCGCGCACCGGGGGCGACCCGTGCTCGGCATCGGATGCGCGTCGCGATAGCGACCCTGTGCGCCCTCGGTCTCCTTGCGGTCGTTCTCGCCATCTCGTCGAGCCTGCTTCCTCGGGTCGATGCCCTTCGGAGTCTGGGAAGTCCCGTGGACGAGGAGGGAAGGTCGAGACAGGACTCGGTCCGTGAGCTCATCCTCCCCACGTCGGACCTCGAGGTGACGGGTTTCTCGGAGAGCCCCGTCATCATCGGGTTTTCCACGCCCAGTCGTCCGGCGATTGCGCTGATGGAGGTCGATCAGGCCATGCGGTGCGCGAAGTGGGAGGCGACGGGGCAGGCCAGCGCATCGGTGCGCTCGTATGTCCGCGAGCCCGTTGAGCTTTGGGATGGTGTGACGGTGACCACGGCGTTCGTCTCGATGCACGACATCGACGAAGGCACCACGGCAATCGTCATCGAACTGCTGTGAGAGAGGCCGATGCCTTCGGGAGGCCGCACGCGTCAAGGAGGGGTGGGTTCGCCATGAAGGAGTGTCCGCGTTGCCATGCCATGCTCTTCGATGACCTGGAGGTGTGTTACGGATGCCTGTTCCGGTTTTCCAAGGAGGGCGAAGTGGGGCGCCCGGAAGCCACGTCACTTGGGAAGCACCCGCCGTCCCACCTCGACCTCGAGTCGATCCCCCTCGTCGAAACTGAGGAGGACCTGGAGCACCCTCACACCGGCGTGCCAACGGAGGGGCAGGGAGGACCGGACCAGCCTCTCGAGGTGTTCGTAGATGGAGTTGTCCAGGGACATGAGGTCGATGACGAGGCGTTCGACCTTGAGGTCGACGCTTTAAGCGGGTCACCTGGGGCTGACGGACATGACTCCGCTGCGATTCGGGCTCCTCGATCCGATGACTCCCGGCACCATCTGTCGGTGGGCGTCCAAGATGGTGCTATATGGGTCGAGGGACTCGACGTCGTCACCTCGCAAGGAGCACCCTCACCGGTGCGGGTGTGGATCGAATGGCTCTGATGTCTGGCATCCAGGTTGCGAGCGAGAGGCGTTATGTTGAGCCTGCGGGGATTTCAAAACTTCCCGTAAACCCCCTGGTATCAAAGTGGCGAAGCATCGGTCCCCTCGGATGGGAGGAGTGCGATGATGGGTGCACGTTCGGGGCCGGAGGCACCACGGGATTATCCGAGGCGAGCCTCCGGCAGCCGACGTCAACAGGAAGCGCCTACTGTGACACCCCAGTGCTACGTGAAGGAGAGAAGGGGATCCTCTATGGCCGAGTCCGACGACATCCGACAAGACGACACGGCACTCGACCTGGTCTCCCAAGATGAAGAGGGGGCGAAGTCTCCTGCGCACACCTCCGAAGCGCATTCCGCTGGTCGCAAGAGGGGTTTGAGGACACGCTTCATCGCCGTGATGAAGGGCATCGGCTTTGGGCTGGTGACCGCGTTGCAGGTGATCACCGGGACCTACTCTCGGAACTGAGCGTCACCGCTTGGCCGCCGCCGCGGGTTCCGTCACGGCCCCCTCCGGTGTTGGGGATGACACGACGACTGGTTCTGGCTCATCGGTATCGGAGGAGCTGGTTGCGCTTGGTGCACCTGCTTGCACGGGTGCGGGTGGTTCGGGTGCCCGGTTTGCCGAGTTACCGGTGACGGGGGCCTCCGGCGTGGATTGCGCGCTGTTCGCGTTGGCGGTGCGTGCGGCGACTTGCGCGGCCCTCCTCTCGGCACGGGTCCGTCGCACCCGTTCCTTCGTACTTCCCGTAGCGCCGTGCTCGCTGTTCGCGCGATAGCCTATCCACGCCCAGCGATGACCATAGCTCACCACGCGGGCAATGATCAAGAGGAGCACGAGCCATCCCAAGGTGACCCATGCGGTGGGACTATGGAAGAATATCCAGATGGCAAGTACGTAGAGGCATATCCTGATGAAGAGGAACAGCGCCCAGATGATCGTGTAAAGGTCGCGAGGGTCGGTTCCACCAGGCTCGCCCGGGACCGGCGTGGCCGCTCTGGTTGGATCATCTGCACGCTGTTGCCGTGTCTGGATGGACGTGGCAATGGGAGGCGTTGGGGTGGTGCTGGCGGTATCGGACATGGTTCCTCCAAGGACGGGGCCATTGGGCTTCTCGTCTGCGATATCATGATTTTAGCGCCTTCCGCCAGCGGAATCGTCCACAAGAAGCCAGATTCTTCGGGTATCTTGCAAAACATCGATGTGATGTGGATAATAAGCAAGCTTGTGCAGCGCGGATGCACGGTGCCGTCCCCATCGTCTAACGGTTAGGACACCGCCCTTTCAAGGCGGGAAAACGGGTTCGAATCCCGTTGGGGGCACCAACAGTTCTTTCCGCCTTCCCGTATCCATCACGTTTATTCCACAAAACGGACCGTTACGGATGGGGTAGCCCACTTCGTCCCTTTAGGCTCTCGTGTTTGGTATCATCCCAATGCCCCCATCGTCTAGTGGCCAAGGACGCCAATCCCTCAGGTTGGAAACGGAGATTCGAATTCTTCTGGGGGCACCATCTGCTGCACAGGTGCCGTATGGTCTTTTCGCGATGACGTATTCGCCAGACGAGTCTGGTGGCTCCGGCATGCTCGTCGCTGCCTGTCAGACGGCTGCTGCCGAGTCCATCTGGGGATCCGGGCCGTCTCCACCCCGTTGTCCTCGTGCGTTCGTTCCCTAGATCTCGAACATGTACTTGAAGACATCCTCGCGCTGTGTGGTTATCTGGACGTGGAGACGTTTTGCATCGACCGCGAGCGCCTCTTGAACCTCATCGAAGTCGGCAAGGTCGTCATCGAGTTTGATGAGCATCGTCATCGTGAAGATGCCATCCATGATGGTTTGCGAAATGTCCTCGATGCTTGCTCCGTGGCCCGCGAGCGTGGTTGCGATGGCGGCGACGATGCCGGTACGATCGGCGCCAAGTACGGATACGACGGTGCGGGTTGCCATTGTTGTGAGCCTTCCTGGTCGCTATGTGCGGTGAGTGCCGTTATTCTAGCGCGTGATACGATGCCGTTGGTGGCAAGGTCTGCTTGCATATGCCAGCGAGCGCGTGGATGGTCTACACAGGGAGTCTGTTTGGGGGAGGTTGGCCGTGGTCAAACCGATTGTGCCCGTTAGGATGGACGACGTGGTGCGTCTCAAGAAGGGGCATCCGTGTGGCACCAATGCCTGGAAGGTCACTCGAGTGGGTATGGACATCGGTTTGGAATGCAGCGGCTGCGGTCGCAGGGTCATGCTCGTGCGCTCCGAGTTTGACCGTCGCTATAACGGGCATGTGAGCCATGCACGGGGTGATGGCTACGACGCCGATCATGGGGGGTCGGAAAACCTGTCGTGAGGATTCTCCTGTTCGCAGGAGACATCGCAGGAGACGGCGATTGGCTGTGTAATAGGGTTCGAGCGGGGCGTTTCATCTTGTCCCGTCAAGCCATTGCCGTTTGCTCGCTGCTCTTGCCCCGTTGGCTATGGAAGATTTGCCTATTGAGAATGAGCATACTATAGTAGTTCCTTGCCGCTTGAGAGGATGTCGTCAGGTTGGCCAACAATGCGGGGTGGAGCAGTCTGGTAGCTCGTCGGGCTCATAACCCGAAGGTCATCGGTTCAAATCCGGTCCCCGCGACCAAGAAACAGCAGGTCAGAAGCCTAAAAGCTTCTGACCTTTTTCTTTTCCCCTTCTGTTTGTAAGCAGTTTGTAAGCGGAACCACTTTAGTGGGCATCGGCAGTGACTCCAAACACGGTTGCGTCAAGTCGTGCACTGGCATCTTTTTGTGCGTCCGGCATCAGATGCCCATACCGGTCGACCGTTGTGGTGATCGAGGCATGGCCCAGTTGTCGCTGTACGTATTTCAGGTTCTCCCCTTGGTTGATCAGAAGCGATGCGTATGTGTGCCGCAAATCATGGATTCTGATCTTGCGTAGCCCAGCTTTCGTTAGTGAGGACTCGAACACCCTGTGACGTAGGTTGGCATCGTCGATGATGCCTCCTTCGTCGGTGCAGAACACCAGATCGTCATCACTGGCAGGTGCGATCTCCGAATAATCCTTCAACACTCCTATGAGCATGGGGGACATGCCTATCGTTCGGCGGCTGTTCTGCGACTTGGGTTCCTGAAACCCTCCGTGCCATACGCTGCGTCTTACGTGGATGGTCTCGCTGTGCCAGTCGACATCGGACCACTGCAGTGCAAGAAGCTCGCCTAATCGCATACCGGTAAATATTGCAGTGAAGAAGAGCGGCCTCCACTTTGGTTCGATCGCATCAAGGAAAGCTGGTATCTCTGCCGGAGTCAGGAAGTCCATTTCGATGTGCGGTTTTCTGGGAGGTTTTACGGCGGATGCTGGGTTCACTTTGAGGTAATCCCACTCTATGCCCTGCTTGAGCATACCTTTGAGCAGCACCAGCGCCTTCTGGACGGTCGAAGGGGACTTTCCCGCTCCAAGTCTCTGTGCCACGTAACGCTGGACGTCTGCGGTCGTTATGGAGGCGAGTGGAATGTTCCCGAAGAAAGGGACCAGCGAGTTGGAAAGCATACTCTTGTAGTTCAGGAGAGTGGACGGCTTTACCTGGACCATCGCGTAATCTCTGATCCACTGCTCCGCAAACTGTGGGAAGGTGATCTTTTGTATCTTGCGGAAGGTTCCATCGGTCACCTGTACCTGCATCCGGGCTACATAGGCCTCGGCTTCCTTCTTACGCGTGCCTATCGATTTGGCGCGCTGCTTGCCTACCGAGTCCCGCCAGTAGGCGTACCACACATCCCCGCGCTTCTTCACAAAACCACGTGCCATGACAACCACCCTACCTTACTCTGAGACGGCCTCACCTTTGAGTAGACGGTTTATGATCCGCTGTACGAGCCGTTTGTCTTCTTTCGAGAGCAGAAACCATCCCTCCGGACCTGGTATCGGCTCGTCTCTCAGGACGGACTGCACGGCTGCCGTTGCCTCCTGTGTCTTTTCTAAGAGCATCACTATCTCGTTGAATTGCACGGGGGTGAGATAGTCGGCCAGCTTTTGGATGAGGGGCATCGTCCCGTTCAGGATTGCGAGCTCCTCCCTGCTGGCGTTTTCCAGGGTCGCCTCTGGAACCAGGTCCCTGTATGACAGGTCCAACGCCGCCATGATTTTCATGACGGTTTGATCCCCAGGCTTCTTGCTGCCTTGTTCTATCTGGCTTATATAGGGACGTGAGACCCCGATGGTCTTTGCGAGTGCACCTTGGGATATGCCGAGCTTCTCCCGTTTCAGGGCGAAGATCATGCCGATTTCCGACTCATCCATGCGTCCTCCTTAATTGGTAACCTGATTACACTTGTAACGTGTTGACTTCATAGTAGGCATTATACACAATCAACATGTAACCGCAATGGTTGGCATAGAAAAACATAATCTTAGGAAGGGAGGTGGTGTGGCAATGATGGATACAGGGAAGGCAAAAGGATGCTTCATGGACGTGCAGCAGCTCGCGGAGTTCCTGGCAGTTCCGAAGAGTTGGATATACGAGCGTACGGCAACAGGAAGAATCCCCTTCACCAAAGTAGGTCGCTATGTGCGTTTCTGGGTCCCTGACGTTTTGGAGTGGTTGGCAGGTGGAGCTGATGTTCGATAGCGAATCGTATGCGGGTATACGGAACCCTCGTCCCCTCATAGCCTGCCCTTCGCTGCAGCCGTGGAAGTTCTGCGGCTGCGCCCGTACTGCTCGGAGCAAGGGCCAGGGTCCCTTTGCGAACGACAGCGCGGACGCAGCCCCAGCCACTCAATCGCCTGTCTGCGAAGTCGGGCTAGTATTACCCCGACTTCGTTACACGTTACAAACCATTGTTTTACCTGGTAGATATAGGCCCATTTTGTAACACCCTTTGATACAACGTTGATACAAATCCCCTTTTAGCTTTGGAGTTTCTGATGGGTTCTAACGATGGAGTCTCCCGTTCATGGTTCTGTGTTTTCAATAATCCCGCCGAGCACGGCTATGTCGGCAGGTCTGAGCAGGAGATTTTAGATGATCTTCTCACTATATGGATGGACGATTCTCCTACGCGCTCCTGTGCGCTCACCTACTGCGTCTCAGCTGAGGGTATGCCTCATGTGCATGCGGTTTTTGAGGACACCAAGACGATGCGCTTCTCTCTTATCAAAAAGCTGTTCCCGACTATGCATATCGAGCGTACCAAGGGCACCAAGGACGAGGCAGAAGACTACATCAACAAGGTGGGCAAGTTCGAGGAGAAAGGCGAGAAGGTCATCTGCTCTGCTCACCATGGTGAGATCAAGGGCGCGCAAGGTAACCGCAGGGACTACGAAATCATCGAGCAGCTGGTAGAGCAGGGAAAGACCCCATCGGAAATTGAGGCTGAGTCGTTCGGGTTCCGAAGGTACGATACTATGATCCGTAAAGCCTACTTCGACAAACGCCGCAAGGAAACCCCAAGCAAGAGGGATATCAAAGTCGTCTGGCATGTCGGTGAGTCAGGTTCTGGTAAGAGCTACTCCCAGCTTGACCTGTACGAGAAATACGGCAGAGACAACGTCTACCTGATGACCGACTACGAGGGCGGTGGACTCGATAAGTACTGTGGTGAGACCATCCTATTCATGGACGAGTTTCGAGGACAGATCAAGTACAACCAGTTGCTGATAATGCTCGATGGCTACCTATCCCAGGTACATGCCAGGTACACCAATATATACGCCCTCTGGAACGAGGTCCACATAACATCTGTTCTTCCTCCCGAAGAAGTCTATTCCCAGATGGTCGAATCGAACAGGCACTATGACACCTTCGCACAGTTGAGGCGTCGGATAACCTCTATCGTTTACCATTGGAAAGACAGCGATGGCTACCATTCCTTCGAGCTAGAGATGAAAGACTATATCGACCATCAAGTGTTGAAAGAAATTGCTTTAAATCTCGTTGATGTTTAAAAACATTTTCGTTCATTTTAGACATATTCTTGATTTAGTTTTATATCAGTGATGCGATATTATATATTGGTACAGGCGACGGGTATGACTATGCAATAAATAGGGGATGCTTTTATTGTGAGTAAAAGAACTATAGAAGTGCTCAAAACAATTTTGCAAACTATAGGCGCACTATTTTTGGTGGCCTTGGTTATGATAGTTACATTTTCCATAGCTGTTTTAATTAGTTCACTCATATTTCAAAAGGATGCGCAATTCTGTGTATCATTTATTTTGCTTTCTATAACAGGATTGCTTCTTTTTGATATTTTAAATAAAAGATATAAACAATTTACTGAAGGGCTTAAAGTAGGTTTGAAATTACTCTTTTTGAGTATCTTTTTTGTGATAACGGCAGGAATAATATATGGATGCATGGCCATATATACAACGGCCGTAGAAACTGTTTCAGCAACATATAACTTTTTAGGTATACCGATTAATGTTTACTCAGTTGTATCTTTTACAGATGCTACTGCAATATATGCACTTATATTGTCGACAATAACCCTTGCCATTAGTTTTTCTGACCTAACTATTCAATCGAGTAAAAAGGAAAGAACAGAGGAACCTAATGAAAGAGATAACGAATATGAAGAATTAAAGCTTCGAATTGTGCACCTTGAGCAGGAGATATTCTCATCAAATTATAAAGCTGACAAACAAAATAATGTCATAGAGACAAATAAAAAGAATTTGGGCAGTTCTCCTGAAAAGAAACTATAGATGATAGTTTGAAATATGTTTTTGTTTATTAATTTGCTAAGGCCTAGTTAAAAATGCTTCAAAATGCTGTAAGCATTTTGTAAGCAGAACTAGCCAAAATTACCTAAATCAAGCTCTATCACCATAGAATAGATGATTTACGTTTTACCAGCTAGAAGGTACTAAAACGTATTAGTAAGGACATAGGAATAAATGTCCTTATCACGCTCATAACCCGAAGGTCATCGGTTCAAATCCGGTCCCCGCGACCAAACATATAACGGTCTACCTGCAAAAACAGGTAGACCGTTTTTTTATCTGGATTAAATATTTGCGAATTACGCGCAAGAGTACGCGCAAACTTCTGAGGAATCAGGGAGCAGTTCTCTGTCGGGCCAGGTCCAACCATTCTTGCGTTTGTGGTCAACATCGGGTGCGATGGCGTCGCTTGTTCTCAATCAACCTCGATGGCGCTTAGCTAAAAAAGTCCATCACCTGGCCAAACGCTATCGTAATCGCTCACACTGCCTTATGTCCTCTGGTATCATCCAGTCTGTGATGCAGAGATATGGGA
Organism: Coriobacteriia bacterium; assembly: GCA_015655215.1. GTDB lineage: Bacteria > Actinomycetota > Coriobacteriia > Coriobacteriales > RUG033 > JAATFL01. The sequence goes on from JAATFL010000032.1 coordinate 47,300, forward strand.
ACGCTCAGCATGGTAATCGATATGGCCGCTTCATTGTGTGATTGAACCGCTCATTTGTTCAGGCCTACACCGGCATGCTCTTCGGTCTAGAATTTTTCTCGTGTGCTCTTCCCTCTGGCAGAAGTGAGGTAGAAATGTCGGAAGAGAGGGAAAGCATCTCGATTACGCCAACCGCTGTGTGATAGAAGACGGTCTGCGCGATCACCTCTCGGCGTGCGAGCTCGCGAGGCGGATCAAGGTGGCTGCATTCACGGCGGCCAGGAAGTTCGGGGCGAACAGGACCGTCAAGCCACCGAACCGCAGGAAACCCGTACCCTCACGACGCTGTACTCACTACGAGCAGTGTCATGAAGGCATCGACGCCTGCTCGCACTTAGCCAAGAACCGAGAACTGGCTGCACCGCAACGGGCGGCTCCCTGGCTTCTCAGGATCAGGTGGGAAACAGGAAGGGGAGGTATCATGCATGAGAGATGGCAGCCGTGAGGCTGGGGCTTCCGCAGGATGCGACGGCGAGGGACGTCCTGACCAAGAGCGACGCCCACAAACTCCTGCTCGCATGCACCGAGGACGCGCCGATACGGGCGATCGAGGTGGTGTGCCGACGGAAGGACGATTATGCCGGCGTTCACAAAACCTCGCATAAAGGCTGAATCATCGATGCCGCATCTACATCGTAACGATGATTCAGCCATCCCTGCGACAGACCACAACTATTCTTTACTGGCCCAGTAATCCTCGGCTTCGTTTTCCATTTTTGCAAGGCGCGTATAATAGTCGGGATACTCGTTGAGGTGTGCTAAAGCAATCTTACCGGTGGTCTTCGGGTCGTCGTCGGTCAC
>JAATFL010000036.1 GCA_015655215.1 Coriobacteriia bacterium
ACCAACGTGCCGTCTCTGTCATCATCAAGTTTTCTCAATGGATTCAACATATATAATATACTAAATAACCTTACTATAATCACTATACGCTCATATATGATTCGCTTCAACATAAACCTGGATTTTCCAACCAACTTGATATCTGGACCCCAAAGCAGCGCTCATATGCCCTCGAGTACAACCTCGATTGGCAGACAGCACCGCCGCGCCCCTCCTCCACAGCGCCTGTGGGCGAAGTTGCTCTATCAGGGTCAAGCGCTTCTCGCTCCACTCCATTCTCGTCTGGGGGTAGCATGTGCCCAGGGGGACGGGGTGGATCTTGAAGCGACCTAGCGAATCTAGCGAATCTTCTCGGCGGCGTTCGCCTCGAGCAACACCCTGTCGACCGCATCTCCATGTGCAGGCAGGAATACCCTGCTGCCCGTGGAGAGGAGCTTTCCCCAGGACGCGAGCAAGGAGGGCTCATCGTCTGCAAACGGAGGATAGACGTTTCTTCCTCGATGGATCATCGCATCTCCAACGCATGCGATCTCGTCATCGACGATGAGACTGGTCGACCCCGCCGTATGGCCAGGGGTATGGAGGACCTCGATGGAATCAGCGAATCCGGAAAACGATGTCGCTTCGTCAAGCGACTCGACATCGTCCACCGGATCGAAGCGCTCCATGACATGGAGTCGTCTTTGAACAGAGCAGACCGCCTTCCCCCAGGGAGTCGTTCCGCGGGGGAGAACGCAACGCCCATCTGCAAGGCCTTCGGCTTCGAGTACATGGATATAGACCGGGCAATCGTATTTCTGTTGGAAGTACGCGGTATTCTGCGTATGGTCGGTGTGATAGTGCGTTTGAACGATCGCGGATAGCCGCTTGACTCCGCAACCATCGATTTGTCTTTGTATGCTGCCCCTCTGTGCAGACATGCCGGTATCCACAAGCAGACAATGGACGCCCCTGATCATGAGATAGCAGTTACATCTCAGGTTATCGAGACGTACGACATCGGTACCCTCAGACGTTCGAAATACCTTCATAGGCTTCCCGTGGATCCGATTGTCCTGATAGCAATATGGAATCCGTACCGTAAGATAACCAAGTATAACCTGAAGGGAGCACGGGGCGCCACCCTCCTGATCCCTTGTCAGGCCCAACCATATGGACGTCGTCTCGTTCTAATGGGAGAATGTCGCATGGGAGGTCCTCGCGCATCGGAGAATGGTGGTGCACCCGAGACGCAAGCGCACCGCAGCGTCGTTCCTCGCGCGACGGGACATCGGTATCCGATCGATGGAGAAAGCCAGTGGCCGAGCAGGATAGGAAGGTGTCCCATGTGCACAATAATCGTCTGGTCGGACAACGGGATCGCCAACGTTTCCGCACGGAACATGGATTGGTTCGAGGACATGGACACCGACCTGTGGGTGTTCCCGCGAGGGATGCGGCGCACGGGACTCGTCGTCGAAGGCGAGAACTCACTCAACTGGGTGTCGAAGTACGGCAGCGTCGCCGCGAGCGTCTACGGGATTGCCACGGCTGACGGTATCAACGAGGCAGGACTTGGCATGCACATGCTGTGGCTCGACGAGTCCGACTATGGCGCCAGGGACCGTTTTATCCCGGGGCTCTCCGTGGGCCTTTGGGGCCAGTTCTTCCTCGACGGCTTCGCCACGACGGCCGAGGCCGTGGCATACGCCGAGCGATGCCCATTCCAGATTCTCACTACGACGTTCAGCAGCGCCAACTACCCTGCGACCGTTCACTTGCAGCTCGAGGATGCCTCTGGCGATGTGGCGGTGCTCGAGTACATCGATGGTAGACTGGAGGTCCACCATAGCCCCGATTACTGCGTCATGACCAACTCGCCCATCTTCGAGAAGCAGCTCGAGAACCTGAGGTTGTACGAGGGCTTCGGTGGCGAGGAGCCTCTGCCCGGTAGCTCCGAGGCCGCCGACCGCTTCGTCCGCGCGGCATACTATCTGAAGCATCTCCGTCAGCCGGCATCCTCGATCGAGGCGATAGCCGGTGCCATCAGCGTTGTCCGTAACGTAGCTCAGCCGTTCGTCGACCTCACCCAGGCCCACGCGGATACCTCGCCCACTATCTGGCGCACGGTCATAGACCATGCCGACGGGACCTATTACTTCGGGTCGACGATGAGCCCCTACCTCGCGTGGCTTGACCTCTCGAGGCTCTCGTTCGCCGAGAGCTCGCCGGTACGCAGGCTATCCCTGTCCACTGACCTATATGAATGTATGGGGGAGTCGTCGGATCGGCTCGAGGACTCCGTGCCGTTTCCATGGGTGATGCCCGGATGAGGTCGGAGGAGAAGCCTTGCCAGGGATGGCCGATGGGGCCTCTCCTTTCCAAAAGATGATCACCGCTCTCGGCCATGTCCAGGATCAAGGCCGTGGCCGAGAGCAACAGGGGTTCCAGATTTTGAGTGCGATTTGGGGTTCCAATCGTGCTTGAGAGGTGTTTTGGTCAGTTCTCACGTTACTGTGCAAAGTTCCGGGCTAAGCCGCTCACCGGTAATGATGCCGTTTTGGAAATGCCTTTCACCAAAATATTATACAGAGTGCAATAATGCATGACATGAAAAAATATACACTGACATCAACGGAGGACATGGCTCCCGGAATCACCCGAGGGGTTATCCCAGAGTACGTTCCCGCATCCGCATGCACGCCCGTTCAGCCGGATACTCCGGCTCTTCCCATCACACCCACCAGCGATGCGAGCGACTGCCTCGGTTTGCGCGAGCGCAAGCGCCGTGCCACCCACTCAGCCATCGAGAACGCCGCACTCGACCTCCTCGAACGCGGTGGATACGAGGCGGTGACCATCGAGGCCATCTGTCGCGAGGTGGGTATCTCGATGCGCACGTTCTTCAACTACTTTCCCAGCAAGGACGCCGCCATCGTGGGGGAGGGCCCCAGCGGGCTCACCACCACACAGGTCGCCGACCTGCTCGACGAGCACGCGCCCGACCTGCTTGCCGGTCTCGTCGCCGCTCTCATGACCGGTGAGCGAGCCTGTAGCGGCGACCGTGCCGTCGAGCACCGACGCCGCAAGGTCCTTGCCGCCGATCCCGTGCTTGCCTGGCAGCACGTGCGGTTGGGGATGGACTTCGGTCATCTCCTGCGCACCGTCGCGGCCGAGTATCTCTCGTCGCATCCCGAGGCACGTCGTCTCGACCTCGGCATCCCCGTGAGGTGCGAGGCCGATCTCATCCTATCGGTTGCCTTCGTCGCGGTCCGCCATGCGTTCTCGCTCCCTGGCGAGGAGGCCGACGCCGCCTCGATCGATGTCGAGGCCGCGCTTGACCGGATACGCGACGTCTTGGGCATCACGGCCCACCCAGGGGCACCCTGAGGATTTGCGTCGCGGGTTGTGCCTAGCGCGATGCATCGCCCCATTCCAGCGACATGTTCAAGGACAATCTCTCCGGCAAGGGGGTCTCTCAGCACCCCCGGGGAGCATATGCGCCCATATGCACCTCGCACGTTCCCGCCGGCATCGATACACATCGGCACCATCTGGTCGCAACCGCGGCCGCACCTCGAAAGGACGTGATTCGCCTTATGACTCAACGCACCACCCCGGATACCACCGTGGTCGAGAAGACGCTCGACCATCGTTCCATCATGTTCGTGTTCGTCGGTCTGATGCTGGCGATGTTCGCCTCGTCGCTCGATCAGACCATCGTCTCGACGGCTCTACCCACGATCGTCGGTGAGCTCGACGGCGTGAACCACATGCTGTGGATCACGACGGCGTACTCGCTCGCCGCGACCGTGATGATGCCGATCTACGGCAAGCTGGGCGACCTCATCGGCCGCAAGAGCCTCTTCATCGGCGCGCTTGTCATCTTCATAGGCGGATCGGTCGTATGCGCTCTGGGGCAGTCGATGACCGCCCTGATCGTGGGTCGCGCCATCCAGGGTCTGGGCGGCGGCGGTCTCATGATCCTGTCACAGGCGATCATCGCCGACATCATCCCGTCACGCGATCGCGGTCGCTACATGGGCGTCATAGGCGCCGTGTTCGGGGTGTCCGCCGTGGTGGGTCCGTTGCTCGGTGGCTTCTTCACTGACGGCATCGGCTGGCGCTACGCGTTCTGGATGAACATCCCGCTCGCCGCCATCGCGATCATCGCCGCCGTATTCTTCCTGCCCAAGCCTCACCGCACGGTCGAGCATCCCCGCTTCGATTTCGCGGGCACGGCCCTGCTCGCCATCGCGGCCAGTTCGCTCATCCTGCTCACGTCGTGGGGTGGCACGCAGTACGACTGGAACTCCCCGGTCATCATCGGCATGGGTGTGACATGCGTCGTCGCTGCGATTGCGTTCGTGCTCGTCGAGCGTCGTGTTGTCGAGCCGCTCATCCCACTCTCCCTGTTCAAGAACCGCAACTTCAACCTTGTGACCGTCGCCGGCCTGATCATCATGGTGGGTATGATGGGCTGCATCTCCTATATGCCCACGTATATGCAGATCATCAAGGACCTGGGCGCCACCGCCTCGGGTTATGCGATGATTCCCATGATGGTCGGCGTGCTGGGCACCTCGATCTCCTCCGGTGTGCTCGCGTCGAAGACGGGCCGGTACAAGTGGATGCCCATAGCGAGTTGTCTCGTGATCGCCCTTTCGCTCATCTTGATGTCCACCCTCACCGTGGGCACGTCGTTCGTCGTGCTCGAGGTCTTCATCTTCGTGCTGGGATTTGGCATCGGTCTCGGGCAGCAGATACTCGTGCTCATCGTGCAAAACGAGTTCCCCTCCTCGATCGTGGGTACCGCGACGGCGGCCAACAACTTCTTCCGCCAGCTGGGTGGCACGCTGGGTATGTCGCTCGTAGGCGCGCTGTTCACCAGCCGTCTCACCGACCAACTCGCCACGCAGTTCTCTTCCCTGGGTGGGGTCGACTCGCTGGGCGTGGCCGCCAACGCGATCACACCTGCGCTCGTGAGGACCCTGCCCGATCAAATCTCGAACGCCATCGCGGTCGCGTACAACGCCGCCCTCACGCCCGTCTTCAGCTACATCGCACCACTCAAGCTCGTGGGTGCCGTGCTCCTGCTGTTCGTGCGCGAGACGCCGCTCGCCACCACCGTCGCCGGCTCCGGCCATCAGGCCGATGCTCCTGTCGAGTCAGGCGGGCCTGCCTTCGTCGCACCGGTCGCCGATGTGGCCACGGCCTCCCCGCATGCCGTGAGGACCGATGCGGTCATGCCGATGACGGTCAAAGCCGAGGGGAAGACCCTTCTCTAGTACGAATCTGCAAGAAGAGGTCGCTCTCGGTTGCAACGATGGCTCTCTCAGGTGAACTTCGCCCAAAATCGCCTCCCTCTCGGCATCGATGAGGGGGGCGATTCTGTCCCCTTCTTGTTCGCCTGCGACCGCGATCATCGATGTCCTGATAACGCCCAGGGGAGGGCGAAGTTGCAGGGCGCACAAAACTCGGACTGATCGGGCTAGAATGAACGCATCAGGGCAGCGAGTAGCCGGTATGATGGTTTAATGTACAAGGGCCTTGTCGAACAAGGCTTTTTATCGACACATAAGTTAGTCATGGCTAACAAATCGAGAGAGGGGTTTTTATGGAACCGACGCATACGGCCTCCGCTGCGGTTCAAGGTACGGTAAATCGTAGGCTCAGTGGGAAGGACCTCATCAACATCGGCATCTTCTCTGCCCTTTACTTCGTTCTCAACTTCGCCTTCATGCTCATGAGCGGCCTCCATCCGATGATTTGGATTCTCATGCCGGGACTCATCGCGCTGACAACGGGGATTCCCTTCATGCTCATGTGTACGAAAGTGCGGAAAGCCGGTGCGGTCGTCATCATGGGGTTCATCACCGCCCTGATATACTTTGTAACCGGTATGTTCACACCTCTGATTCTCGGGATGATGGCGGCGGCATGTATCGTCGCCGAATCCATCCGGTGGGTGACCCACTACTCGGGTTTTGCCGGAGAAACTGCGGCGTTTGCCGCTTTCTCGCTCGGCATGTGCGGGTCGCCGTTACCTATCTGGATCTTTCACGATAGCTTCTTCGCCCAGATCGCATCTCAGGGGATGTCTGCGGATTACATCACCACTCTCGATGCCTTTTCGAGCACCCCGATGCTCATAGTCCTGTTCGCGGCCCCCGTCGTTCTCGCCGTTCTCGGTGCACTCATCGCCAAGGCCCTCTTCAGGAAGCACTTCGAGAAAGCTGGAATGATCTAGTGAAGTCCATCAGGCTCGATCCCCGCACGCTTATCATCCTGTTGTCGACGGCATCGGTCGTTGCCTTCCTCCCGAAAGGCCTCGGCGTGGAGATCGCCCTTGTATCCGCATGCGCTCTCTTGCAGGTTGCGTGTGGATATCCCACGATGGCTATCAAATGGAGCGTCGGCTTCGTGGTGCTGGTTGTCCTGCTCAATGCGGTACTTCCCGTTCTGCCAATCACGGTGAGTACGGTCTTCACCATATCGCTTACGTATGCACGTAAGATATATCTCTGTCTGATGGTCGGTGCCCTCGCGATACGGAGCACCACCGTCCATCGTTTCACAACGGCGCTGCAGAGCTGGCATATACCCCAAACGTTCTTGATCCCGCTCTCGATAACCATACGGTATTTTCCCATGCTCAAAAGCGAGGCGGGGCATATCAGGGATGCGATGAAGCTCAAGGAGATACCTCCATCTCAGAGGATCGAGTGCTTTACGGTCCCGCTCATCATGTCGGCAACCATGACCGCCGATGAGCTTTCGGCCGCTGCGGTCACACGCGGAATCGAGAATCCTATAGCGAGCACGAGCACGGAGCGGCTGAGGATGCATATCGATGATTGGCTTTGTCTCGCTGGTGCTGTCGTACTGTGCGTTGTTGCGATCGCCCTTGCATGAGAACCGACCAATCGAGCGGACACAGGAGGAACGGTGGAAGGTAAACAACAGGACATCGCCGCCGAACTGTCGGGGATATCGGTCACCTATCCAAGCGGAGACGTGGCGCTCCATGCCGTCAATCTTTCAGTCTACCGGGGTGAATGCGTCCTTCTCTGCGGGAGAAGCGGCTGCGGCAAGACAACGATCACCAAGTGCATGAACGGTATCGTCCCTCATTTCGAGATGGGCACAACCAGAACCGGGAAGGCTGTGGTAGCTGGTCTCGATATCGATACGACCCAAATGTATGAACTTGCTCTAAAGGTGGGGTCGGTTTTTCAGAATCCCAAGTCGCAGTTCTTCAATCTCACGTCCGACGATGAAATGGCCTTCGGTCTTGAGTCAGCGGGTGTCGACCCAGATGAAATCGATCGACGGGTTAGAGCGGCGGTTGCTGACCTCAAAGCCGAACGTCTCATGCATCGCAACGTCGTTACCATGTCTGGCGGCGAAAAACAAAGCCTCGTATACGCCTCGGTCTATGCCATGGACCCTGATGTCTTCGTGCTCGACGAGCCGACGGCCAACCTTGACGCCGGAGCGATCGAGATACTGCGTACCCAGATCGCCAAGACGAAAGCTGCGGGCAAGACGATCGTCATCGCCGAGCACAGACTCTACTTCCTCAGCGACATCATCGATCGCGCCATCCTCATAGAGGATGGCAGAGTCGTCAGGGAATTCACCCGGGATGAGTTCACGGCCCTTTCAGAGGAGGAGCGCCATGCGCTGGGATTGCGGACCCTGAGTGACTCCTCCTCGCTCACCACGGTCATCTCCTCCGAAGATCATATGCGTGGGGGTCCTTGTTCGGGGCAGAGGGGCTCGGGCCTGGAAGTCGAGGGTCTTTCTTGCGCGATGATGGCAAAGTATCAACTGCCACGAGGAGTGAGTTTCACCGCGCGACACGGTGAGGTCCTCGGTATCGTCGGCAGTAACGGCAGTGGCAAGACGACACTTCTCAGATGCCTTGCGGGGCTTGAGAGGGGACGCAAGGGGCACGTCAGATTCGATGGGAAAGTCCTTGATAGGAGCGCGTCCAACCAGGCATCATATCTTATCATGCAGGATGTGAACCATCAGTTGTTCAGTGATAGCGTTGAAAACGAGTGCAGACTCGCCGCCCCTTCCGCATCGAGCGCAAGAATCGATGGCGTTCTCCAATCACTCGATCTCCTGCATCTCAAGGAACGCCATCCTATGGCTTTATCCGGCGGGCAGAAGCAGCGCCTCGCGATAGCAACGGGTCTACTCGCGGAGAAGCGCATCCTTCTATTCGATGAACCAACGAGCGGGCTCGACTTCGATCACATGGTAGGAGTCAGCAAGCTCATGCAGGATCTGAAGACCCGTGCCGTGGCCATCGTCGTGGCGACCCACGACAGAGAGTTCCTGTCGAGAGCTTGCGACCGTGTGCTCGATATCTCCGACCTCCTCCTTGGCAGAGTTGGAGGCGGTGTCTGATATGAGAGAGGCGTCCGCTTGCATACAGAGTGGTCTCTTGCGAAAGGTATCCTTTCGCAATCCCGTCTTCAACCGTTTCGGAGAGTGCGGAGATGGCGTCTCGGCTTTTGAGTCACCGGACCGAACATCCTCCGTCATACAGGTTCGCTCGGAAAACGGCGAAGGCACGATGGTGGCATATCAAGCTTTCCCCGGTGCGTTCATCACCTACGACGATTTCCATATGGACTCGTGTGTCTCTCAGTTCGAGCCAAGAACCGACCTCTTCTGCATCGACCACTGCAGAGAGGGCCGCCTCGAGCAGTCCTTAGGTGATTCGACTCTGTCATATATGGCGGCCGGTGACCTGAAGCTCGATGATCGATCAACGCATCAGTCTGAATTCTTCTTTCCGCTCTCTCACTATCATGGAATCACCGTCACGTTCGATCTCTCCGTCGCCGACCAGTATCTTTGCCGCATGCTCGATGGGTTTCCCGTCGATCTGCATGCTTTGAAGACGAAGTACTGTTCGAGTAGTCGTCCCTACATACTTCACGGCGTCGAGTCGGTCAGGCACATATTCTCCGAGCTATACGCTGTGCCGGCTGCCATACGCGAGCCCTATTTCAAGATAAAGATATTAGAGCTTCTGCTCTTCCTGGACACGCTCGTTCTCCCGGAGAATCGCCAATCCCGTCCGTACTTCTATAGATCGCAGGTAGAGAAAGTCAAGGCTGCATACGAATTCATGTGCATGGACCTTGCTCGTCATTACACTGCCAGTGACCTCGCACGACGTTTTGGCTTGTCGCTTACGGCATTCAGGGCATGCTTCAAAGGCGTTTATGGTCAGCCCTATTTCACGTATATGCGCGAATACCGCATGAACAAGGCGGCTGTTGACCTACGGACCACGAACCTGTCCGTTTCGGCCATCGCCTGTCAGGTCGGGTACACGAGCTCGTCGAAGTTCGCAGCTGCATTCAAGGAAATCTTCGACGAATCGCCGCTTTCGTATCGTAAGAGTTATCAGCCTATGCACGCTGACATAAGTATCTGACTGATCGGGCCAGCACGGAGCCATCGGGGCAACCGCTGCCGCGAACACTGCTTTAATGAGTCATGACCTCGTCGCACGAGGTGTCTGTCCGAACAGGAGTTAGCAGAGGCTAACACTCAGCGTGAGAGGTTTGCATATGAAGAAAGAGGAACGAGTCACGCTGTTCTCCTTCGCGGGTAGGTACAGGATATTGACTGTCATCGGCTGTGTCCTGTCGGGGATAAGTGCCGTGTTGACGCTTATCCCGTTCATCTGTATCTGGCAGGTCGTTCGAGAACTGTTTGCCGCGATGCCCGATATCACCCAAGCGCAGCACCTGGTCTATTGGGGCGTGCTGGCCGTGGTGTTTGCGCTGCTCGGCATTCTCGTGAATTTTGCGGCCCTTATGTGCACGCATGTCGCAGCCTTTAGGATCGTTCGAAACATGAGGAGCCGTATGCTTCACCATATGGTCAAACTACCTCTCGGTTTCTTCGACGAACAGGGGAGTGGGAAGCTCCGTCGCGTCATAGATGAAAGCTCGGGGCAGACGGAATCGTTCCTCGCGCACCAACTTCCCGACTTGACAGGGGCTTACGTGACGCCCGTCGCAACGGTTGTGCTGCTCTTCGTCTTCGACTGGCGCCTTGGGCTTGTGAGCCTTATCCCGATCGCCCTTGGTTTCGCGATCATATCAAGGATGTCAGGAAGTGCTATGAAAACGAAGATACGGGAGTATCAGAACTCATTGGAGGACATGAACGATGAAGCGGTGGAATATGTGCGAGGTATTCCGGTTGTGAAGACCTTTGGTCAGACCGTCTTCTCCTTCAATAGATTCCATGACACCATCATGTGCTATAGGGAATGGGTCATGGACTATGCGATTTCACTTCGCGTACCCATGGCGGCTTTCACGGTCTCCATCAATGCGGTCTTCGCCTTCCTCATCCCGGCTGGAATCCTCCTCATCGCCTCCGCAGTGGACTATCGAGCATTTCTGCTCGATTTCATCTTCTATGTTCTGTTCACCCCGTATTGCACGGTCATGCTCAACCGTATCCTGTTCTCGAGCGAGAACACGATGCTCGCAAAGGATGCGATCGCCCGTGCATCACAGCTATTGAACGAGCAACCTCTGGATGAGGCCGTCGTCGGGCTAAAGCCTCGGGATGCGAGTGTCACCTTCGATCACGTGAGCTTCACGTATAAAGGAGCGACAACTCCTGCCATACGCGATGTCTCCTTCGTGATTCCCGAAGGATCGACCGTTGCTCTCGTCGGACCTTCCGGTGGTGGCAAGACCACCGTAGCTAGCCTCATCCCGCGCTTTTGGGATGTGGATAGTGGAATGGTCAAGGTGGGCGGTGTCGATGTCAAAGATATCGCGACAAAGGACCTGATGGATGATGTTTCGTTCGTCTTCCAAGACATCCATCTGTTCAAGGCGAGCCTTTTCGATAACATACGTTCATCCAGGCCGGATGCGTCGCGGGAAGACGTCATGCGTGCGGCGCGGGCGGCACGATGCGACGAGATATTCGCAAAGATGCCCCAGGGAGTCGATACGGTTGTCGGAACAGGGGGGATGTATCTCTCAGGGGGTGAGGCACAGCGAATCTCGCTTGCTCGGGCAATCCTGAAGGATGCACCCATCGTGCTTCTCGATGAAGCAACGGCCTTTGCCGATCCGGAAAACGAGAGTCTCATACAGCAAGCTCTGCTGAAACTCGCTCGTGGCAAGACGGTGCTTGTGATCGCCCACAGGCTCTCGACGATCCAAGACGCGGATCACATCATGGTTCTCAAAGAGGGCAGTATCGTGGAGCAAGGCGATCATAGCGAGCTCCTCGAGCATGGCGGCATATATGCGAAGATGTGGAAGGACTATGAGTCGTCGACTGTGTGGAGACTGGCGACTTCGTCCGCGCCTTCCCAAAAGGAGGTCACGTGCGATGATTAAGTATTTCGAGAGAAAATTCGCGCTGAGCGAACAAGGGGCAAAGGATCTATTCAAAGCGATCATCGCCTGTACGCTTACGGATATCAGTTTAATGCTCCCGGTGGGGATCCTGTATTTGCTACTCAGCGACTTCGTGTCTCCGCTCGTGGGCGGCAAACAGGTCACGTCGAACATCTGGTTCTATATCGGCTTGTCCATATTGATTCTTGCGGTCCTCTTCGTGCTGCAGTGGCTTCAGTACAATGCGACTTTCCTGGCATCCTACAAAGAAAGCGCAACCAAGCGCATCGCGCTGGCCGAAAGACTGCGCAAGCTTCCACTATCGTTCTTTGGGAAGCGAGACCTTGCCGATTTGACGACAACGATCATGGCGGATTGCGCACAACTCGAAACCGCGTTCTCCCATTACATCCCAGAGTTGATCGGCTCGCTGGTCTCCATCATCTTGGCGAGTATCGGTCTGTTCTTCATAGACTGGCGCATGACCCTCGCATTGGTCTGGGTAATTCCCGTCGCCCTTCTCATCACCGCAGGGGGGAAGAGGTGGCAGGACAGATTCACCATCAAGAGCAAGCAACTACAGCTTGAGCGTGCGGATGGTATCCAGGAATGCATAGAGACGGTACGGGAGATCAAAGCCAACAATCAAACTGAAAGCTATCTTGCGAGACTCGACGAGCTTCTCGTCGAGTCTGAGACGAGCAGCATACGTGTGGAGCTTAACACGGCGCTCTTCGTCGTCTCCGCCCAGATGGTTCTACGCATCGGCATCGCGACCGTGGTTCTAGTGGGTTCGTTGTTATTGGTCAATGGGCTTATCGACTTCACGATGCTCCTTCTGTTCCTCATCGCAGCGTCGCGTGTCTTCGATCCGTTGGCGAGTTCGCTGATCAACCTCGCCGCGATATTCTCGTCAATGCTCTCCGTAGAGCGCATGCAGAAGATCGAGTGTGAATCACTGCAAATCGGGAGCGACCACGTGACCTACGATGGGTATGACATCCGCTTCGATAGGGTTGGCTTTGCCTATGCCGGTGGTAAGACGGTCTTGGACGAAGTCTCGTTTACTGCGAAACAAGGCGAGGTAACCGCCCTTGTAGGTCCTTCCGGTGGAGGAAAGAGCACGGTGGCAAAACTCGCTGCAAGGTTCTGGGATGTAGACAGGGGAACGATCACGCTCGGAGGTACTGACATAAGTGCCGTGGATCCGGAGACCCTGCTTTCCAACTACTCGATGGTCTTTCAGGATGTCGTTCTGTTCGGCAATACCGTTATGGAGAACATACGCCTGGGGAAGCGCGGTGCGACCGACGAGGAAGTCTTGTCCGTGGCGAAAGCCGCGCAATGCGATGAGTTCATCAACGCCATGCCGCAGGGCTATCAAACGGTGATTGGCGAAAACGGCTCGACGCTTTCGGGTGGAGAGAGACAAAGGATATCCATCGCCCGTGCTTTGCTCAAGGACGCTCCGGTCATCCTTCTCGATGAGGCGACCGCCTCTTTAGATGTCGAAAGCGAGACGTTGACGCAGCGGGCACTTTCAGAGCTGGTCAAAGGTAAAACCGTACTCGTCATCGCCCATCGCATGCGCACGATAGCGGGTGCGGACAAGATAGTCGTGTTGAAGGGTGGTCAAGTCGCCGAGGAGGGGACCTCCGCCACGCTGCTCGCGGGCGATGGCGTATATCGGCGTATGGTCGAACTGCAGACACGGTCAAGCGAATGGAAGCTGTGAAGGCTTCCCTCTCGCCCATCAGCTTGTCGTAAAACCGGCGATGCCAAGTGCCCCAGGGCCGCCATGGGAGGTGATGACGCCTCCTGTCTTGATGGGTTGGATGCTCTCCACGCCGAGTTCCCGTGCATCTGCCTCCAGGTGTCTGAGAAGAACGGGGTCGATGCCCTCGGAGAACAGGATATAGATACGGCTTCGATCCGGATCGTACTGTGCGACGTACTCCTTCAGGAACCGCCGGGTAACGCTCTTCATGGACCCTCGATATCTCCTGGTGGACACCAGGAACCCGTCTTCGATCTCGATCAGCGGCTTTATCGAGAGCAGGGAGGCACCCAGGTAGGCGGCATTCGAAACCCTCCCTCCCGCCTTCAGATAGGCCAGGTCCCCTGGGATGAACCCCATTCGGATCTGTCCGATCCAGATGTCGATCTGCTCCTTGAGCTCCTCGACGGATGCACCCGGGTTCTGCTCGATGTATTCCGCACAGCGGATGACGATGGCCGCCTGTCCTCCGCTGACGCTCTTGGTGTCGACATGCGTCACGTAGGGCATTCCCTCACTGGCTAACAGCGCATTCTCATATGTGCTGGTCGTCACCGCCGAATAGGATAGATGCATGATGTGGGCATCCGGGTGCTGGGCGTGCAGCGTTTCGAACAGCGTCCTGTATTCCTCGGGATTGACGGCGCTGGTGGATGGCACCTTCCCGGTTCGATTATGGAACTCGTAGATCTGCTGGATGGGAAACGAGCCGTCGGGCATTGTCGTGCGGTCGAACGAGACGTGCATCGGGAGGATGTGCAGCCGATGCCGTCTGACGATGTCTCTCGGGATATCCGCGCCACTCTCGGCGACGATGAAGGTGTCCATGTTTCCCCTATTCTGCCGTGCGTGTCTTCTCCCATAGCCCATCTGCGACCGTCGCCCAGCCTTCCGCCGCATCCCTGCATTTGTCGGAGAGCTCGTGCACATCCTCCGGGTCCTGCAGGTCGGTCGAACGCGCGCGGGCACCGTCGACCATCCCGGCCAATGCACCTTGGTTGTCAAGCAGGGGACACGGTCGTAGGTGGTTGTCGCTGAACGGCTGTCCGTCATGATAGGCCATGAACAGCGGTGACTTCAGCGCGTCGAGCAGGGTCTTCTCGCGGATGTTGGAATCGGAGTAGTGGATGAAGGCACAGGGCTCCATATCGCCGCCCGCGTTGATGTGCAGGTATCTGCGCCCGCCCGCGATGCAGCCACTCACGTACTCGCCGTCGTTCCAGAAGTCCAACGTGAACAAGGGTTTGGTCTGGCGGAACGTGCGGACCTGCTCGTACATGGATCGGCGCTGCTCGGCGCTCACCATCAGCTCCGGTACCGCCTCCCTACCCACGGGCATGTAGGTGAAGAGCCAGCAGAACTTGGCACCCCAGGAGATCATCTGGTCGAAATACTCCTCGCTGCCGATCACGTTCACGTTCTGGCTGGTGTAGCAGCAGGAGATCCCGAAGGGAAGGCGCTTCGCCTTGAGGATCGCCATCGCGCGCTCGACCCTTTCGAAGGTTCCCCTGCCTCGACGGGAATCGGTGGCCTCCTCGAACCCCTCGACGCTGATGGCGGGTATGAAGTTCCTCACTCGCAGCATCTCGTCGGCGAAGGCCTCGTCGATGAGGGTCCCGTTGGTGAAGGCGGCGAACTCGCAGTCGGGATGCGCTTCGCAGAGCTTGATGATATCGGCCTTGCGCACCAGCGGTTCGCCGCCCGAGAACAAGAAGAAGTAGGTGCCCAGCTCCTTGGCCTGGCCGATGATGTCGTCCATCTCGTCATAGGTCATGTTGAGCTGGTCGCCGTACTCGGCTGCCCAGCAGCCCGTGCAGCGTAGATTGCAGGCGCTGGTCGGGTCCATCAGAATCGCCCAGGGGATGTTGCAGCCGAGTTCCTCCGCAAGGGCCCGTTGCTTGGGATAGCCCATCAGGCCGGCGTTGACGATGAAGTTGATGAAGGTCGTCCTCAACACATCGAGGTCGATGTCACGGGGCAGGTCCATGATGAATCGGTACCAGACGCTGTCGGGGTCTTCCAATATCCTGTGCATCAGCTCTCGCTGCGATCCCCATCTGTCGCCCTTGTCGATGGCATCGACCCACGTGAGCAGCTTGGGGATGTTCTGCTCGGGATCCTTCGAGATGTAATTCACCGCGCCGCTCATCGCCATCCGTGTGGCCTTGTCCTTCAAGTCCATGGTTTGGGTGTCCTTTCGTCTGACTTCACGATTCCCTGCCCTCAGATCTTTATGTCCAAAGGGCCTTCACCTCTTCGCGCGTCCGTAGACGAAGGAAGACGCGATCCAAGCCGGCAAAGCCGATGACCGCCAGCACGACCATGGACACGTATAGAAGACCCACGAGGTAGCTGAAGGTGGCACCTCCCAGAAAGGCGGTGTCGACGATGCCCGTGATGAGTGCCATTCGATTGCGGTTGGCTCACACCTGCATTGTGGGGACCGAAGATAAACCCAACGTAAACCGAGGGCGGCCATCGCGTTTATCTTCGGTTTACGTTGTCGTGTAAAGTGGAGGGAAACGACAGGGAGGACCCAGGGCATATGTTTCGTATCTTGTTGGTCGAGGACGACAGGAATATCAACAAGCTCATGGGTGCTGTGCTGAAATCGAGCGGCTATGAGGTTCTGAGCGCCTCCGATGGTTTGGAGGCGCTCGACATATTCGACGGTCATCACGTCGACCTGATGCTCGTCGACGTGATGATGCCCAGACTGGATGGCCTCGAACTCACCAGGCAGCTGCGCGATGCCGGTTACACGCTGCCGATCCTCATGGTCACTGCCAAGCAGATGCCGCAAGACAAGCGCCGAGGGTTCCTCGTGGGTACCGATGACTACATGACCAAGCCGGTCGACAGGGATGAGATGCTTCTGCGCATCAAGGCGCTGCTGCGTCGCTCCCGGATCGTGAGCGACAAGAAGATCGTGGTGGGTGAGGTCGTCTTAGACTACGGCGCTTTGACCGTGACGCGCGGTACGGAGCAACAGGTGCTGCCTCCCAAGGAGTTCTACCTGCTCTACAAGCTGTTGGCCTATCCGGGCCAGATATTCACCCGCCTGCAACTGCTCGATGAGATATGGGGACTCGACTCGGAAAGCGAGAGCGTGACGGTGAACGTGCATGTCAGCCGTCTACGCAGACGCTTCGAGAGATGGCCCGAGTTCGAGATCCAGACGGTGCGTGGCTTGGGCTACAGGGCAGTGAAGCACGGTGAGTAGGAGGCATTCGCTATCCCACGAGCTGAGCATGTTCGCGGCATTCGCGATCAACCTATCCGTCGCCATCTTCCTGGCACTGCTCATGGTCGCAGTCGTATCCTACATCGCGATGGTCATGGGCCTCATCCCCGGGGGCTTCTTCACCGGGAACTTGTTCGCGGACCGGCGGGCGGGTGCGATCGCCATAGTCTTCATCAGCATCCTTCTCGCGGCCACCGTCATCGTGGTCGTCAAGAGAACGATCATACGGCCGGTCCGCCAGATAATCGATGCCATGAAGGAGTTGGCGAAGGGCAACTTCGACACACGGGTCGCGTTGGCTGATGAGAACCCCTCACCGGAGGTGCGGGAGTTTGCGGAGAGCTTCAACATCGCAGCGAGCGAGTTGGGCGGCATCGAGATGATGCGTAAGGATTTCATCGACGACTTCTCCCATGAATTCAAGACGCCCATCGTCTCCCTGTCCGGCTTTGCGCGGATGCTCAAGGAGGACGACCTCACGCCGGAGCAACGTGGGGAGTATCTCGATATCATCATCGACGAGTCGAACAGGTTGGCGGTGCTTGCCACCAACGTCCTCAACCTCTCCCGCGTGGAAACGCAAACCATCGTCGCCGACAAGGAGCGGTTCAACGTGGGCGAGCAGATCAGGCGCGTCGTCCTGATGATGGAATCGAAGTGGACCGAGAAGCAGCTCGACCTCGACTTGGATCTGGAGGAGACGAGCTACTACGGCAACGCGGAACTGCTCAACCAGGTATGGGTGAACGTGCTGGACAACGCGGTGAAGTTCTCCCCGCAGAAGGCCTCGATCCACGTGGGGCTGAGGGACTTCGAAGACCGGATGGTCCTCACGGTGCGGGATAGCGGTTCAGGGATGGACGAGAACACCAAGACGCATATGTTCGACAAGTTCTTCCAGGGCGATTCCTCCTCTGCGGCCGAGGGCAATGGCCTTGGCATGGCGATGGTGGATAGGATCGTGTGCCTGCATGGTGGCTCGACGGAGGTCCGAAGCACGTTGGGAGGGGGAAGCACTATAACGGTCACGCTGCCCAAAGGCCGCACCGCACGGATTTCATCCCCCTTGCAGGGGCATGTGGGCAATCCACGCCATCCTCGGTGAGGGAGGCGTCAGCCAGACCATCGTTCCCTTTCCGGCCAACCGAGACGAGCGATTGGATATGGCCTACCGGATGAAGTTCGTATAAACCGTCTCCTCGATTTCGGGTAGCGCTACCCCGGAAGCCTTTCCCGCTTCGATGGACTTCAGCAACCATGCCATGTTGTTCCCTAGCGTGCGCATGGTCTGCATGCCCTCGAGATCCTTCGCGACATCCTCGGGGGTTGATCCGTGAACCATGTTCCAATACTGCGACGGTACGATCGGCATGTTGCTCATGGCGAAGTACTTGTTGATTTGGTCGAATGTCGCGGTCGTTCCCGCGCGGCGGGCGCTCATGACCGCTGCCGCAGGCTTGTTCGCGAACAAGCGCCGGCGGCCGCCGGCGTAGAACACCCTGTCCATGAAGGAAGTCAGCATCCCGGAGGCGGAGGCGAAGTGCACAGGCGAGCCAAAGATGTAGCCATCCGCATCGACTGACTTGTCCAAGAACTCGTTGACCGGATCGTCTATGACGCATCTACCTGTCTTGTTGCAGGTACCGCAACCTAAGCATCCGGAGATGGCCTTCGTACCCACTGGGAACAGCTCTGTCTCGATGCCGTGTCTCTCCAATGCCCCCGCCACCTCGGTGAGAGCGGTGTACGTGCATCCCTTCGCGTGAGGGCTACCATTTACCAGTAGGACTTTCATCGATTGGTCACTCCTCGAATCGAAATACAGTGTCATGGCGGTTCAGCTACAACCATACACCTTGGAGTTGACATGAGGTCAAGTACGATATATGTGTCTGGAGGGCCTGGGGGTGGGTAGAACCGCCTATCGGGTAGATCCCGGTGCTAGAATATCGTTTGGAAGGGGGTGTCCCATCCGATGGACGGGATGTTGGGGGACCACAGGCGTTTCATCATACGAGCCCTCGTCATATGGGGCTTGGGCATGCTTGTGCTCACATCGACCGCCTATATCGTGCAGGTCCGGGCGGAGCGAAGCGAACTGGACGGTGCCATCGCACGCGAGCAGGATGTCCAGAGCACCGCGGATGCTGCGGCATCGAACACGTATGCCACCTTCGCCTCCGACTCCTTGTTCGTGAGGGACGCCTACGAGGACTGTCTCGACGGGGATATCTCCGAGAGTGCCTATGGGAACCTGATGGTCTCCTTCGCCAACGACAGCAAGATATACGACCGGATCCGTCTCATCGACATGGATGGGAACGGAGTCGTGCAGGTCGACTACGGCGTCGACGATTCGGTCCTTGCCTCCGGCGACGAACCTCAGGATACAGCCGATCTTGCCGGCCTCGAGGGCCTCACGGGACTCGCGGAGGGCCAGGTATACGTCTCGAGGCTCGACTCGAACGTCGCGGACGGCCAGGCCGACCAGCCTGTCGAGCCGACGATCCGCGTCGCGACTCCGGTCTACCATGACGGCGAGGAAGCGGGTGCCGTCGTCCTGGACTATTATGCGACGTACCTGATAGCCGACTTCCGGGATGCCGTGGCGGCGGGGACCGACGGGTACTACCTGCTCAACTCCGATGGCGATTACATCGTCGACGACCTCGACGAGGGCAGTACCCCCAGCTTCACATACGACGATGGGGCGAACGGGAGCTTTGCCGACACCTACCCCGATGTATGGCAGGAGATGGCGGGTCGTGAATCGGGAGTCTGCGAGACGGGAGACGCCGTGTACGTCTTTCGCAGCATCGCAGACGCCACCTCGCTATCCGATGCGAGTCTTGGTGATGGTGTGGTCTCGACCGACGGGGGTTACGTGATCGTCGCCCGCATCACCAGCTCGGATTTGGGCGATGGGGCGTTTCCCTGGTCGGTATGGGGAACCCTGATGACCGTTCTCCGCCAGTGGGCGGTGCTCTACATCCTCCTCATCCCCATGGCGCTTCTCCTTTCCCTACTGGCCGTGGGGCTACGGGACAAACACGAGACGACCAGGATGGACGCCTGCCTCGACGGGTTGACGGGTGTCTACAACCGCAGGGAGGGCTACGGGCGACTCAGGGAGGCATACCATCGTGCCGGAAGGGAAGCGGACGTCTTCTCCCTGTGCTTCGCGGATGTGGATGGGCTGAAGGCGGTGAACGACACGTTCGGCCATGCCGCGGGCGATGGGATACTCAGGGACGCCATCCAGGGGATGCGGTCGTGCATGCGTGCGACCGATTTCATCATGCGCTACGGTGGCGACGAGTTCATCCTCGCGTTCCCTCATGCCGATGCGAACCGGGCCGAGAGGATATGGGTGCGCATCCAGGAGGAGTACGAGAAGGAGAACGCCGTACGGAGGGACGGCATCGGTTGCCTGGTAAGCGTGAGCCACGGGATCGTGGAGGCGGACTTCGCAGTAGGCGAGACGCTCGATGGCCTGATTCGTCGTGCGGATGAGAGGATGTATGCCGAGAAGCAGGTGCGCCGCGTGTCCCCGGATGCACCCGCATAGGCATCGTGGCGTCGATCGTGCAACATGGGGTCATCGGCCGCTGGGGGTTGTACCCAACGGCTCGGTCCTGCCAACATCCGCTCGACCGATGGCAGCGCGACCGCGTCTGCGCATGTTCGTGACCCACCGATGGCGAATCGGTCTCGCAAAGGGTATTTACCTAGAGTCGACTCAAGGGTATATGCTCCGCTTCGCAGGTTGGGCACGATGCCCTCATGACGAGGTGATGAAGCGCTGGCACGACACCGCAAAAGGACAGCTGGCCTGCGCATCTTGCCATCGAGATTCCCACGAAGTAAGAGTCCAACGGGTGGTTGGAAGCCATTGCTGGCGAGGAATACCCTGATCGAGATCGACGGAGGGAAGGACACGCACATGCCCTATCTAGGAGAAGAGATACCCAAACTCGGGTTCGGACTCATGCGTCTGCCCCAGGAGGACGGTAAGATCGACATCGAGCACGTGAAGGCGATGGTCGATGCGTTCATGGACGCGGGTTTGACCTACTTCGACACCGCACGGGTGTACGGTGGTTCGGAGGATGCCATCCGCCAGGCACTGGTCGAACGTTACCCGCGTGGATCCTATCAGCTCGCCACCAAGAATGCCTGCTGGCTGGGTGCGTCGAATGCGGAAGAGGCTCGCGCCATGTTCCGTACCTCGCTCGAGAAGACCGGGGCTGGGTACTTCGACTTCTATCTGCTGCACAACCTCGGCGATACCCGCACCACCGTATTCGACGACTACGGTATGTGGGACTTCGTGCAGGAGTTGAAGGAGCAGGGTCTGGTACGGCATATCGGGTTCTCCATGCACGATACGGCGGAGGCGCTCGGGGGGATCCTGGAGGCGCACCCCGAGATGGAATTCGTGCAGTTGCAGATAAACTACGCCGATTGGGAGAACGCCTCGGTCCAATCCCGTAGATGCTACGAGGTCGCTCGCGCGCACGGCAAGCCCGTGATAATCATGGAGCCCGTGCGCGGCGGTACCCTTGCCAACCCGCCCCAGCCCGTCGCCGACATCCTCTCCGCCGCGAACCCCGACGCATCCCATGTCTCGTGGGCTTTGCGGTTCGCCATGGGTCTGGAAGGTGTCATCACGGTGCTCTCTGGCATGTCGACTCTGGAGCAGGTGCAGGAGAACGTGCGCATCTCCCAAGACTTCAGGCCGCTTGACGACACCGAGATGAAGGTCATCGCGCAGGCGCAGGACGCCCTTGGGCGCATCGCCCTGGTGCCGTGCACTGCTTGCAAGTACTGCATGAAGGAATGTCCGCAGGGAATCGACATCGCGGACATCATGCAGGCACTCAACCGCCAGACGATGTACGGGGATGCGGATGGGAAGAACTGGTATGGCTTTGCCACCCGGGGTCACAAGAAGGCATCGGACTGCATCGCATGCGCCCAATGCGAGATGGCCTGCCCGCAGCATATCGGGATCGTCGATGAGCTGCGGCATGCAGTCGAGCGCTTCGAGTAGACCGGTCGTTTCGCAGCCGCGCGTCCACCCTCAGCCCTGGTCAGGGGAATCGTTCTGACCAGGGCTGGCGCTCTCCTCGTTCATGCTTCCGGTCCGATAGCCGGCAAGGTCCAGGGAGACGTATCGAAAACCGAGTTCCCTCAAATAGGAATCCACGTCCCTGCTGGTGTCGCCTTGGAGCATGAGCGGGAACTGCTCTCGTGCGATCTCTATCCGGGCTATCTGACCGTGCGCGCGGACGCGCACCTGGTGGAACCCCCGGTCGAGCAGGAACTGCTCGGCGCGGTCGATCCTCCCGAGCAGGTCCCTGGTGATATGCTCCCCGTAGGGGATGCGCGAGGCCAGGCAGGCGAAGGACTGCTTGTTGTAGGTCTCCAGACCGAGCATATGGGAGAGCGCCCGTATCGATGCCTTGTCGAGCCCCGCCTCGCACAGCGGGCTCCATATGCCGTATTCGCGCTGCGCTTGGTGTCCTGGGCGATAGTCAGACAGGTCGTCATGGTTCGTGCCGTCGGCGAGCGTATCGATGCCGCGCTCGCGGCAAAGCGCCGTCATCTTGCCATAGAGGGCCTTCTTGCAGAGGTAGCACCGGTTCATGGGATTCTCCGAGAATCCCTCCAGTTCCATCTCATCGGATTCGAAGAGCACCTGCTCGATGCCATGGGCCTTGCAGAACGCCACCGCTTCATCGATCTCGCGTTGGGGGAACGTGCACGAGGTCGCCGTGAAGGCCACCACGTCACCATCGCGGACATCCTGGGCCACTCGGAGCAGGAAGG
Organism: Coriobacteriia bacterium; assembly: GCA_015655215.1. Taxonomy (GTDB): domain Bacteria; phylum Actinomycetota; class Coriobacteriia; order Coriobacteriales; family RUG033; genus JAATFL01. The sequence continues at coordinate 22,238 of JAATFL010000036.1, forward strand.
TCGAGTCGACCCCGCCCGAGAAGGCGACCGCCAGGCGTCCCCGCTCCCCGAGCATCTGTCTGAGATGCGCGTAACGTGCCTCGGATTCCTCGGTCACGGGATAGATGGCCGTTCCATCGTCGGTGTTGGCAGTGGGGAGTGGGGCTTGATTCATCGGATTCTCCATTTTCGCTTCTTCGTTATCTGAAATTACTTGAGATCGTTCTCCGCCGGCACCACCAACTGCTCGTAGCGTTCGATCTTCTGGTTGAGGCGACCGAGCGTTCCCTGCATGTCCACCATACGGGCTTCGAGCAGGTCACGCTGTCCTACGAGGAGCGCCTTGCGTGCTTCGGTCGTCTCGTCTCCCTTCTGAAACAGGGAGACGTATTCGATCAGGACCTCGATGGGAAGTCCGGCCGCCCGCATGCACTTGATGAATCCGATCCAGCGGCAATCCTCCTCCGAATACTCGCGGATGCCGCTTGCGGTGCGGTTGACGGTCGGGATGAGCCCCACGCGCTCATAGTAGCGGAGGGTATCTGCGGACAGGTCGAATCTTCTGCTGGCTTCTGCAATCTTCATGTGGCCGTCCTCTGGGTATCTGCCACGTGGTGGGGCTGTGGCTTCTCTGCTGTCGACCCCAACCATTCGGTCGGGCCGATGAGGTTCTTCCTGAACTCGGGGGAGAACCTCCTGTCCTTGCCAAACATCATATCGCTGTTCACCTCGCCGTGGTCATCCACCCATCCTGCTCCTTTCGATCGGAGCCTCGCCCCTCTTGGCTGTCGCTTAGCGGTCAATCGAGACCAGGTTGTACGTTCGTGTTCCCAACCCGATCTCTTCCGCATGTTCGAGCGTATGGATCCCATGCTTGCTCTCGATCCTCTCGACCAGGGCCTTTCCCTTGGGGTCCCGATACACAAGGTCCACGCATGCCTGGTCGAGGGCGACGGGGTCGAGCGAGGAGAGGATGCCGATGTCGTCCATCTCGGGTTCGGCTGGATGGGAGTCGCAGTCGCAGTCGACCGACAGGTTGTTCATGACATCGATGTAGACGATGTTCTCACCCATGTAGGTGGCGACCGCCTGCGCCGCCTGGGCCATTGATTCCAGGAAATCATCCTGTGGCGTGTCGATGCCATAACCGGTCGTCTCGGTTCCGGCACTGTGTATCAGGCTCTTTCCCTTGGAGGACGCGATGCCGATGGACATGTTCTTAACCACGCCACCGAAGCCACCCATCGCATGGCCCTTGAAGTGGGCCAGGTCGATGATGGAATCGTAGTTCGCCAGATGGGACCCCACCACATCCTCCTCCAGATGACCGCCTCCGTGGATTGGCAGGCTCATCTCCCCGTCCGCATCCATAATGTCGTAGGGTGCGATGGCCGCGAACCCATGGTCCTCCATGACCCTGCGGTGCGACTCCGTGGTGGAACGCGCTCCGCCGTATGCGGTGTTACATTCGATGATCGTACCGTCGACGGACCGTATCAGTGGCTCGATGAGCTTTGTGGAGAGGAAATAATGACCGCCCGGTTCGCCGGAGGACAGCTTGACCGCAACGTGCCCGGTGACTCTTCTCCCCAAAACCTCGTATGCCCTCATCAAACCGTCTGCGCTTATGTCCTTCGTCATGTAGACGTCGGCTGCGCCTGCATCCCGATCGTCCTCGAGTTCGCCTGTCTCGTTCATCATCTCGTCCTCTCGATTCGCGTTTCCCACAACCTATCACCTGGACCTGACTCCAAGTCAAGTCGTGGAGTCAGGTCCAGGTGTTCTAATCGCTCCATGATGATGTCGGCCATGTGCGAACTGTTCCGATTATGCGACCGCCCAGCGCTTCGACACCTTCGCCTTCCTGGTCTGGATGCCCACATGCTCGTCAGCGGCGGTGGGCCAGCCTGGCCCCTAGCTCGAAGGCCCTTTGACAGTCCACGGGGAACCGCTCCGCTCTGACCTTCGCCTTATGTCCTTCATCGAAATTGGAAGCGGCGTACTTGGAGTAGTCGCCAAACTGGTACGTATCGGTCACGATCAGGCATTCCGACTCCCCGTTCAGGATCTGGGCGGGTCTCATGTGCGCGTCGATCGCGTTACGGTAGCCAGATCCTTCCAGTATGTCTTCGGCGATGTTCATCGTGTATATGAAGCCGGTGGATATCGTTCCCTCGAAGTTGGAGCGGTGCGCTTTGTCGTAGGACAGGTTCATGAAGATGAGGCGCTCCCAGAACGATCGCATCTCGCCGGTGACGTCCCCCAGATAGATGGGCGAGCCGAGCAAGAGCACGTCGCTTGCCATGATCCTCTCCAGCACGTCCGTCAGGCCATCCCTCATGGCGCAGCGCCCAGCCCGCTCGCCGTCCTTCCTCTTGCAGGAGAAGCAGCTCGTACACCCCCGGTAGTCCAGATCGTAGAGGTGGACGATCTCCGTCTCGGCGCCGGCCGATGCGGCTCCCTCCAGCGCCTTTTCGAGCAGTGTGGCCGTGTTCCACGTTCTCCTCGGGCTTCCGTTGATGGCGATCGCTCTCATGCTCGGTGCCTCCGCTCTCCGTTATGACCATGTTATCGGATGAGATCGGTATATACCCTTTCCTCGCCCTGTTCCAATACCGCGATGAGATGACGGGTACTTCCGACAAGGTGAGACATCCGGTTCTTGGAGCGGCGGCCCGGCGAAAGGAGCGAGGCCAGGCGGATACCTGGCCTCGCAAGGGGGCTGGGACATAGGAGCGGGTTCAGGTTCAAGCCGTCTTGGTTATCACCGTGTCCTTCGCCAGCGCCTCACCCACCAGTTGGCCAAACGTCACGGAACGACCATGGCTGATGCCGGGGCAATGCACCGGGTAGGCCAGACCGAAGAAGTCGCCCTGGGCGTTCCCGATGGCGAACAGGCCCTCGATGGGCACGTCGTCTTCCGTGCACACCTGGGAGTTGTTGTCGACGTGCACGCCAAACGGGATGGTGAGAACGCTGCAGACGAGCGGCGTCGCATAGAACGGCGCGGTCTTGATCTGGGAGAGGAACTGGGCGGGCACTTCGAAGTCGGTGTCCTCGCCGGCGGCGTACATGCCGTTGTAGCGCTCGATGGTCTCCTCGAAGACGTCGGTGGGGACGCCTACCTTGCTCGCCAGCTCGTCGATCGTGTCGGCCTTGATGAGATCGCCGCTCTCGATGCGTTTCGCCATCTCGTCCTCGATGCCGTCCAGCCATCTCTCGTACTTCGTGGGCCACTGCTGCTGGACGTATGTGGCGTAGTCGGCATCGAAGATGGACCACGCGACGTCACCCGGCGTGTTCATGCGGGCGTTGGTCAGGTATGGCTCGAAGGGCAGTTCGGCGCCGTAGCGCTCGCCGTTGCGGTTCACGGCGAGCCAGGACATGATGAACGCGGTGAGGTTGAACGTATACGAACTCAACGTGAACTGGTGCACCATGGGAGCTGCAGGGCTCTTCGAGAGGGCTCCGCCGGCCCAGCAGGTCATCAGGATCGCATCGCCGGTGTTCATATAGGCGGGGGTGTAGATGTTGGAGTCGGCACGGTTGCAGATGGGAGCGAAGGCGTCGATCATCTCCTGGTTGCCGCAGATGTCGCCTGTCGCCAGGATGACGCCCTTCGAGGCATCGTACTGGATGTGGTTGCCGCTGCCGTCCGTGACGATGACACCCGTGATGCCGCTTCCCGCATCGCCGACGAGCTGCTCGGCATGGGCGTCGTAGATGAAATCGGCACCGTTCTTGACGGCGGCGTCGTTCAACGCGTCGCCCAGGTTCCAGTTGCACTCCTTGCCGTCGGGCCGCGTGGTCCCGGTCTCGTCGCCTCTCACGAAGGAGACGGCGTCGGGGTAGATGCGCCAGCGCTCGGGCAGGGTGTCCCAACCGTACTTCGCGGTACCGGACAGGGCGGACACCATGTGCAGGCCGTACGCCTCGATGACCTCCTGGACGTGGTCGAAGACCTTTCCGGAGCGTGACGCCCAGGTATAGATGAGGTCGTAGTTGGTGGTTTGCTGCGACCAGAGGAACTCCAGCTTGGCAAGCGTGCGCGGATCGAGGTCCACGCCGTTGGCCTGCTGCCACGTGCTGCCCACGTGCCCGACGTCCACGCCGCGCATCTGGTAGCCGCTGGTCCGCTCGAGGACCGCGACCTTCGCGCCGTTGCGCGAGGCGGCCTCCGCGGCGGAAAGGCCGGAGATGCCCGCACCCACGATCACGATGTCGTACTCCTTCGTGTCGGCGATGTCGGTTATCGGGTCCGGCTTCATCTCCCAGGTGTGCTTGCCCGTCGTCTCGCCGGTGTCCTCGCTCTCGGTGGACGAGTTGTCGTTGGAGGCACTCGCATCATTGCCCGACGAGCAGCAGGTGAGGGCTGCGACGGTGGCGGCGGCACCCGTGACCGCGGCGCTCTTGAGGAAATCCCTTCTGTCCAATTCCATGACCTTCCCCTTCCCATCGATCCATTTCCCTGTCGTGCCCGTCGCCTTGCCCAGGTGGGTTCCCGCGGTTGGGGACGGGCCGCGACCATCATAGGGAGGTGGAGGGGGGGGGCGTACATCACGTCATGCACGGCATTTTGGAAATAGCGGCCAAACCATGAGTTGCCCCGGCGTCACGTGATCGGGGTGATGGGGATGATATCGGGAGGAGGTGCCGGCGTCAGTCCGTCGTGGACATCTTGGAGAGGACGATGTCGAAGAACTCCTGCCGGTTATGGGCCTCCGCCTTCTGGTAGATATGGCGGACGTGGGTGCCGACGGTGTTCTCGGAGATGCCCAGACACCCGGATATCCAGGGTTGCGTGCGCCCCTTGAGCAGCAGCAACGCGACTTCGCATTCGCGGGATGTGAACCCGAGTCCCTCGCCGAGGGCATCGAGTCGCCTCTCGAACGTTCCGTCGGCCTCGTCCTGCAGGAGGATCGGACGTGGCTGGCTTCCCCTGAGCAGTGTCCAGATGTCCTCGTTGCTCAACAGCAGCACGGTCGCGATGACCACGAGGTAGCCGACGACGGTGGTCTCCTCGGATATGAGGTCGTTTTGAGTGGCACCTGCCGTACCGACGACGAGGATGCCCAGCGCGGCGCCGACGACGTAGGAGGCGGACACCATCGTTCGCACCAGCGCGACCGTCTTTATCGGGTTCTTGGATTGGGTATGCGCTATCTGGGCGGAAGCGACCCATATGAGGATGTCGAAGGACGTGTACCCCACCATGACGATGGCGCCTGACAGCCAGAAGTGGTCGGTCCTGAAGAGGAACGGCATCGTCATGAAACCCGCTATCATCACCAGCAGGCCGACACGGTAGACGGTGCGCGCCCTCCATGAGAGCAAGACGATGCCGACGAAGAGCGTCAGCGCGGCCACGCCCCGTGTGATCTGTATGATCAGGCCGCTCGCGCTCTGGTCCCTCACCAGCACCGAGAAGGATGTCATGTGCTGCATGTACCCAAAGCCGACCATGATGAATATCAGGGCGACGAGCAGTGTGACCGAGATCCCCAGGAGGGTGTTGAGCTTGGAACGCACGCCATGGACCTTTGGCACCTCCATGCCGACGGCCGGACCATACGTGCGTTCCTGTGCGGGCACGGCGATGAGGAACACGCCTGATATCAGGGGAAACAACGTATAGGCGATCGCCGATGCCAAAGGGAACATGAACAGCACCGGCACGTCGATGATGATCGCGCACGCGAAGGCACCGGAGACATAGGGAGTCGCCCTCTTCGCGCCCATCTTGCAATAGGGTGCCCCCCATCCCAGCAGCAAGACGGCCATCGAGACCCCGCCGAGAAGCCCGCCCACCAGAACCAGGGGATACGATCCGTTGAACCCCCCGATCACGTCGATGAGACCACCGACGGTCCCACATGCGGTAAGCCCGAGGATCAGCCTGTCGCTTGCCAGGATACGTTCGAAGCCCTCGCTCTTGACCAAGGCGAGGGCGAGCATGGGAATGCTGAAGGCGAATATGGCCATCACGGCGACCTCGGACATGAGTCCTTTGGCGCTTTGCAGGACGAAGAACTTGCTCATGAAGCACGCGTCAAGCCACGCCCATAGGAAGGCGGAGCCGATGACCACCCTCAAGCCGTTGGCGCCACTGATCCGTCTCGTGAGATTCATCCTCGCCCATCCCCATTAGGCTCGCACGGCTCGAAATGACCTGGTCATACTATATACCAGTTGGGACGGACCAACTCGGATGCGGCGATGGTCCGAGCCCCGTCCCTTCGAGGTGGTCGCGTCCGCGGCCATCATCTGGTGGGAGGTCTGACCCTGCTCAGGTGCCCTGCTTAGACGAGAGCACGCAGGAAAGGGTTGGTTGGGGCCGTGGACGACGGGGATTCCGGGTCCGATACGACGGTTTCTGCCATGTCACCTGCTCTCAAAGGCTTCGATCTCACGCTCGAATCCCAACTTCAACATACCGTCGAGAGCATGCTTCAAGAAACATGCCTCTGCCCACTTGCACGTGACGTTACGTCACATGCGAGAATGGTTCCCGTCAGGCGATGCGAGGGAGGAGGCGGCATGGAGGATCTGGAGGATGGGCAGACCATCCCCATCGGCGAGTTGGCCGAGAGAAGCGGCGTCAGCGTGAGGACGCTGCAGTACTACGACAGGATAGGGCTGCTCGAGGCGGGCTTCTCCGAAGGTGGTCGTCGGAGGTATACGAGGGACGATGCGCTGAGGCTTCAGCAGATACTCGCCCTGCGCTCCTTCGGACTCCCGCTCAAGCAGATCAAGGGGAGGATGCTGACCGATGCCGCCAGCTTGGAGGAGGTCTTTGCGCGCCAACGCGAGGTGCTGGTCTCGCAGATCGACGGCTTGAACCGGACGGTCGACATGCTCGACACGATCATCGGCGAGGTCAGGGTGCGCAAGGAGGTGAGCGCCGAGAAGCTCATGGCCATGATGGAGCTCATGAAGCAGGGCAACCCCTACACGTTCGCACTCCGCTACTTCAGCGACGACGAGTTCGGGAAGCTGGGCGAACGGTTCGCCTCGCAGGAGGCCTACGCGCACTTCATGGGCCATGCGGAGAAGGCGTTCGCGCAGATGGACGCCCTCTACGCACAAGGGGCCGACCCGGCGGGGGAGGAGGCGCAAAAGCTCGCGGCGCGCTGGTGGGACATGGTGCTCGAGTTCACGCGGGGGGATGCCAGCCTGCTCGAGTCGCTCCTCTCCGTCGGCGCGGACATGGGTAACTGGCCCGCCGGGACCAAGGGCATCCAGGAGGCGATTGGACAGTTTTTGGTAGAGGCGCTCGGGGTCTACTTCCAGCGCAACGGAATCGAACTACCAACGACGAGGACGGGAGGGCCCAATGGCTGAGCCGGCGGTCTCGATCAGAGGGCTCGTGAAGCGGTACGGCCCATCCACCGCGGTGGATGGGATCGACCTCGAGATCGGGCGGGGAGAGGTGTTCGGGCTCCTCGGACCAAACGGGGCGGGCAAGACGACCACCCTCGAATGCCTGGAGGGCATGCGGGAGCCCGATGCCGGGAGCCTGTGCGTGGTCGGTTGCGACCCGAGGGCGGACCGGCGCGTGCTCCGCGAGAAGCTGGGCGTCCAGCTCCAATCTTCCGCGCTGCCCGACAGTATGCGGGTGGACGAGGCGATCGCGCTCATCTGCGCCTGGCACGGGATGGGTATGCGACCCGACCTGATCGAAGGGTTCGGGATCACCGGTTTGCTGAGAAAGCAGTATCGGGAGCTGTCAACCGGTCAGAGAAGGCGGGTCCACCTCGTCCTCGCGCTGGTGAGCAACCCGGACGTGCTCGTCTTGGACGAGCCGACCGCCGGGCTTGACGTGCAGGGTCGGGCACAGCTCCACGATGAGATACGGGCCGTCAAGTCGCAGGGCGTCACCGTGCTGCTCGCCACCCATGACATGGCGGAGGCCGAGGAGCTCTGCGACCGCATCGCCATCATGATCCGGGGCAGGGTCGCCGTCTGCGGAACCCCCGCGCAGGTGACGGCGGCCGGCAGCGGGAGGACGCGCGTCCGCATACGCACCTCCAGGGGGTCTCTGCTGCCGGGGGGCGACAGAGGGGACGCCGTGTTCGTGGGGGATGACGACGGGTATCTCGAATGGAGGTGCCACGACGTCGCGGCCCTGGTCACCCAGCTCCTGGGACGCGTCCAGGTTGCCGACGATGCCGTCGAGGACCTCCGTGTGGAACGGCCGTCCCTCGAGGAGCGCTTCCTCGAACTCGTGGAAGGAGATGAGGGCCGATGAACGCCTTCCTCACGTACCTCTGGATCCAGTTGAAGATGGATGTGCGGGACAGGGCGATCCTCCTGCACTTCTACCTCGTGCCACTCCTGTTCTTCTTCGTGATGGGTGCCGTCTTCTCCTCGATCAACCCCTTGATGGGGGCGACGCTCGCGGCCTCGATGACCATCTTCTCGGTGACGATGGGGGCCGTCATGGGTCTTCCCGCCCCCATCGTCAGGATGCGGGAGTCAGGGACGTTGCGCGCCTTCGAGGTGAACGGCATCCCCGGCCTGGCCGTGCTGTCCGTCCAAGCCGTCAGCGCCTTCATCCACCTGTTCCTGGTGTCGGCGGTCATCTACACGACCTCCCCGCTCCTCTTCCACTCGGAGATTCCGCAGTCCCCAGGGCTCTACTTCGCCGTCCTCGCCGTGTTCCTCGCGGCGAGCATCGGGATCGGCCTGCTCATCGGCGTGGTCGCGCGCAACCAGTCCTTCGCCACCATGCTCTCCATGGTCATATTCCTGCCATCACTGCTCTTGAGCGGCATCATGTTCCCCGCGAGCATGCTGCCCACGTCGTTCATGTGGCTGGGACGCATCTTCCCCGCCACGTACGCGCTGCAGTCGTTTCTCGGGCTCGCCTACCAGACGACCACCAACATGGACGCGACCCTCTCGCTGGGCATCGTCGCCGGGATGGGTCTGCTCGTGTTCGCGCTTGCGATCAGGTGGTTTGGCAGCGTCCGCCGAGGCGAACGGTCTTGAATGGGAAACAACATCCGTGATACCACGATGGAGAAATCGGATTCGGAGGTGAGTCCGGTGTCCATGGGTATGCGCACGGCCGACCTCTCCGCCCAGATGATATCCACGATCAATGAGACTAAGGCGCGCGACCGCGAACATCCGCAAGCCTCACCACCTGACGCCCATGGAGTTCACCGTGGGCACGCAGCGCGTCATGGCGCCCTTCGCGCAGGGCACGGAAGGTGAGGATTTCGTCGACGTGACCGATACCTATCAGCGTGTGTGCTACGGTGGATGTCCGGTCATAGCCGAGGAGTACGACCGGCTGGTGGGCTATTACCGCGCCTTCTTCAAGAACGCGCGGAAGCACGTGGGCAAGGTCAAGTGGCTCTATACGTTCTGGAGGATCTGATCGGGCGGTATCGCGGGAGGCGGTCGCGCAGCGAAGCGGCCAACCGGCAATCGCCGGCAACCAACGATCGAGAGGAAGTCGCGCATGAGGGACCATTCGAAGCACATCGAGTTGACGCGGGAGGATGCCGTCGCCGCGATGCTCGCGCAGTGCGACTTCCACCCCACGGTCGAGACCGTCGCGACGGGCGACGCCCGCGGGCGCGTCTTGGCCCGGGACCTGTTCTCGCTCGTCACCATGCCCAATGTGCTCAGCTGCCGCATGGACTCGGTGGCGGTGCACTGGGCCGACTTCGAGGACGAGACCCCCGACACGTCGGCGTGGACGAGAGGGGTCCAGTGGGAGTTCGCCAACACCGGCGTCGCCATGCCCGAGGGCTTCGACACCGCCGTCGCCGTGGAGCGGGTGGAGATAGGCGAGGACGGGTCCGGCGTCGAGCGCGTCGTGTTCAAGGCACCACCCCGCGAATGCGGAGAGGGTACCATCGAGGTGGGTCAGATGATGGGGGAGGGCGACCTGCTCGTGAGGGGCGGCTGCATCCTGACGCCGTTGCTCCTCGCGCACATCGCGGGTGGCGGGCATGTCACCGTCCCCGCCCTCGCAAAGCCCAAGGTGGCCTTCATCCCCACGGGCAGCGAGCTGGTGCCGGCGATGTCGGCGGTGCCCGTCGGAAAGGGCATCGAGAGCAACAGCGTCCTCGTCGACGGCAAGGTCGAGGAGTGGGGTGGCACGCCCATCATGATGGGCATCGTGCCCGATGACCCCGGCAAGATACGGGCCGCCATAGAGGATGCGGTGTCGCAGGCCGATATCGTGGTGATAAACGCGGGGTCGTCGAAGGGCTCCGACGACTGGACGATGGAGGTGCTGGAGGGTCTCGGCACGGTGCTCTGCCACGAGACGAACCACGGTCCCGGCCGTCACAGCTCGTATTCGCTGGTGGAGGGGGTGCCCGTGGTGGGCATCTCCGGGCCTCCGGCCGGTGCCGCCTTCACCACCGATTTCTACCTGAGGCCGTTGATGGCGAGCTATCTCGGCCAGCCGACCGAGGCACCGCACGTCAAGGCGACGCTTGCGTCCGATTTCCCCAAGCCGCCGTCCATGCGCGGACCTGGCGGCCCTGGCGGCCCCGGACCTGGCGGCCCCGGACCCAAGCGCGACAAACCCCTGTTCGGCATCAAGGTGCTCTCGGTGCACCAGGGGGCCGACGGCTCGCTCGTGGCCGTTCCCATCGATGCGCGTCCCGGGGATATGGTCATGGTCGACTCGGCGAACGCCTACTATCCCCTGGAGATGGGTCCCCAGGCGGTGCATCCGCACGCGGGCGATACCATCGAGGTGGAGTTGCGCTGGCCCTATCGGCAAGAGCGATAGAGCTGTCGCATCGTCTACTCGGCGACCTTCCCCACGCCCGTCTCGGTCTGTCGATATGCGGCGCGGAGAGCGCCGGCGATGTCTGCGGTGGTGCATATCGCCCGAATCCCCCGTTTGGCAAGTTCCCGTCGTGGGGCAGGGCCGATACGTAAGACGAGCACGACGTTGCAGTCCCGGATCGTGTCGAGTGTGTCCGACAGGATGCGGTCGCGCCCGTCATCGCATCCGGAGGGTCCCGTGCAGTGGCTGTCCACGTGACGAGACCCGCGGTAACGCGTGTCCACTCCGTCGGTATCGTAGATCATGAAGTGTCGTGCATGACCGAAGTGCGTGTCGACCGTCGTGCCAGAGCGGCTTGCCACGGCCACGCGCACCATCGGTCGTCTTCCCGGGGCCGTCTCCCCGCGCACGGTCCCCGTCTGTGCGGCGGCCACTTCGCCAGCCAGCCGGTCCTCCGTCGAATCGTCGGACGCCTGCTCGATCAGAGTCGATAGATCCTCTCCCAGCCGACCGACGGCGTCGGCACGGCATTGTCGGCAGTGGTATATCTGTCGGATGTGCTGTGCGCAACGTGCTCGCACCTCGTCAAGGACCGGGCCCCCCACGGGCAGGAGGTTCTCGAAGACCGACCCAGCCACCGGGATCATCTGCGTGATGTTCTGGCAGTTCACGCCCATCCGCGCTATATACGAGCTCACCTCCTCGGCATGGCACTCGTTTATACCGGATACGAGTACCGTGTTCACCTTGACGCAGACGCCGGCCTCGATCAAGCGCCCGATGCCCTCCGTCTGGTTGGCGAGCAACAGGCGCGCTCCCTCCTCGCCGGTGTGGACAGTTCCATCGAGTGTGACGAAGCGGTAGAGTCCGGCCCCGATGAGCGGGTCGACGGCGTTCATGGTCACCGTGACGTGCGAGACCCCCAGGTCGACGAGCTCGTCGGCGTGACGGGGAAGCAACAGCCCATTGGTCGAGAGGCAAAACGTCACATCCGGGTCGACTGCTCGGATGAGTCGAAAGGTTTCCCGCGTGTTCTCCCAGTCGGCCAGTGCGTCACCGGGGCCGGCGATACCGACGACGGTCAGATTACCCAGCCTGTTCCTGGAGATCTCATATCGCTCGAACGCCTCTGCCGGGGAGAGCACCGTCGAGGTCACGCCGGGACGACTCTCGTTGACGCAGTCATGCTTGCGCACGCAGTAGTTGCATGAGATGTTGCAGCGCGGTGCCACGGCCAGGTGGATGCGGGCGTTTCGCTCCGAGCAACCCGCCTTGAAGCACGGATGTTCGTCGGTGCGGTCGCCCCATGCCCCTGCGGGCGGACCGTAAGGGTGCACGGTCGTCGCTCGACTGGCTTGCTCCCGTTCCAATAGTTTCATGATCGCTCCTTGCCATCGATGCGCCGTTTATGATGTGGTGGTACCCCAGGGTGCCAGGTGCCGGTATAAGACGGGATAGGGGTATCCCCCTATATCCCCACGAAGCCGTGCTTCATCATGAGCTCCTCGAGGTCGTCCTGGCTCATCGGCTTGGGGATGACGAACATGTCGTTGCCGTCGACGGCCTCGGCGAGTTCGCGGTACTTCGTGGCCTGGCCGCACTCGGGCTCGAACTCGACGACGACCTTCCGGTTGATCTCGGCGCGCTGGACGACGTTGTCGCGGGGGACGAAGTAGATGAGCTGGGTGCCGAGCTTGGCGGCGAAGGCCTCGAGCAGCTCGTGTTCC
>JAATFL010000018.1 GCA_015655215.1 Coriobacteriia bacterium
GGAACACGAGCTGCTCGAGGCCTTCGCCGCCAAGCTCGGCACCCAGCTCATCTACTTCGTCCCCCGCGACAACGTCGTCCAGCGCGCCGAGATCAACCGGAAGGTCGTCGTCGAGTTCGAGCCCGAGTGCGGCCAGGCCACCAAGTACCGCGAGCTCGCCGAGGCCGTCGACGGCAACGACATGTTCGTCATCCCCAAGCCGATGAGCCAGGACGACCTCGAGGAACTCATGATGAAGCACGGCTTTGTTGGGATCTGACGAGGTGGTGCCGATCTTGCCCTTTTTGGGATCGATCTGTTGGAATCGAGGTGGGGGCGCATCGATGAGGATGCCTACCGCCGGCGTCCTCATCTCCCCATCAAAGGTCCTTTGTGCGCCAACGAAGGGAATGACTGTCGAGATATCACCTACAGGTCGGTGAAGATGTCCTCGATGAGCGTCAGGCTCCCGCGGTAGCCTATGATGCTTCGGTTGAAGACCAGGCGATCGGTCACCGGGTACGAGATGGGTACGTACTGGGCATCGCTTTCCTGCGCGGACTCACGATCGTTCGTGCTGCCGATGAGAAGGGTGACATCGTCGTGTAGGCGCAATTCTTGCGATATCTCCCATTGGTCGGTCGTGAACACCACCTTAGGGGGCTGCGCGTACTCCAGGGTGGTGAGCTGTCGTGCGATGGCTGCCTTGTCGTCGTCGCGAAACATCGGGTCGGTGACGATGGCGACGGCAGGGGTCAGGCTGTAGTCGTTGGCGAGGAAACGTGTGACACCCACGACGGTGGCCGCATCGCCTACGATGGCGAACCGCTTCCACGAAAGGCCTTCGGGTGTGGTTGCGAGATAGCTGTAGACATAGTCCTCCTCTTCGGCGATCACGCGCTCGACGAGGGTGTGATCAAGATGCAGCGTCTCTCCTACGGCGCGGACAAACGCCGTCGTGTCGGTTGCGCCCACAGGGGGCCCAGGCCAACGCAGCGATGGCACCCCAAAACGCTCCTGGTACTGTTCTTCCGCACTGCGGAGGAGCCAGGGTGAGACGATGACGTTGAGCGCGGCACGTGAGGAGGTCCGTATGTCCTCGATGCCCTGATGCCTGGTGAAGAAGGTGTTCACGCGCAGACCAAGACGTTCCAGGATGCGGGTGAGTTCTTCGATGTTTCCTTGCCAGAACGGGTTGTGGTAGGGCATTATGCCCAGCAGGTTGACCAGATCCGGTTCGTGCTCGTCGGCTGGCTTTACGATCTGGTCGAGGAATGCTTCGAACGCCAGCTCGAAGCCTCGATAGCTTTCGCCGAGAAACCCGGGGGACTCGATGGCATAGACGGCTTCACCACGCTCTTGAAACTCCTTGGCTATGCTCCCGACGTCGTCGCCGATGATACCGGAAGTGCAGCCGCTGAGCAGGAAGAACGCATCGGCATCATAGATCTCGAGTGCACCTTCGGTGGTTTCGCGCAAACGATCGAGCGCCCCGAAGACGATATCCCTCTCGATCATGTTGGTACAGGGCGTCGAGACGCTGCCGACCTGGTACGGCGACCTGCCACCTGACTGTCCTGCTTCGCCCGCAGAGTTCTGCATGCAGCACCCAGGACCAGAATGGTAGATGGGGATGACCCGCTCCAATGCGGTGATGGTGGCGTTCACGCCCCCGAGGGCGCAGGTGCCGCGCGGGGAATCGGTGATGGTGGACATGGTTCACGCCTCCAAGGGCTTGATGAATTTGAATGGGTCGCTGTCATACCAGGATTGCTTGTACGGTAGGTGCTTGTGTGCAGCGAGTTTCTTGTTGAACCCGGGGTTGTCCAGACGCTCCGCCATCTTATCGCCCAGGTAGAGGATGCCGTTGTAGCCCATCGTGGGGCGCTTCATGTCGAGCACGTGCGTGGTGGGGATGCCCAGGAACGCCGTCCATGCGGCCACACCGATGAACACATCCGGTTTGAGGCGCTTGACGAGGTTGACCTGCTCGAACGGCTGCATGTTGGCGACGTCGATCACGTAGTCGCCATGCAATTCGTTAAGGTGGTCGATGTCGATCTGCGCATCGGCGTTGTAGGTGGGCGTCTCGAGGCCCACCAGCTGCATGCCATAGTCCTCGATGAGCGCGGCTGCGGCGAACGAGCGCCCCGTGCCACCGCAGATGAACACCCGTTTGCCCTGCAACCGTTCACGTACGCGTCGTATCTCGGGCAATACGCGGGCATGCTCGCTCTCGATATAGGTCTCGGCCTTCTCCGACTTCCCCACGATGGCAGCGATGCCACGCAACCACTTGTCGGTGTTGCGGATGCCGATGGGCATCACCGTGTGCGAGAACGGGATGCCGTACTCGTTGTAGAGTTCGGCCATGAACTCGTCGGCGAACACCTTGCAGATGGCCGTTGACGCCTGGGCTGCGGGGATGCGCCGGATCCTCTCAAGCGAGCTGTAGAAGGGGATGTAGTTCGCATGCAGGCCGAGCACCTCGAGCATGCGCTCCATCTCGACCTGGTCCTTGTAACTCACCGAGGTCGGTGCGAACAGGTTGATGAGCCCCTCTTCGGTGGGGAGGCGCTTCTTGGGCAGCAGGTAGTCCTTGATGGCGATGAACGCGGCATCGAATCCCGAGGCGCATATCTTTGATTTGAAGCCCTCGCAGTGGATGGGGACGACGATGGCGTCGACATCCGGCTGTACGCTTGCGACCACGGCTTCGATGTCGTCGCCTATGATGCCCGAGGCACACGACGTGAACACGAAGATCATCTTGGGATGGTAGTGCTCCTCGGCCACCTCGATTGCCTCGTGCAGCTTGCGCTCACCGCCGAGGATGATGTCCTGTTCGTCAAGGTTGGTGACTATGATGCGTGCATTGCGGATGATGCTGACATCACGATGCGCCTGTCCTACATGGTAGCCGGCGTTTGCCATCGCCGCGCACCCGATACAGCCTTGCGGGGCGTGCACGACGAAGGCAGAGTCCTCAAGTGAGAGCAGTGCCGCCATGCTGTTGATCTGCTGGCACTGGAGCCCTTGGGAAAAGGTGCGGTCGGCTGCCTTGAAGCAACCGGCTTTGAACCGATCGGTGAGATCGACGCTGCTTCCCCCGGCATCGTTGAATGTCTGAGGGCGGTCCTCACGAATACCTGAGTAGGTCTCGGTTGCCATATGTGTCTCCCTCCCGTGCGTATGTTGTGGCTGCCTCTAGTTGAATCGGGTCAACGCGACCGAGTAGATGTCCTCCAGCAGCTTAAGGCCGCCCTCATAGCCGACGTATGTCCCGTTTATGACCAGTCGCTCCTGAATGGGCCAGGAAACCTCGATGAAGTGCGCATGCGTCTTATTGGCAATGGTCTTATCCCAATAGGAACCGAGGATCAGCGGATAGCCGGCGAAATCGGCCTCCTCGATCTCGTGGTGGATCTGGTAGCCATCAGACGAGAAACCCACGGTGGCCTCTATGCCGTAGTTGAGGTTGGCGAAGCTTGCGCGTATCTGGTTCTGGTGGGCCTCGGGGGTCCCGTCGACGATGTACTGTTTCGAAGGGGTGAGGCCCATGTCATTGACGAGGAACTTGGTCAGGGCGAGTGAGTATTGGGCATCGGCGATGGTGACGAAGCGCGTGGCCATCACCCGTGTCTCGAGGAAGACGTCGGCGAAGCGCTCGATATAGTGGTAGTACTCCCTCTCGTGCACGGTGATGATGTGCTCGACGCGTGCCGGGTCGACACCGGCGAATTCGCCTACGGCGCGTAGAAACTTACTCGTCTCGAATGCTCCGATCGGTAAGTTGGGGTAGTGCAGGTACGGTGTCCCAAAATCTCGCTCAAGACGCTGGGCGTTCTCAAGGCCCACCCACGGTGAGACGACGAGATTGAATTGGGCATAGGGGACCTTGTCGATGTCCTCGATGCCGTGGTTGTAGCCGAAGATCGTGTTGGGTGTGAGTCCCAGCTCTCTCACAAGACCCTCGAGGGCCCTGTAGTTGCCGGCCCAGAACGCGTCGTGCAGCGGCACACTGGCCCAGACGTTCACCAAGCCCTTGATGGCTTCCCGTTCGTCACGTGCGTTGTATGCGGGAAGAAGGTACTGGTCGATGATCGCATCGACCACTTCCTCGTGTCCTGTGTAGTTGTTGCCCTTGAATCCGGGCGTTGAGGCGAAGACGATCGGCTTTGAGGCGTCTTTGAACGAACCCACGACCTCGCCGACGTCGTCGCCGATGATCTCCGATGCGCAGCTGGTAAGTACGACGTACAGATCGGCGTCGATCACCTTGAGTGCGTTGCCTATCGTCTCACGTAGGCGCTCCGCACCCCCAAAGACGATATCGGTCTCGCTGATCGCCGTGCAGGGAAAGATGTGGGGCGAGAAGTGGCCCGAGCTGCCTACGGCACCGGAGAGCTTCTCGGCACAGCCGGGGCCTGAGTGCAGGATGGGGAGCGCCTTGTCGATGGACTGCACCGTCCTCATCGCAGCCATGGGGCAGCTGTAGCAGGGCTGGTCTAGGATCTTTGCCATCTTAGAGCTCCTCCTTCATCAGCGCATCGGCATCCTGTTGGTACCACCAGTCCGTATAGGGGAGCTCGCTGCGTGCGGCAAGGTTCTTCTCGAAGCTCCTGTTGCGAATCGTGTCCAGTACCGAGTTGCCAAATCTCAGGACACCTCGGTAACCAAAGATCATGTACTCGTCGGTCACGCAGAGAGCGGGGACCCCTTGTTTGATTGCCCAGACCGTGGTGCCTGGGTGGCGTGATAGGTAGATGTCAGGTTGGTAGTGGTCGAGGATGTTGAGGATCTCGTAGTTCTGCTGGTCGGTGATGCTCAGCTTGAAATCGGATCCGTTCTTGAGTAGGTGGTCCATCGACGGCGGTACGGCCCCGTTGTCGTAGTTCGGGTCGAAGTGCCATGCGGCCGCCCACACGACCTCCATCCCTAGTTCCTCAAGCACGCGGGTGACTTCGAACGTGTACCCTGGGCCCATCCCCAACACGACGCGAATCCCCTCAAGTTCCCCCTTGAGCTTCTCGATCTGGGGAAGGTACTTGGCGCGTTCTTGTGCGATATAGGCCTCGACCTTGTCCGATTTTCCGATGACCTTGCCGATCTCGCGCAGCCAGGTCTCGAAGCCCGTCACTCCAAGTGGATTGATGGTACGGATGTACGGGACCCCATAATGTTCTTCCAAGGCGTTGCCCAGGTAGGTGCCGAGCGTGCCGCAGATGCTGATGGTCGCCTGTGCCTCGGAGAGGTGCTCGAGTTCGTCGACGGTTGAGTTGACGTAGAGGAACGTGGGTTCGACGTCGAAGTTCGAGAAGATGTCGATGATCTCGTCCCGGGCGCTCTCAAAGAAGTTCTTGAAGTTGACCTTGTTACTCCTCTGCTTGGGTGGTTTGACCAGGCTGGTCATCACGGCTTGGTCGGCTACGTCGAAACCCGAGGCCCAGATACGCGAACGGAAGCCCTCGCAGTGTATGGCGGCCAGCGGTACGGGTATCTCGTCGCGCAGATCGTCCACCACGCTATCGATGTCCTCGCCGATGATTCCGGTCACGCACGACGCACCGATGAAGATGGCGCGAGGATGGTAACGTCGATAGATCTCACGGACGATATCCTTGAGCGGGCCCGTTGCGCCGAACACCGTGTCCTGCTCGTCCATGTCGGTGCCGATGAAGACGGTGTCAGTGGTCACGCCGCGCTTGGTGGCCATCTGTCGGTCGAGCGTGGCGATGCCGGGTGCTACCGCGGTGCAGCCAGAGGGAGCATGGTTGATCACGGCGACGTCGCGGATGCCGGCGAGCTGTGAAAGTCCGCACGATGAGTTGCAGGTGCTTGACTGGCTGAAACACCTTTCGTGATTGCCGAGTGTGCCGCAGTGCGATCGCTCGACGAGATCGCTGAGCCTGCCGCTGTATCCCGTGATGGAGCCGAGGCGGTTCTCCCGGGTTCCAACGCTTGATTCATTGAGGTTGATCGACATTATACCGCCACGGCTTTCTCCGATGCGGGTATGCTCGACGTCGTGGGAAGGGGGGTTGCCGGTACGCTTGCGCTGATGGGAGTGCCGCTCTGTTCGATTGCCAGAAGGTTATCAGCCCATTTTGATGCCCAGTTGCGCAGTGCGGGTCCATCAAGCGGGGCCGGGGTGATCGAGTCCGTGTGGTTGGCGATCCTTTGTGCCAGGTCTGTGTAGACCTTTGCCTGCGCGGAGTCGGGGAATGCCTCGATGGTCGTCTTGCCCTGCAACTCACTCTGCGTGACGGTTACGCTGCGCGGTACGTATGAGACCACTTGGGTACCCGTCTGCTTTGCAAAGTCATCGACGATCTCTTGGGCGTAGGGTTGGTTGATCGAGTTCGCGATGATTCCGCCGAGTAGTGCGCCACCGGTGTTCGAGTACTTCTCGATACCCTTGAACAGGTTGTTCGCGGCATAGATCGACATGAAGTCGGCCGAGGAGACCGTGAAAACGTGCTCGGCTATGCCCTCGCGGATGGGCATGGCGAAACCGCCACACACCACGTCGCCGAGTACGTCGTAGATCACGTAGTCCAAGTCGAGTTCCTCGAAGACCTTCTGCTGCCGGAAGAGCGTGACGGCGGTGATGATACCGCGACCCGCGCAGCCGACACCAGGCGCTGGTCCACCGGCCTCGACGCAATAGATGTCGTTGAAGCCCGGGAAGATCACGTCGCGTGCATCGACACGGCCCTTCTCACGCAGGGTGTCGAGTACGGTGGGGATGTAGTCGCCGCCGCGTAGCGTGTTGGTCGAGTCGCTCTTGGGGTCGCAGCCGAACTGCATGACCTTGTAACCCATCGTGGAGAGGGCCGCCGAGATGTTGGAGGTGGTGGTCGATTTACCGATACCTCCCTTGCCGTAGATCGCTATCTGCTTGATCTTTTTAGCCATGACACGCTCCTTCGAAGAAAATGGGCTGGTGTTTGGACGTGCGGTACGCGAAGTGCGACACGTCTGTTCGGTGGAAGATGGCAATCCTCTATCGGACGAGACCTGCCGGTTTGCCGGTGGTTTGGGCTACCGTGCGCGAAGTGAGGACTGCGTCGATCGCCGGTTCGGGGGTGGTTTCCGACGTATGCGTCGGCACAGTCTGGAAGGCTGCGGATCGGGGGCCGGATGTGGTGGAATCGACATCTAGCGCCTGCTTGACGGCTGTTTGGGCGGCGACGTGCAGGGTGTAGTCGTCCTCGGTAGGGGAAGAAGAGGCGTTCTGAGGATGCGTCGCGTTCGAGAGGAGGTTCTCTGCACCGCCATAGAGCAGGGGGTCGACCTGTTGGGGCAGGATGCGCCGAAGGAACCTGCGGGTCCGCTCGTGGGCGGGGTTGCCCAAGACATCCTCGGGCAACCCCTGCTCCACGATGGCGCCTTCGTCCATGAAGACCACGCGATCGGCCACCTCGCGGGCAAACGCCATCTCATGGGTGACGACGACCATCGTCATTCCCAGCTCGGCCACCTTGCGCATCACAGCGAGAACCTCGCCCACCAGTTCGGGGTCGAGCGCACTTGTCGGTTCGTCGAACAGCATCGCCTCGGGGTCGAGGGCAAGTGCCCGGGCGATGCCCACCCGTTGCTGCTGCCCGCCAGAGAGCTGACTTGGAAAGCACGTGCACTTATCGGCCAAACCCACGCTATCGAGCAACTCTCGGCTGCGAGCCTCGGCTTCCTTGCGCGGTCTATGCTGCACCTGGACAGGACCTTCCATGACATTGCCCAACGCCGTCCGGTTCCTGAACAGGTTGTAGTGTTGAAAGATCATCGCGGTCTTGCGTCGTACTGCGAGCACATCGCGCTTGTCGTACTTACGTGCGTCGATAGTGGTGCAGCCCACCGTCACCTCACCGGAGTCCGGTTCGTCGAGGAAGTTGATGCAACGGAGCAGCGTGGTCTTACCTGCTCCACTCGGGCCGATCACTACGACCACCTCACCGTCCTCGACGTCGAGGTCGACGCCTTTGAGCACCTCGTCGGTGCCGAAGCTCTTCCTGATATTGCGTAGACGTATCACGAATTCACCATCCAATCGAGCGGTTTACCCGCTGAGA
Organism: Coriobacteriia bacterium; assembly: GCA_015655215.1. Taxonomy (GTDB): domain Bacteria; phylum Actinomycetota; class Coriobacteriia; order Coriobacteriales; family RUG033; genus JAATFL01. The sequence goes on from JAATFL010000018.1 coordinate 8,052, forward strand.
CAGAAGGTCGCTCGCCTTTTCGATGAGGAAACAGAGGAACCAGTACACGAGGGCGGCGGCCAGATAGGCCTCGATGTAGCGGTAGTTGATGTTTGCTTGGATCTTGGTAGCGTTGAGCAGGTCGACGACGCCTATGATGTAGACGAGTGCCGAGCCTTGGATCAGGCCGATGAGGACGTTGCCAAGGATGGGTATCGCCATGGGCAATGCCTGGGGAACGATCACGCGACGATAGAGGCTGCCGACGGTCATCCCCTCAGAGCGTGCCGCCTCGATTTGCCCGGTGTCGACCGATTGAAACGCTGCGCGCATCGTCTCGGTGAGGAAGGCGATCGCGATGATGCAGAGCACGACGATCGCGATGATGAGGATGGGTACCTGTGCAGAGTTGATGGACAGGTCGAGCATCGATGTGAGTGCATCGAAACCGCCGGTGAATCCGTAGTAGGACACCAGCAGAAGGAGGATGATGGGCAGGCTACGTACGAGCAATACGAACAATGCGATGAGCTGGCTGGCAATCGGCACGTGCTGCACGCGCACGGCGGCGAGGAGGCCGCCGATGACGAGACCCACGACCATGGGTACGCAGGCGAGCAGCAGTGTCACGGGGATGTAGGTGAACGCCACCTGCAATTCGCTTACAAAGAACGAGAAGTCGAACTGATACATATCGCACCTCCCTACCTGTAGATCGCGAAGCGCCGCTCGAGCAGGGCAAAGATGCGTCCGAGCAGGAGGCACAGCACGAGATAGATGATGGCCGCGCCTACATACCCTTCGAGGAAATGGTAGGTGCGGGCGCCTATTGAGCTGACGATGCCCAGCATGTCGATGACACCAACGGTGAACGCGACAGACGTTCCCTTGAGCAACGCGACCGTGTTGTTTCCAAATTCCGGTATGGCGATGACAAGTGCTTGAGGGACGATCACGCGGCGAAAGAGCTGTGAGGGCATCATGCCGATGGAGAGTGCCGCCTCGACCTGACCCTTATCCACGGCTTGATAGGCGCCCACGAACATCACCGCAAGCGAGGCAGAGGCTGCGAGGGCGAACGTGATGATCACGAACACCGTCGCGTCGACGTGGTTGAGGTTCACGCCCAAAGGGGAGAAGAGCGGACTGAGCAGGGCAGGCAGGCCATAGAACACGAGGAAGACCTGCACGATCTGGGGTGTGCCTCGTGTGAACGAGATGAACACGCTGCTGAGCTGGTTGAGCACGGGTACCTTGAAGATGCGAATGGCGGCGATGACCAATGCGAGCAGAAGCCCGAGCGCCAACGACCAGAGCACGATGTTGAGTGTGACGGGAAGCTTGCTCAGGATTTGCGGGAAGTACGCGACGACCCGGTCTAAGCTAAAGAAGTCGGTGCTGCTTGAATCCATGGCAATCATCACCTTTACTGCACGTCATGGCATGCTCTCCTATGCCAATTTGACGGATTGCTCGACGGTGTAGTCGGCACCGAGCCATTGGATGGAGAGGGCGCTCAGCGTGCCATCGGCGCGCAATGAGGCAAGCGCACCATCGACGGCTTCCTTGAGGGTCTCCTCCGCATCGTCGTCCTTGCGGAAGATGAAATACGTGTTTGAGTTGGAGATGGCGTCGCCCACCGTCTTGAGGTCGGTGCCGTAGGACTCGTTCTCCAGTTCGAGGATGCGCGGAGGTGTGAGGAAAGCGTCGATGGCTCCGCTTTGGATCTTGCTGAGCGTGATGGAGAAATCGCCAGCCTGGGCGTAGACGATGTTGATCTGCTCGTTTGTGGGTTGCGAGGCGTTGTACGTTTCGAGCAGGTAGGCGTCATTGCCACCCTGATAGGCTTGCACGTTCTTGCCCACGAGGTCGGCAAGGCTGCTGATGTCGGTACGGTCGCCCAAGACGGCGATGTAGTTGGCCCATGTGGTGATGAGTTCGTCACCGAACAGGTAGGTTTGGGCGCGCTCATCGTTCTTCTCCCACTCATGGGAGATGAGGTCGACCTTGTTCGAGGTGAGGGCGACGAACTGGTCGCTCACCGTCTGATACTCGAAAGAGTACTGGGGTAGCAGGTCGTCGACCTTTTGCAGCACATCGACCTCATACCCGATGTAGTTGCCGTTGTCGTCAAGGTAGGCATAGGGGTTGAAGTCGTTGGCGACGGCGACGGCGATGGTGGTCACGCTCGCATCTGCCGAGGCGGAGCCGGAACAACCGGTGACGCTGGGTAATGTGACGGTGGCGAAGGCGGCGAGGGTCGCCCCGATGAACGTGCGGCGGCTCAGGCCGCCCTGAAGGATGTCTCCAAAGGTAAAGGTCGCATCCTGCAAGGAATCGTTGGTTTTCATGGTATATCCCCCTTTGGTATCCCGGGGTCTTCGCCCCGTGTACCTGGTGTATGGGTATGGAATAGTTGTGCGCAGAGCCCTTTTGGGGACATGTTCGCGCAGGATCCGATCTTGTTTACACGTGAGAGAACCCCGGTCTGTGCTTCCTCGATGTGCCATCCGCGTAGCCCCTCGCAGTGGGTTGGGTATGATTGCACGGAACCAGACCCTATGGTCTACCTAACGTCGGGGCGAAACGTTCTCTAAAAACAAGACAGGGAGTTTGGTCGTACGGCTACTGCCGGTACGTACCTTGAAGGCGCCCAGTGACACAGGCCATGAGACCTGTGCGTCTGGGCGCCAGCATCATCATCATCACGGCTATGTCAACGAGGAAACATTTCATATACGAAACTATACAAATAAGATATGAATTAGTCAAGTATTTTGTTATCGTTTGATATCGGCGGTGGACGGTAGAAATACGAGCGTGAAAGCAACAGACGAGGCTGATAGGCCTCATGTAGCATCTTCGATGAACCGCTTGTGCAGAAGATTCTCGTTCACCCTTGCACATCTTCCAGGAAGCAGTAGGATATTCTTAATTCATATCTGTATACTATGAATTATATATTATAATGTTACACACCGGTATGCATGTCGATCGAGCTCAGGGGAGGTGGCCGTGGACATCCGTCGTGATAGCAATCTTGCGCTGTCCTTTGGCACGGTCATCTCCTGGGTCGCCTCACCTCTTGCGGTGGGCTGCTGCGCGTGTACCAAGCCGCATGCGAGTTGCCGTCGGTACGCTTCCGTGTAGAGAGCGCAGGGGACTGCGTTCCATCTGCAAAGCCGACAGCAACGCGCTGGCGGCTTTTTCTGTACCCAGGCCACTTCAAAGCGGGTGCGGTATTCGCCCCGACCGATGAGTTCTTGAGAGGAATCCCCATGACCAACACACCAGTTCCCCGCAGGGAGGCAAGCGAGACCACTCCTCCGATGGACACGCTCGTCATCCATGGCGGCATCGATGGCGACGAGCGTACCGGCGCGGTGTCGGTGCCCATCTACCAGGCGTCGACGTTCAAGCAGGATGGGCTTGGACGGATGCGTGGCTACGAGTACTCGCGTACCGGGAATCCCACCCGCGAGGCACTCGAGCATCTTATCGCCGACCTCGAGCAGGGGAGGCACGGCTTCGCGTTCGCGAGCGGCATGGCGGCCATCACCGCGGTGCTCATGCTGTTGCACACGGGCGACGAGGTGCTCATCTCGGATAACGTCTACGGTGGCACCTTCCGCGTGCTTGACCAGGTGCTCGATAGCTTCGACCTACGCTACCGCATCGTCGACACGTCCGACCTCGACGCACTTGCGGCCGCGGTGGGCGAGCATACCGTGGCGCTGCTCATCGAGAGCCCGGCGAACCCGCTCCTCACGGTGACCGACATCGAGGCGGCTGCCGAGGTGGGGCATCGCAACGGACTCCTCGTCATCGTGGACAACACGTTCATGTCGCCGTATCTGCAGCGTCCGCTGACGTTGGGTGCCGATATCGTGCTGCACAGCGCGACCAAGTACCTCGGGGGGCATTCCGACCTGGTGGCCGGCCTTGTGGCGGTGCGCGACGCCGAGCTTGCAAAGCGGCTCGCCTTCATCCAGAACGCGACCGGTGGGGTGGCGGGGCCGTTCGACTCATGGCTGCTCATACGCGGCATCAAGACGCTTGCCGTGCGCATGGACCGCCACCTGGGAAATGCCGAGACGGTCGCACGCTTCCTGCGCAGCCGGGCAGATGAGGGTGGTTCCGGCGTGGGACGCGTGTACTGGCCCGGCTTCGAGGACTTCCCCGGACACGACGTGCAGGCGCGCCAGGCCGATGGCTTCGGGGCGATCGTCTCGTTCGAGCTAGGGGAGGGCTATGGCGTCGATGCGTTTCTCTCGGCGCTGGAGCTGGTGACGTTGGCCGAGAGCCTGGGCGGCGTCGAGTCGCTCGCCTGCCATCCGGCCACGATGACGCATGCTGCGATGCCCCGTGAGATACGCGAGCGGGTGGGAATCACCAACAACCTCATCCGTCTCTCGGTGGGCATCGAGAATGCGGATGGCATCGTGGCCGACATCGCGCAGGCGCTTGTCGCTGCGCGTCCGTCCGAGCGGTAAGGGGGAGCGCATGGGACACTATTACAACGACATCCGCGAACTCATCGGCCACACACCGCTGCTCAAGCTCAACCACAGCGGGTTTTCCCAGAGCATCGAGGTCTTCGCAAAGCTCGAGTTGGCCAACCCTGGTGGCTCGACCAAGGACCGCATGGGTGTGGCGATGCTCAAGGATGCCGAGGCGCGGGGTCTGCTACACCCTGGTGACACGTTGCTCGAGGTGACGGCCGGCAATGCGGGCATCGGCATCGCCCTTGCCGCACTGGGCCACGGCTACCATGTGGTGTTCGTGGTGCCTGAGAAGTTCTCGCAGGAGAAGCAGGACATCATGCGCGCGTATGGCGCGAAGATCGTCCATACGGCGCGCGAGAAGGGGATGCAAGGGGCCTTCGAACGTGCCGAACAGCTCAAGGAGCTACTGCCCCGTGTGGTCGAACTGGGGCAGTTCACCAACCCGGCGAATCCGCAGGCGCACCATGACACCACCGGCCCCGAGATATACGATGACCTCGATGGTCGGGTCGACTACCTTGTGGCGGGAGCTGGCTCGGGTGGCACGCTCTCCGGCGTGGCTGGTTATCTGAAGGAACGCGGGGTGCCGGTGCAGGTGGTGATGGCCGACCCGTACGGCTCGACGATGGGTGGCGGCGAGTCCGGTTGCTACGCCATCGAGGGCATCGGCAACACGTTCATGCCCTCCACGATGGACATGTCCCTCGTGGATGACGTCGCCAAGGTCACCGATGCCGAGGCGCTCGCCGAGGTGCGGGGTCTTGCACGAAACGAGGGCGTGCTCGTCGGCACGTCATCGGGGGCGGCGCTTGCCGCGGTACGTGCGGTGGCCGCGACCGCCCCGCGAGGGTCCCGCATCGTGACCGTCTTCCCCGACCGCGGCGACCGCTACTTCTCCAAGCACATCCTGGTCGCCGACGAGGATGCGGTAGTCGAAGGAGGTGGTGGCAATGGCTGACCCTGAGATGGTCATCTCGGGCGGAAAGGCCAAGCGCTTTCCCATCATACTGTCCACCAACCAAGGAGGTACCCTATGACCGACCACACGTGCGACCAACCTGCAAGCCAGAACGGCCGCCTGGGATTCTCGACCCAGGCGGTCCATGCTGGCGAGGAGCCCGACCCCCTTACGGGTGCGACGGCACCCGACATCGTCATGTCGACGACGTTCGTCATCGAGCCGGACGTGTCGTTCTCGGCCGAGAACATCACCGACGACACGCCGTTCGTCTATACGCGTTGGGGCAATCCCACCATCGCGAAGCTCGAGCGCAAGATGGCGGTGCTCGAGGATGCCGAGGATGCGCTCGTGTTCGCGAGCGGGGTCGCAGCCATAACGGCGGTGCTGCTGGACAATCTGGATGCAGGCGACCATCTCGTGATGAGCGACGTCACCTATGCCGCTGCCTCGGAGTTCGCCAACGAGAAGCTCCAGCGGCTGGGCATCGAGGTCACGCGCGTCGACGCCTCCGACCCCGCCAACGTCGAGGCGGCCCTGCGCCCCACCACCAAGCTGGTCTACCTCGAGAGCCCGGCCAACCCGCTCATCCGCCTCACCGACATCGAGGCGGTGGCCAAGCTGGCTCACGCTGCAGGTGCCAAGGTGGCCGTCGACACCACGTTCGCCTCGCCGGTGGGCGTGCAGGCGGCGAACCTGGGTGCCGACTACGTCATCGAATCGCTTACCAAGTATGTCTGTGGCCACGGCGATGCGATCGGTGGCAGCGTCGCCGGATCCCATGCCGACGTCACGGCACTCCGGTCGGTCGCCATCCACAACGGTGGCGTGATCAGCCCCTTCAATGCGTGGCTCATCCTGCGTGGCGCGACGACGCTGCCGCTGCGCATGCGCGCCCACGAGGAGAACGCCTTCGCCGTCGCCCGTTGGCTCGAGGCCGACCCGCGCATCGAACGCGTCATCTACCCGGGGCTGGAGTCGCACCCGCAGCACGATCTCGCCCTTCGGCAGTTCAAGAACTTCTCGGGCATGCTCACGTTCCAGACGGTCGACGATGGGCCCACGGTCGCACGCCGCTTGGCTGATGACCTTGCGATCGTGCACTACGCCGTGTCATTGGGTCATCAGCGCAGCCTCGTGTGCTATCTGGGCACCGACGACCTCCTCTCATCGTCGTTTCATCTCACGGAGAGCCAGGCTGCTGCGTACCGTGGGTACGCGGGAGATGGCATCTTCCGTCTCTCCGTGGGCCTCGAGGATGCGGTCGACATCATCGCCGACCTCGACCGTGCGTTGGGATGAAAAGGCTGGTATCTCACTGATTCCATAGACCTGCAGGTCTTGTGCGTATGCGATGGCACATAGACGGCTCCTGGTAGGAGCCGTCTATGTGCCATCTTCTGTCGATGCACACCGCCCCTACCCCTCGTGGCAACATGATATTGACATATGTCTATGTCTGAGCTACTCTCACTAACACATAGATACATTTCGATATGTATCCCCTCCCGTATCGTGTATCTAGGGGGGTGTAGCGGATAGGAGGAGGCGTATGGACCAGGGACACGTGGAGCATGCTCCGTCAGAATACGTCCCGTTGCTGAAGGCGCTCGCCGACGAGACCAGGTTGCGGATCGTGGACATGCTGTCATGTGGGGAGATGTGCGCATGCAACCTACTCGAATCCTTCGACATCACGCAGCCGACGTTGAGTTACCACATGAAGGTGCTCACGGTGAGCGGTCTGGTGCACGGGCGCCGCGAGGGTTCCTGGATGCACTACCGATTGGACGAGGCCTGCTTCAGACGCCTCGCGGCATTCTTGGAGGATATCTCCACCGAGACGGAGGAGTGCATATGCAAACGCATCCCCTCGGCGCAATCCGACGACAAACCTGGCGCGACATGCTGCCAGAGCCCATCGACCCATTAAGGAAAGAAGGAGACCAGCTATGAGAAGTCAAGACCCATGAA
>JAATFL010000033.1 GCA_015655215.1 Coriobacteriia bacterium
CGATGTCAATGAACCGTGCACGCTTGGTGATGCGGTTCAGGATGGAGTCGGCAATCACCTCAGCCTCTATCCTCAGGTACCACTCCGCCGGGTCGATCTGGCTTGCGAAAACCGTAGCTCCTCGACCCTCGCGTGCCTCAGGTATCTCGAAGAGATCGATGATGCCGCGTTCGGATACCGGGGTTGTGAAGAAATCATCCAGGATGAGAAGGTCAGTCCCCGACATCCTGTCCATCTCGACATAGAAGTTCCCGTGTGCCCTCGCGATGTCCAGATCACGTATGAGGTCTGCAAGTCTGCGATAGATGACCGAGTGCTCGCTCCTGCAGGTTGCGTTGCCGAGGGCTTGTGCGACATACGATTTGCCGTTATGTTGAATTCAACATAACGGCAAATCCTTCATCTAACAGGTTCTCTATCAGGCGTCTGTCGCCCGTTTCCAAACGGAAGCTCTTTCGTCCTTTCGGCATGGCGATCATCTCTCCTCTTGGTATCTGCCGAAAGGCGGACACGAGAGAAGAGGTTAACCATCAGACAGGAGTCTTGCCAGACTCAAAGCTAGCTAACTTGCGGTGTCGGTGGCAATCAACGTCGCTATCGATCTGACAACCAACCCACTACAATGGAACCATATGCACTGCCTGGCATGGTATCCTGCAGCGGACGGACCACACGCGGGCTCTCCGTCGTATAGGGTTCTGCAAGAAGACCTGCCCGTTTGATTCGTCCTCGATCGCAACGGTATAGCGTCCCCTCTTCAAATGGCCAAGACACCTTTCATCAGGGAGCCGCATGCAAAACGACGTCGTTCTTCTCACCAGCATAGTCATGGCACTCGTGGCGGCTTTCGCGGGGGGTCTCATCGCCCGGCGATTCAAGCTCCCTACGATCGTCGGCTATCTGGTAGGTGGAATGGTGGTGGGGCCGTTCACGCCGGGCTTCGTCGGCGACACGAGTGCCTTGAGCCAACTCGCCGATATCGGCGTGATGTTCATGATGTTCGGTGTTGGCCTGCATTTCTCCCTGCGCGATCTATGGGAGGTGAAGAGCATCGCGATCCCCGGGGCGCTTCTGCAGATAGTGATAGGCATCCTGGTCGGTTTCCTCGTCGCATGGGCATGGGGATGGACCGACGCCGCCGGGCTCATCCTCGGTATCTCGATATCGATCGCAAGTACCGTCGTGCTGGTTCGCAACCTCACCGACCATGGGCTGTTCAACACGCCTGGTGGTCAGGTGGCGACCGGGTGGCTCATCCTTGAGGACCTTGCGACGATCGTGATCCTCGTCATACTGCCCGTGGTATTCGGCTCCGAGGAATCGGGAGGGGTCGCACTCGCCGCAGACGTCGGGTTTGCGCTTCTCAAGGCGGCGGCATTCGTCGCGATCATGCTGTTTCTCGGCTCGCGCATCATGCCGTGGCTCCTCACGCGCATCGCGAAGTTCCAGTCACGTGAGCTTTTCCTGCTTGCGGTCGTCGCGATCGCCCTCGGAACCGCGTTCGGTGCGACCGAGCTGTTTGGCGTATCGCTTGCACTGGGCGCATTCCTCGCCGGCGTGGTTCTCGGGGAATCCGGGCTTTCCCATCAAGTCGCCGCCGAGGCGATACCGTTCCAGGACCTGTTCTCGATCATCTTCTTCGTCTCGGTGGGAATGTTGGTAAACCCCTTGGTGCTTGTCAACAACCTGGAACAGGTGTTGGTGCTCACGCTGATCGTCGTCGTGGGCAAGTGGCTCATCAACATGTTCCTGGCCTTGTTCCTACCTTCGAGTGCCCATACGTCGCTCACCGTGGCGGCCGGGTTGAGCCAGATCGGTGAGTTCTCGTTCATCATAGGGCAGGCCGGCCTGTCGCTGGGTATCCTGAGCGCCGATCAGTACAGCTTGATCCTTGCGGGTTCTGTCCTGTCCATCGCGGTCAACCCCTTCGTCTTCAAGGCCACTCCCCATATCGAGAAGTGGATGCAGTCGAGACCTCGGCTATGGAAACTCCTCCAGAGGAAGCCGGAGGTCCTCGAAGCCAAGTCGGAGACCTACAGGGACCATGTGATCATCGTGGGGTACGGCCGGTCGGGTAGATACACCGCGCGCATCCTCCAGGAAGTGGGCGCACCCTATCTGGTGGTCGAGCTGGACATGGCCCTTGCGGAGAAGGTGAGTGCAGAAGGTGTCCCGATCCTCTACGGTGATGCCGCGAACTCCGAGATATTGGAACACGCCGGATTGCAACGGGCTGCCATCTTGGTGGTCACGGGTTCGGAGCAATCCGCGGCCGAACTCATCGTCATCAACGCGCGCGCGGCCGCTCCTGATTTGAAGATCATCGCCCGCGCATCCACGGAAGATGGGATCGAGCGCCTCGTGGAAGCCGGTGCCGACGACGTGGTGCATCCTGAGCTGGAGGGTGGACTTGAGATAATGCGCCATACGCTTCTCGACCTGGGATACCCAGCCGGTCAGATCCAGCAATACGCCGACGCGGTGCGCCATAACGCCTACTCTGCGATTTCGGAGAACACCAGCCGGCCACATGCCTTGGACCAGCTTGTCACCTCGGTCCGCGGAGTCGAGGTGCAATGGAGTGCCGTGGAAGAGGGGAGCGCGGTCGTTGGAAAGACCATCGCAACAGCCAATCTCCGGGCGGAATCGGGCGCCTCGATCGTCGCGCTGATGCGGGACGGGACGGTCACAGCCAATCCCGAGCCGAATACCGTCATATTGCCGGACGACCTTATGGGCATGATAGGAAACTCGCAGGAGCTTGCCGTGGCGGGTTCGATTCTCGCCTCCTTGGACGACGTGTCGTCCTCGTCTCGTCCGTCCCAGCCCTTACGTGGGTAGGGGGATGATGATGTTGAGTGTGAACACGCCATCGCTTGCATCGTACCCCATGTTCCCACCGTACTTCGTGACAACGGCATCTATGCTTCCCAGACCGTAGCCGTGCTGCTCCTTGTCGGGTTTTGATGTACCGGGCCATCTGCCGGTGCCGATGAGCTTACCCACATAGTTGTTGCTCAGACGCATGACCACGAGCTTTCGGGCATATGAGACCTTCAAGGATATCTCCCGGGTCTCGGAGGTGACTTCCATGCTGGCCTCTATGGCGTTATCGATCGCGTTTCCGAGAAGCGCGCAGATATCGAAACTGCTGATGAAGTCAAGGCGGCTTGCGTCGACGTAGGGGACGAGTCGGATATGGTGTGCCGTGCAACGGGTGATCTTATCGGAAAGGATCACGTTGACGACCTCGTTTCCCGTCTCGATCGATGTCTCGTACGGTGCGATGCTATGGTTCACCGCATCGATGAACTCCTTCATCTGCCCATCGCCCCTGCTTGCCTCGAGTGCGTTGAGATAGTACTTGATGTCGTGGTATTGATGGTTGATTGCCTCCGCAGCGCTTTTCTTCATCGCATATTGCTCATGTTGCTTTTTGAGAAGGGACTCCATCTGCAGCAGTTCCGTCTTTCTCACCGCCGATGAGACGTTGATGGCGTTTGCGACGATGATGACGATGGTGCTGCCAAGCAGCATGAGCAAGGTGAGCACCGTGTCTTGATAGAGGGCCACGTCTTGGACGGAATAGGCGTAACTCCTCGAGCGCAGGAATGCAAAGGGGAGGATGGGGAGGAGGATCGACAGGCACTGCGGCCATGATAGGTTCTGAACGCCCTCCAAAAACGTCCAACGGCGTATCGCAAACATCGTGATGGCATCGACGCTGATGACAAGCGTGAAGTTCAGGGCTGTCACGGCAAGTGGGACGAGGGATGAGAGCTGAGGATAGAAAGGTTGCATGAGCAGGTCGTTGGTGACGATCTTGCCGACTTCGAAGCACAGCAAGGCGATGCAGGAAACGTAGAGATACTCCTGCTTCGTCGATTTCTTGGCAAATATCAGGTAGGTGACGTAACCGATGAGGCAGAGAGGAAAGTCCAAGATGAAGAGAAGGTGGAGGTAGCGGACGAACATCTCGTAGGAGATCAATCCGGCGGCCAATCCCATGGCTCGCCAGCCAAACGGATACCGGTCGTCCATGCTGCAAACGAATAGGAGGAAGAGCACGCATTCGAGCGCCTTGGGAATGGTCCAGATGGAGGCGGTGCTTGATATCATGATCTCCGGGATCACAGGAGCCGTCCCTTGTAGTTTGTGAGGGTCGCGAGGAAGAGTCGCTTGCGATATTTGCTGATGGGGATCTTCGAACCGTCCACGATGACGTCGTTCGCGACCACCGTATCGACGAAATCCATGTTTATCAGGAACGATGCATGCACGCGAAAGAAATGCCCTGAGTCGAACTTCCTCTCGAGTGCCTGAAGCGTCTCGCTACACGGGATGTCCTCCTGCTCGGTGTGGATGAGCGTGCGTTTCTTGTCGGTTTCGATGAAGGTGACACGGTTTCCGTTGATTGCCGTCTGCTCACGTCCGCTCTTCACGAACACGAGATGCGACCGTCTTCGTTCCAGCGTGGCGAGCGCTCGGAGCATATGGCTCTTCAATGTCGGGTAACGGAGGGGTTTGACGATAAACGCCGATGCGTTCACCGTGTAACCTTCCAGCGCGAACTGGATCATCTTGGTCACGAAGAAGATCATCACATCCTCGTCGATTTCCCGTATCGAGTGTGCTGCGCTCATGCCATCCTGCTGCTTCATCTCGATGTCGAGGAAGAGGATGTCGATATCGAGAGGGGGATCCCTTGGGATATCGGCTCCGTCCGCATAGGCGGTCGTCATCAGGCGGATGCCCTTCTCGTCCGCGAATTGGGTCAACGCATAGCGGAGGACCGCCAGGTCCTGTGGGTCATCCTCGACTATGCAAACCCGTATCTCCTCGATGGCCACGTGGGATATCCTCACCTATCGGATCTGCTCCATCGATACGAATATACCACACGATATCTACGGACCGATGAGTAGCGTCGGCCCAATCAGTCGTCTCTCGCGTCCAGGTATCCCCTCTGTGTTGAAGCGGCTTTCCCGTCTCCACATCATGGTGGTATGAGCATGTGGACAACGTCAAACAATGGGTTCACATGGATGTCTGGAGGAACAGCATGGAACAAGGGGAATTGAGAAATCCATCGGTCATTTCACGGCGTTCGTTCATTCTAGGGGCTGCCCTCGCTGGTGCGAGCGCGGTTGGCACGGGGCTTGTCGCTTGCTCGCCGAGTGCAAGTACGACAAGTGCATCGACCAACGACGCCGACGACGCCTCTTCCGGCACCACGACGCCTTCGGCTGGTGGTGTGGCATCTGCGACGCCCACCACCCCTCCGTATTCCGGAGAGGACGATGTCATGCGCACCGACGCCAACGGCGATTCCGTCTACTACTCCATGCGACGGAACTGGGTCGACGAGGCTCCCGAGATCTCCGACAGCGAGATAGCGGGGGAGTATGACGCCGACGTGGTGGTCATCGGAGGTGGCTATTCAGGGTGCAACTGCTTTCGCATGGCATGTGAGAAGGGGCTCACGTGCATCTTGATAGACACCCAGTCGAAGGATGGCTTCACGACGTTTGGCGGCGAGCTCGGGCACTTCAACTCGACGTGGCAAGAGCAGGTGCTCGGTGTTCCAAAGTCGACGTTCGATCCGGTGGACTTCATCGACAGCTATCAACTCCAGTCCGCTGGGCGCGCACAGCCAGACCTTATCCGCAAGTGGGCGAAGCGCAACGGCGAGCTTGTCGATTGGATGATGGAACTCCAACCCGATATCACCAAGGTCACGAGCGTCTGCACGCTCGACCCAACCAATAACTACAGCTATCAGAAGGGGCATTTCTGGACCTATCCGGCGGTGATCAACCTCGGATCAGGTGTCTTCTCGACGTCGGGGGCGTTTTGCACCGCCAGCGTCGACGAAGGGGTCGAGAAGAGCCCTGACTCCCAGACGTTCTACGGACACACGGCAAAGGTCCTGGTAAAAGATGGTGATGCGGTCGTGGGTGTGATCGCCCAGAGCGAGAGCGATGAGAGCTACCACCGCTTCAATGCCAAGAAGGGCGTTGTCCTTGCCACAGGTGACTTCAGCGCCAACTCGGACATGTACGACGCGCTGTGCACCGAGGTCCAGGAGTGCAACCCGTATACGCAGCTGGTCGGCTCGGGTCGCAACGGGTACGGACATAAGATGGGTATCTGGGCTGGTGCCGTGATGGAGATCGGTCCTCGTGCCGCCATGGGCGGTTGCACCTCGGCGCTCCCCACGGGGAACTTCGGCGCGGCGGCCGGTCTGTGGATCAACGAATACGGCAACCGTTATTGCAACGAGGCTTTTGGCGTTCCCTTCGTCGCAGGCGTCCAGTCGGCGCGCCAGCCCATCGAGAGCTATATAACCCAGGTGTTCGACAACGGTCACTGGAGGGAGTTCTTGCAGAATCAGACGCTTGGGCACTTCAACTCTGCCGATCTCAGCAGCACGAAGATGGATACGTACGCGACCTTGCTTCAACAGGCGGTCGATGCCGGGGCGACTGGCGTCAACGACAACCTCTGGGCTGCGAATACGCTCGAGGAGCTCGCGGGCTATCTAGGTTTCGAGGGCGATGCAGCGACCAACTTCGTCAAGGCGGTGAACACGTATGACACATACGCCGTCGCGGGCAAGGACGAGGATTACGCGAAGACACCCAACATGATGTTCCGCATCAGCGAACCCCCCTACTACGCGGAGAAGCTCCAGCGCAATGCCAACATCGTCCTCGTGACCCTTGCAGGATTGTTCATCGACGGAAACGGGCAGTGCCTCGACCAGAGATTCGAGCCGATCCCGGGTCTCTACGCGACGGGCAATGCATCTGGAGGGCGCTTCCCCTTGCAATACACCGCACCCATGAATGGGATCAGCATCGGGTTCGCCACGGTGTTCGGTGCCTTGCTCGGCGAGTATCTGGGAACCGAGGCAGCAAACATCGCATAGTCCGATGCCATGCGGTACTCGATCCTGTGCGCTACATGCTGTAACGGAGAAGCATCGGAGGGATACTGGCCGCCCCGCTTTTGTGGGGCGGCCAGACGGGGGAGAGGGAAGCGATGGAGAGCCGTGGGAAGAGGGATCTGCTGCTGTACCTCGGGGTGCCTTTCTGCCCTCAGCAGTGCAGATACTGCAGAAAACGATCGGTCGAAGCGCTTCCTGGTCTCAGGAAGCGCTATGCGACGGCGCTCAGGCGGGAGATCGAGTTCTCCGCCCCGGACTTCTCGGACTGCACGGTCCCTGCGGTGTGGGTTGGCGGGGGCATTCCCGGGCACATGTTCGACGAGGAGCTTGGGAAGCTCTTGCGGGACATGCCTTCGCTATTCGATATGCAGGGTGACCCCGAAATCACCCTGAAGGTGCATCCAGGCATGGTGAGCATCGAGACCGTGAACAGCTGCCGGCGAGGACGGGTCACGAGGCTCAGCGTCGAGTATGCGACGGGGAGTACGTTCGAGCACAGGGAACTGGGGCGTTTTCTGGGTACCAAAGCCATGGACATCTCGAAGATGGTCCTGGCAAACACCGATTTCGTTTTGAGCTTCGATATCATGGTAGGCGCACCGGGGCAGACGCAGGCGACGCTTCACCAAAGCCTCGATGCCGCCCTGCTCTACGGAGCCACTCATATCTCGATACACCCGTTTGAGCTTATCTCCGGCACCGAGCTCTGGAAGGACCGGCAGGCAAATGGTGGGAAGTATCAGATGAATCCACACAGACGTCTGCCTTCGCCATCTGAGAGGGACGGATTTTTGGCAGACGTCGATGAGTACCTTGTGCGCCAGGGGTTTGCCTGCTATCTGCCCAACCACTATGCGCTTCCCGGTGCCGAATGCAGGTATCGGCTCCTCGAGGCGCGAGGCGAGGACGTGCTCGGCTTCGGTCTCGGCGCCGAGACGCTCTTTCGTGGGGCCCGTTCGGTCAATACGGACGATATGGCGACGTATCTCGGTCACTCGGACGATCCAGAGAGGTGCATCGCGCGAATATGATGGCGCGGTACCACAAAACCTCGGTGAGCTTTGAGCAAGCTTGCCTCGACGCTCCGGAGATTCGCCTAGAGCCAGAACTGCACTCCTTGGAGAATGGCCACATAGAGCGTGTTGTTCATCCAGGGAAGTCGTACGAACGCCTCCGCGAAGTAGGTCAAAAGATAATAGGCTCCCGTCGCGAGCATCGCCACATCGAGGAGATAGATGAAGTTCTCCCTCCATCTGCCCGATGGCAACTGTTCCTCGGCACAGAGGATGAGCAATGCCGCGGCAAAGCCGAAGAGCATCGAGAAATCGATGGTGTACCGATAGAGCAATCCGCCCACCTCGGCATCCAAAGCGGCTATCACCGTCCCCAGTATGAGGGACAGCACGACGAAGGAGGATACGAGGACATTCTTCTTGCGCTTCAGAAGTGGCTTTATGAAGAGGAGTATCCATATAAAGGGGGCGCAGGTGATGATACCCCCGTAGGTGTGCTCGGAGTAGGTCTGTCCAAGGTACGTGTTGGTGATATCCGCCGGTGTCACGAAGGGGAAAACCGATGTCACTCCCCAAGGCTGGAACAGATAGGTGAAGATGCCCAAGGGGACGCGAGCGAGGTAGACCCCGCGATTCGTGAGATCGTTCGTCGTGAGGTTGTAGTTCGATCCGAAATTTGTCAAAGAGCCAAAGCGTGCATAGTTATACCAACCAACCCCACACGCGACGATGAGGTAAGGCGCGAGGAGCACCAGGAGATTTCGTGCACTTATGCGCGTGAACCTTGGTCTACCCCTTATGAACACCGCCCAAAAGAGGGGGAGCCCGAACAGGGAGTACAGAAGAAACTGTGGGCGAGTCGCAAGGACGAGGGCCATGAGGGTCGATCCGACCGCGAAGCAGGTCGTCTGTCGCTTAGAATCGAGTCCAGTGAGCCAAAAGTAGAGGCCCCATATGGTCAAGGCGAGCGCCATGGTATTGGGAATCGTATACATGGAAGCATACCACTGCACGTACATGCTCCCGCTTGATATGTAGATGCCAGCGCAGAGCAGCAGATAGACCCCAACGCTTGCCTTGGGGAACCATAATCGGGCGATGCGGTAGAGAAGGGCCATCAGTCCCGCTATCAACAGCTCCAAGCAGATGAAGGCGACCACCGCGGTGGGAAGCGACGCACCGGTGAGCAAGTAGAAGGGTAGGTAGAACACCAAGACGGGCAGCACGCCGAAGTACACGTAATAGTGCCCCTGATAGTATGCGGCATCCCAAAAATAGGCGTCGGTAGGGTCGTCGACCCCCGTCGCCTCAGCCAAGGTGTCCCGAGCTTCCGTGTCGTAGGGGTTGTCCATCTCCACGAGCCAACTCGGGGGGGTCTCGGACAGGTAGAGGTTGCCGTTGGCGAAGCTCTCGGCGAGCATCTCGTACTGACGCTCGTGATGGTCGACCACGTTGCTGATGTTGACGAGGCTCACGCCATCCCAACCATCGGAGTTGTACGTGCTCGTCGAGAGGTCGACGGAGTGGTTGTCGAGAAGCCCGAGGGTGACGACGCTGATGGATGAGATGACGAGGGCGTAGACGAACAGTTTCCCTATCATGCCCTTTTCACTGAGGAGCTGCTTGTAGATACGGCTTTTGGGGCGGAAGAGATACAGGGCAGAGATGATACACGCAAGGAGCAGCATGCGGGTCATGTTGAACTGGAAGGGTATGTTGGCGTTGATGACGATGTCATCAAGGGAGATCGGGTAACCGTTCATGTCAGAGAACGTGAGTTGCAGGGAGTCCGTCACCCCATCTGGATGCAGGGTCACATAGGTGCTCTTGGCAACCGACGTGTTCACGTCCGTTGGCGACAGGTCATAGAGGGATTCGTTGCCAGCGTCCGAGAGGGAGACCTTCAAGGTGAAGGAGTAGTACTCGCCGTCGACTGGTTTGACGTAGATGTTCTCCGTGTTCGTGTCGATGCCCGCCAACAGGATGGTGTTGCTGTCGGGGGTGACGTAGATGTCCCCATTGGCATCGGTTTCGCAGAGGGACTTCAGGGAGATCGGATTGTTGGAGAGCGTCGAGAAGTAAGCGATGTTGAAGACGAACGTCTCGACCGCTGCGCTTACGGCAAGGATGGCAAGAAGCGCAAGAATCAGTCTCTTGCCGCTGGTCAGAGCGCCCCAGCGTGATCGTATCGTTTGAATCTTGTTTTTGATCACCATAACCGTTTTCTATTCAGAGCACTTCGTTGTGCAGGCGCGCATGAGCTTACGGCGATTGCAAGACATTTGAAACCAAAGTACACAGTATAGGGGAAAGGTTTTGTAGGAAACAGCTCGGTCAGTAAAGGGTCAGAAACCACGCGTGAGATTGGCAGGGAACCGCTGCCCATGGCGATGCGCCCGCATGGTACAGGAGAGCGCCCCTCGGGGCAAGGAGAATGCCTACCTGACCGGCGCCAGGTTCGCGTGTTGGCCAGGTAGGCATCGTGGAAGCCGGCGTCTGCATGAGTTTCGTAGGAAAGCTTACTGTTGACCCTTCGGCCCCTCGCCGGTCTCATGGTAATCCTTCTCGGTGTTGACGTTCCAGACGTTCGTCTTGTCCGTGGTGTTCCTCTTGATGCAGTCGACGGCCTCGAAGGCGGTGAGCATGGAGTGGTCCATGTTGTTGTAGCGATGCTGCCCGTTCCGGCCGATGCAGAAGAGGTTTCCAAACCCATCGAGGTACTCGCGGACCTTGGGAAACTCCTCATAGGTGTCGAAGTAGGCCGGATAGGCCTTCTTGACGTTGATGCGCACGGAGTCGAGCACGTCCTTCCTGTCGATGATGTCGATGCTCTCGAGCTCGCCGGTCGCGAAGTCGATGAACGTGTCATCGGGCATGGTCCACATCTCGTCGCCCTCGTTGCAGAAGTACTCGAGGCCTACCCAGACGGTCTCCTTCGGCTTGGCGACCATGTAGGGGGACCAGTTGTTGAATACCTGGAGGCGACCGATCTTCACGTCACGTTCCTGGATGTAGATCCAGCAGTCAGGAACGATGTCGTTGACGGTGGGAGTGCTGGTCGTGTTCTTGATGAGAAGCTTGTTGAGAAGCAGGCCGACGGTGATGAAGTCACGGTATGGAAGGCCATCGGCGATGCGCTTGATGTCCGTGGGTACAATCTGGCCCATCTCGTCGACGAGGTCCTTTATGGGCATGGTCGAGACGAAGTAATCACCACGGACCTGTTCTTTGGCACCATCATGCTCGACGGTGAAGGAGTCGATGCCATCGCCCTTGGCGTTTGCCTGGACACCTACGACCTTGGTGTCGAAGTGGATCTCGCCACCGAGCCTGACGACCTCGTCCGCGAGTGTCTCCCAAAGCTGACCAGGGCCCTTCTTCGGATACCAGAACTGTTCGATGAGCGACGTCTCGACCTTCTGCTGGTCGACCGAACCCCGATCGGGTTTGGAGCTCTTCTGGAAGGCGGCCTTCACGGTCTTCCAGAGCGAGAGGCCCTTGATGCGCTGGGCTCCCCAATCGGCGGACATGGCACTGGGGTTCCTACCCCAGACCTTTTCGGTGTAGTCCTCGAAGAACATCTCGTACAGCGGGCGTCCGAACCGGTTGACCATGAAGTCCTCAAGGGTGACCTCGGGGCGCTTGTGCAAGGCCGACCCGATGTAACCGAAGCCGGCGCTCATCGTGCGTGGAAGGCCCATGTTCGCGAACGTCTGCCATTTGAGGGAGATGGGGTAATCGAAGAACTTGCGCAGATAGAAGATGCGCGACACGCGATGTCGGATGAGCAGCGTGCGATCGGTCTTCTCCGGGTCGGGACCGCCGGGGACGAGCGGTTTCTCACGGCCGAGGTCCCTGTCGTCGCTCGACGGGGCACCCTGGACGGGCATGAGCTTCTCCCAGAAATCCATGACATCCCGGTTCTTGGAGAAGAACCGGTGACCGCCGATGTCGATGCGGTTCCCGTTGTGCTCGACGGTCTTCGAGATTCCGCCGATCATGTCGGTCTCCTCATAGATGATCGGCTTCACGTCAGTCTCGGTGAGGAGCTTATACGCGGCGGTCAGGCCTGCGGGGCCGGCGCCTGCGATGATCATGGTTTTTGACACCTTTTCCTCTTTCTTCCCTCGTCCGTCTACCGCTATTGCTTGAATATGGTCACTTTCCGTGCGATGTAGTTCCAGAAGAGCACGAGTGCTGCCACGACCACCTTGATGGCGAGGTAATGGGCATCACCGACCAGCGTTATCCCTGCCATCATGCCCAACTCCGTGAGCACGAGGCCGATGGCCCCGATGGCTCCGAAGATGAGGAAGGACTGGGTCTGCTTGCCTCTGACCTTCTCCTTGCCGTTCTTGAAGACGAAGATGATCGAGAAGATGTAGTTGAAGATGAGTCCGATGACGAACCCGATGGCGGTGGCGATGTACGTGCCCGTCTCGCCCATCTGAGAGAAGAAGAACTCCTTGCAGACGAACAGCGTCCCCGTGTCGATGAGGAACGCCAGGCCACCCACCAGACCATACCGCATGAACTCCAGGAAAGGTTCCCTGAGACCCTGTTTAGCCAAGCGAAGTCCTCCGTTGCTACGTGACAGAGAGTTACCGATATCACAGGTGCGTCCTAGCGTGGTATTGGTTCGTACGACAATTGAAAGATGATATCATCAACTGACCGTGCGGGACTTCGAGAACGTAAGGGCATTCTTCTGGAAAGGGGTACGGGTATCCTTTGAGGTGATGGTGGTTCGCGCCATCGGCGCCGAGCGAGGCTCCGGGGACGGGGTGCCTCAACCCACGACGGTATCCATGGAGTCGACGGTATCGTATCGGTATCCCCAGGTGGGTAGGTTGCCAAATCGAGCTACGATGGTGGCAAGATGCTCCCGATGATATGAGAAGGAGAGTGAAGGAGACTCGATGTCCTGCCCAAATCGTGGAGGCGATACACCTGAAGCGGAATTCTGCGATATGCATGGAGTTCCCCCGAAGGGTCCCATAGCACAGTCCAACCTCCCGTCGGCTCCCGGGGATCTTCCAAATCCCAAAGCTGGGCACGGCGAACACCTGGAGGGGACGACCGGTGATGATGGTGGTGCGGACGAGGCTGTGCCGCCAAGGCGTGGGATGTCAAAGAAGCTGAAGAGGGTCATCGCGGGTGTCGCGGCCGGTGCACTCGTCGTGGTGCTCGGCCTTGGAGTTCTCGCATCCCATCAGCAGGACCTTGTCCAAAAGCGACAGGCTCAAGCGGCGCAGGAGGTGCAGGCGGCGCAGGATGCGCAGGAGAAGTGGGATGAGCTTCCCACCCAGACGGCATATCTGAACCTTGCATCGCTCGTGAAGGGCAAGGCCACCATCGAGGAAAGCGGCTTGCAAAAGCGGACGGTGACGATTGCCGGCAAGGAGATCGTCTACTATCTTCCCAACGCGAGGATTCTCGCTGCAAAGAGCGGGGTGGATGATGCCAATGAGGCCGAGGCCACCGCACAAGCCTATTATGGCGCTGCGAACGCGCTCATCAACGCGCTCCTCGATCACTATGGGACGTCCACGGATCGTTTCGTATCGCTTGACGGGCTGTTGGATCGCGGTCTTACCCAAGAGCAGCTGGACACCATGGAGGACATACCGCTGTACATCTGTTTTTCGACGAGCGTCGAGAAGACCAACGGAGGTACGTATCCCGAGCTGAGCAACGCCGCCTATGTGATGGTGAGCGATGAGTCGGCCTCTGCCGCGTCCGACATCCTGTCCGCCGTCGAGCTGGATGCCCTGCTCCCCGTGGTGACGACGGAGGCTTCCGATGCGCCGATACTCGTTGGCTACGATGGGGATCCCTATATCAGCGCCAGGGGCACCACGGGTTTGATGTACCAGGATACAAGCGCATGTGCGATGGGGTATCGGAAGTATGTGAGCACGGATTCATACGATGGGTTGTCCATACGCACGATGTACTGTGTCGGGACATTCGACCTGATCTCCATCAACGACGAGTTCAGCAAGTCGTTGACCTTGAACAAGCGTGATAATCTCTTCGAAGGGACGATCGCCGATATCGTCACCGAGGACACGGAAAGCTAGAAGGCCGAGGAGCATGCTTTTAGCTGCCACACCGAGCGGGACGGAAGTCCTCTAGCGGCGATTGAGCTTGTAACGCGTGCGTGCGGATCGCTGGAGTCTCTCGGTGTAGGAAACGCAGTAATCGATGAAGAGTCGCTCGGGGTCGGTGATCGTGTGCAAGGGGAGGTGTGAGATACCTAAACTCCAGCTGATGCCATCGAGGGGAATGTCGATGACCCTGCTGTCGCGGCTGAATATGGCAAGGTCGGCAAGGTGCTGAGGACAGAACCCGAGGCCGTTGTCATCGAGGGCGAACTCGTATATCCAGAAAAGCTCTCGTGATTGCGTGACCTCTGGGGGCTCGATGCCCGCCTTCTTGCACGCGTCGAGCAGCAGCAGATAGCATTTGAACTCCTCGCCTGGGATGGCGACGCTCTGTCCCGAGAGGTCTTCGATGGTGAGGGCTCGTTTCTTGCTGAGGGGGTTGTTCCGATTGACCCAGTACCTCACCTCGGAACGGTAGAGCTCGGTGGTGGTGAACTCGCAATCGTAGGGATAGATGGTGAGAGCGAGGTCGAAGACGGCGCTTCGCAGCGACTCCTCGCATATCGCATCCGTCTCCTCGGCATAGGTCACCTTGATTCCCGCGTGCTCGGCTTCGAAACCTCTGAGAAAATCCGGGCCAAGGAAGCCGATGATGCCCAGGGAGGTGCCCAGATGTATCCTACCCACCTGCGCTTTCTTGATGTGGTTGAAGTTCTCACGGAGAAGCAGGTAATCATCCTGCCACTTCCGCACGAAGCAGACAAGTTCATCGGCATAGGCCGTTGGCCTGCGTGAGCCGTCCTTCTCGAATACGAACAGGGGAACGGCCAGTTCGCGTTCGAGAGATTGGATTGCCTTCGTGAACCCCTGCGAGGACATGGGGATCTTCTCGGCAGCCGCTGCGAAACTCGGTGTCTCGTAGGCTACGACAAAATAATCCAGTTGTTCTTTTCGCATGGATGACCATCCCTCATGATATCCCCAAGAACATGAACCCCATCGTGAGTATACCGGTTTTGGGTCAACAGGTTTCCTACAAAACGTGCTTCCTCGCCGTTTCCGCATCCTGCGTGAGGGGGATGTAACTTTATCGCTCAGGGGGTAACTTTTCGTTCCATGGTTTCTCCACATTGCGTTTCGTGGCGCCTGCATACTTGGGACATGCCATCGGGGGATGGCGATTCGAAAACCGGGATCCGAAGAGAGGAGTTCCAATGAAACGTAGCAAGCAGGACTATGACGAACCCATGGACGAGAGGATGGGCGGCACGGGTATCAGTCGTCGCGCCTTCCTCGCTGGCGCCAGCATCATGACGGCAGGTGCTGCGACGTTCGCCCTTGCGGGTTGTGGTGCATCGAATACGAATACGACATCATCCGCAGCCGACAGCACGGACACCGCGTCCTCGACTGACATCTGGGCCATTGAGGATCTTGCCAGCCCCTCGGAGACCATCACGGCGGATGTGTGCATCGTCGGCGGGGGCGGTACGGGAACGGCCGCTGCCATCGAGGCGATCGACCTCGGACTCAAGACCGTCGTCATCGAGCGGTTGGGCGGCTATGGCGGTTCGTTCATCGGCACGGAGGGTATGACCGGCTTCGAGACCCATTGGACCAAGGCGGCGGGCGTCACCTACACCGTCCAGCAGGCCGTTGCCAACTGCCTCAAGTACCACCACTGGATCCCTCAGCATCAACTGTACGAGAACTTCTTCGGGCAGACGGCCGAGACCATCTCATGGCTCGAGGGCCACGGAATCAAGTTCGACTCCGTCGTCGCCTTGGGCACTTCGCCGGTCGCGTGGCACGTCTACGACAAAGGCACCGCAGCGAGCCCCGGCGGCTATTTCATGCAGTGCTTTGGCGCCGAGGCGCAGAACCTTGGCATCGAGGCGCACTTCAACACCTACGCCAAGAAGATCGTCATGGAGGATGGCAAGGTAGCCGGTCTCCTCGCGCAGAAGGACGATGGGTCGATCCTCAAGGTCGAGGCGCCGGTCGTCATCCTCGGTGGCGGCGGGTATGCCAACAACGAGGACATGCTCTACAGCATCTCCGAGACCAAGAACGAGAACATCCAGGCACTGGGCATGAACTGCCGCAACGGAGACAGCCTGGTCATGGCGAAGGATGCGGGAGCGGCCTTCGCCGAGAGCGTCGGCACCGTGATGTGGTGCGGTCCCGTCGCCATCGGTGCCATCCAGGCCACGTGGACCACGGATGCGTATTCCGCCGGCGTGCAACCGGTGCTGTGGCTCAACGAGAAGGCCGAGCGCTTCTGCCGCGAGGACCTCTGGCTCGACGATTTCGCAGGTGCGGGGATTTGCGTGCGCAACCAGACCAAGACATACGTGATGTTCTCCGATGCCGACATGCAATACTGGGAGACGACCGGTCCGTACGGCCAGGTGTTCTCGTTCGGGGCGATCGGTAAGGCGCTCACGACGGCACGTGCCACCCTGCAGGCGTGCGACTCCGTGCACGTCGGCGGCAGCATCGCCGAGGTGGCTCAGGCCGCCGGACTCGATCCCGACGCACTTGCGGCCACCGTCACCCGCTACAACACGCAGTGCGCTGCTGCGAAGGGCCTAGGCGATGACGATACGACCGCCGATGCGGATTTCGGCAAGCGTGCACGGTACATGCATGGGCTTGATGCAGGTCCCTACTGGCTTCTTGAGGTCGCGGACGGCTACTACACCACATGTGGTGGCATCAAGGTAAACGAGAACATCCAGGTCGTAGGCACGGACGGGGAGGTCATCCCCGGCCTGTACTCAGGTGGTTCGGATGCGGGTGGACTCTATGGCGATTCGTATGACGTCTCCTGGGCGCCTGGCTCGCAAGCCGCATGGGCGGTCAACTCCGGGCGTCTCGCCATCAAGGACGCGGTCGACTACCTCAAGAAGTAGGTTGACCGAAGGGGTGGGTGGCTGAGTGCGCAAGCACCGGTGCGCCCAGAAGGGAACTCCGTCCCGATGAGGCTTCTCCCGGCAGCATCACCATCGTGCTGTCGGGAGGAGCGAGGTTCGCCTTGCCTGCCCTGCCGTACAGCCTGCTGTGCGGACCAGGCTCTGTGTTCTTTCTCGGCCATTCCCGGTTGTCGAGGGTGGCAATGGTACCATCGTCTCGACAACGCGTTCGAGCATACTCGGCTGACCTCATGGCGGGTGTCGGAGCGTGAGGGAGGAGAGACGATGGCCGGCGAGAGGGGACGGATGGTCGACGCGGTGACTCCGCGAACGTCGGAGCAACCAGACCAACCTGAAGCATCCGGGGCCCCGTGGGGCATCGGGGGTCTTGCATCGCGCCCCTTGGGCCGTCATCGTCCGGCGCCGCCATCCACGCCATCCGTCTCGTATCCCCGCAGACCTTCGCGCACCAATCGCACGACGTTCCTGCTGGCGATGCTTCTCTTGGTGATCCCCTTCGCCATGGCAGTCGATTCGATCCTGGACAACGACATGTGGTTCATGTTGGCGACGGGGCGCGAGATCGTCCAAAGTGGATTCCCGTACACCAACCCCTTCATGTTCCATCCCGATTGCGCCATCGTGATCCAGCAATGGGTACCCTGCGTCGCGCTCTACCTTGCCTACTCCCTTCTCGGATACGTGGGCATCGGTGTCCTGGTGCTTGCGTTGTTCGCACTGCTCGCCTTTCTGACCTGCAAGCTGGCATCGCTGTTCTTCGCGCGCGACAACCATGATGTGATGCTCGTGGTGGTGGCGATCCTCATGTCGATGCTCGTCTCCTACATCTCGGCTCGGCCGAGCGAGTGGAGCATGATCCTCATCGTCGGGGAGCTCTACGTCCTGGAGAAATACCGTCGCACCAACGACAAGCGGTACCTTCTCCTCTTGCCGCTCATCTCGATCTTCCACAGCAACATGCATGCCTC
Source organism: Coriobacteriia bacterium (assembly GCA_015655215.1). Classification (GTDB taxonomy): domain Bacteria; phylum Actinomycetota; class Coriobacteriia; order Coriobacteriales; family RUG033; genus JAATFL01. The sequence goes on from JAATFL010000033.1 coordinate 17,974, forward strand.
CATGTGGGTGCTGTGCTTCGCGTTCGCGGTGCCCTACCTTCTCAGCGGTTTGCCACGGCGGCTTTCATCGCTCTATACGTTCAAGCGCTATGATTACGACCGCCGTTGGCTGTTTGCCGCCATCGTCGCCATGGCCATCGTGGGGCTTATCAACCCCTATGGGGTCAACGGGGTGATGTACCTCGTCAACTCCTTCGGGTCGGCGGACTACCGCTCCCAGATATCGGAGATGAACCCGATCAAGATATGGAGCTTCTACGGCTTCGTCATCGCGAGCCTCTCCGCGATCTGCCTCTACGAGATAGGCCGTCGGCGTCACGCTGCCACGATAGCGTTGTCCGACGTCCTGATATTCGCGGGGACGGCGCTCGTCTCATGCACGTACATACGCAACTACTGGTTCATCGTCTTGGGTGCGATGCCGATCCTCTTCGAGGCGTTGGGTGCGGTGAGGCTGCCCCGAATCTCCAATCTCCTCGGGTTCGAGGTACTGCGAGACGGGCCCGTCAAACGAGCTGCGATCCTCATCATCTTCGCGCTGCTGATCGCCATCTTCGTCGGTAGGCCTCTCGATGAGGAGAGGGACTACGTTCCGACGGATAGCTCCATGACGCCGGTGGAGGCCATCGAGTACCTTGATGCGAACGGTGTCGACAAGGGTTCGGTCAGGATATTCAACCACTTCAACTCCGGTGGGTACTTGGAGTGGAACGGGTACCGATGCTTCATGGATCCGCGCCCCGAGCTGTGGGATAGCGGGATAACGGGGCAGTCGGTCGACTACTATCAAGAGTACGTCGACGCCACCTTGGGTAGCATCACGTCATCCTCCATCATAGATGAGTACGATTTCGACTACCTCATCGTCGATCACAACTCCAACATGGAGAAGGCCCTTGACGTCGATCCGGACTACACCGTGCTCGTCGATGAGGGCACGTATAGTCTGTGGGGGAGAACCTCGACGACGGGTTAGCGATGCTGGGTGTCAGCGGACGCCTGATGCCCCTCCTCCCGCGCTTCACCGCACTCCTTCGAGGCGGAGGGGTCACTGAGGAAGAAGTAGTGCCGATGTGTGTCGCTTGGGTTCGCGATGTCCGCGAATTCGGTAACAGAGTAGAAATATACATGTAACATAGTGATGACTAGGTCTAAACGTGCATTTGATGCAATATCAAAGCCATTCATGCACCGTGAGTGGTGGAAGTTTACCATCGTGTTACGGTCCTGATGCTCCAATGTTAAAGGTCACCGTTAATTGTTCTCAAAATCACTTGGTCGCGGCATAGTGGTTGAGCCGAGAAACAGTCTGCGGACTGATGCTTGGTTCTTGCTTCACGTACGTAGTGCCACGCAATGGACAAGGAATGCGACCAAGAAGGGGATGATGATGATGGACGTGATTTCTGCGGGCGATACCGCCTTCGTGCTCATCTGTACGATGCTGGTGTTCTTGATGACCCCAGCCCTGGCGTTCTTCTACGGCGGCATGGTTCGCCGGAAGAACGTGCTTAACACGATGTTCATGTCGTTCATGGTATGCGGCGTCGTGGGATTGCTGTGGATCGTCGCAGGCTACAGCATTTCGTTTGGAGGCGACAAGACCGCCCTGTTCATCGGTGGTTTTGACAAGTTGTTCCTATCGGGTGTGACGGTTGATTCGGTCACGGGTACCATCCCTGAGTTCGTTTACATCGGATTCCAGGGTATGTTCGCCCTTATCACCGTCGCCATTCTCACCGGCTCCGTAGCGGAGCGGATGAAGTTCACCCGCGTGGTAGCGTTCGTCGCCGCTTGGTTGCTCCTCGTATATGCCCCTCTCGCCCACATGGTGTGGGGCGGCGGGTTCATCTCCCAGCTTGGCGCACTCGACTTCGCCGGTGGTGACGTGGTCCATATCTCCTCGGGTGTCTCGGGTCTGGTGCTCTGTCTCATGTTGGGTAAGCGCCGCGGCAGCGGGATCGTGTCCTACACACCTCACAACATCCCGTTCGTGCTGCTTGGTACGGGTGGTCTGTTGTTTGGCTGGTTCGCGTTCAACGCTGGTTCCGCGCTTGGTGCCAACGGTCTCGCCGGTCAGGCTCTCATGACCACGTTCGCCGCTTCCGCCACCGCCATCTGCTCTTGGATGATCGTGGAGCGCGTCAAGACCGGCAAGCCCACTCTCATGGGTGCATGCACCGGGTGTCTGGCCGGCCTGGTCGTCATCACCCCGGGTGCTGGATTCGTTCCGATCTGGGCTGCCATCATCGAGGGTATCATCGTCTCTCCCATCTGCTACTTCGCCATCACGGCTCTCAAGAAGAAGTTTGGCTATGACGACGCACTCGACGCATTTGGCTGTCATGGCATCGGTGGTATCGTGGGCGGCATCTGCACGGGACTCTTCACGATGCCCGAACTTGCACTCGACCCCAACACCTATGGCCTTGTCTATGGTGGTTCGCTTCTCCTTCCGCAGCTCGAGGGCATCGGCATCACCATCGTGTTCGTAAGCGTCATGACGTTCCTCATCGCGACGGTCATCAAGCTTGTGGGCGGCGACCTGCGCGTGAGCAAGGAAGAGGAAGCCAACGGACTCGATATCGGCGAGCACAACGAGTCCGCCTATCCGGCATTCCTCGGCATGGACTAGCATGTGGAGCGGTATGGTAACGACGATGACCATCGGATTGAGAGGCGGTGCACGATGAAGAAGATCGAGGCGATTGTCCGCCCTGCAAAGTTCGAGGAGATAAAGGAAGCCTTTCTCGAGGCAAAGCTCCCCGGTATAACAGTGAGTCAGGTGCAGGGGTGCGGTAATCAGCACGGATGGGTTGAGTACTATCGTGGCAGCGAGGTGATCATGAACATGCTGCCCAAGATCAAGGTCGAGGTCGTCGTGGACGATCCAGAGGTGGACGAGGTGGTCAAGCTCATCCTCACCATCGCGCGGACCGGTGAGGTGGGGGACGGGAAGATATTCATCAGTCCCGTGGAGGAGACCATCCGCATCCGCACCGGAGAGCGCGGCCCGGCAGCGATCTAGCCTGGTCTCCGGCCAGGTGCCATCTGAGAAAACGTTTCACGTGATGCCCGCGGTGCCCTCTGGTGCCGCGGGCATCACGCACTCTCAGGCTCTCGGTCCCACCGGTACCATCGCACTGCGGACAGATACGTGTTAGGGGTGGACGTGTCGCTGATGTCGCATCGACTCTTCGCGAAGGCGCCGCGCAACCGACTACGAGGTGTAGTTTTGCATGTAATCGAGGATCTCCTGACGTGAGTGCATGCCGGTCTTGGCGTAGAGGTGCTTGATGTGCGCATGTGCCGTCCCTGGCGAGACGCAGAGCTCCTCGGCCACGCGCCTCTGCGTATATCCGAGCGCGTAGAGGGCCAAGACATCGATTTCACGCTCGGAGAGCATGAACTGCCGTCCCATCTCCTCGGAATTGCGACGCATGGAGACCTGTCGGATATCGGAGAAGCTCTGATTGCCGTCGAGACCCATGATCTTGACGAGCGTGCTGCGCTTGTTGAAGGCCGCCTCCTGTTTGGTATGCTCCTGCAAAAGAGTGGTGAGGAACTGCATGAAGATCATCTGCGCGGAGAGGAGAAGGAGGGCTGAGAGGAGCGCGTTTACCAAAGGACCGTTCGGGTCGACGGGATAGAGGTTGAGAAGAACGATTCGCGCGATCGAGCGACTACCCAACCAGACAAGCCATCCTGCGAAGCAGTAGTAGTAGGGGGAGCGCCAACCAAAGCCCATGAACTCGATGATGACATACCAGCAGTAGACCACCATGATCGAGTTGAGGCACGTGGTGAAGACCGCACCCACGTCCAATGACTGGGGCAGCAGCGCATAGAGGATCAACGCACCCGATGCGAGTACCTGCATGAGGACCCACAGGGAGACGACGGGGAGACGGAGTTTGCCCTTGACGACGAGCACGAGCACACCCAAGCAGATGGCCTGTATCAGGACGAAGTCCAGGAAACGGGTGGTCGGGGTAAAGGTGATGGGCATCCCATCCGGGTAGCCACGCAGGAATCCCGTGACGATACCCATGGTGCATACGGCAAGCGAACTTACGATGAGCAACCATTTATTTGAGATCTGGTCTTGGAGGAAATTGGGTGATGCGGTGTCGAGGATGGAACCATCCACCAGGTATGGTTGCGGACGCGAACGGGCCCAGAGCATGCACGGGAACTGTACGATAACGAAGCACCCCGAGATCAGATAGTTGACGCCAGGGGGGGTGAGAGCACCCAGGTACACCACGATCTCGCTGATGAACAGCGCGGAGAAGACGAAGATGAGCGATGTGGCCCTTGAGGATCCACGGACCCTCCGCAACCAATAGAAGATGGCCCCCGAACCAAAGAGCGAGTCGATGACGCTCAAGGTGAAGTGCAGGGGATAGGCGAGCGTGTTGGTGAGGCTGAAGATACCGAGGGCGATGCAGACGCCAAACTCCACGATGACGCAGATGCGCATGGCCCGATTGATGATGGTCTTTGAAAAAAGGGGCTTGCGCATCGCGATGAGGAGAAGGAGCACGGCCATGATGGCAAGCGCGATCAGCATGCTGCCATCGGTGAACATGCCGTCATCGGTTCTGTTGTAGCTACCGTAGTTGGTGATGATCAGTCCAGCTCGACCAAACGCAAGGCCGAGGATACTGGGCCAGAGCGCGGCATATATCCGCTTTCCAGTTCGAATCCGCGTTTCGCGTTCGTGTTCTACCCCAGTGGACACACGTATTCCCAATCGTTCTCCTCCGCATCCGCCCCGACATCCTCGATGCCCCCCGGACATCTGGCACATCCTGTGAAGCAACATGATGAAGGTATCGTAACCACGGATATTCCCACAGGGTTTCCACCTTCCCCAGAGGTCATATGAGATGAACGGAGTACCTCATGTGACGACAGACGAAGTTTACCTCTTTGAGGGGAGGAACGCGGGGGAGATCCGTGCATGATGGTGGAGGTACATCGCGATCGAGAGGGGTGAGAGTGTGGATAGGGACCCTGGTTCGTTTGATCTCTCGAAGGCCACCATCGAGTCCGTCGAGGTTGAAGGGGCGCCGGCGAGTGGCTTGCCGTCGCAGAAGCCGTCATCCGACGAGGAGTGTGCGGCACGTCGTGCCGATGCGACTTCCCTTGAGGACGATCCAGAGGCCCCTTCGTCTCCCGGGGAGCGAGAGGTACGAGAGGCCCAGGCTGAGGACAGGGCTCTCGCGACGGTGTTCGAGGACGTCCGTCGGCAGTCAGCGCGAGGCGAATTGGTGATGCCCGGGCGTTGGACCAAGCTCGGGTTCGCACCGGAGCATATGGAACCCCAGGACTTCGAGGCGTTCGTGCAGGATTTCATCGTAGCGTACCAGGATCACGGTGAGGGGACTCCCGTCGAGAGACCCTCGAGTCGCACGGCGACGCGAGGGGTGGGCATCCCTCATCTGTCGGCCTCGCGGAAGGGCGAGGAAGAAGGGGATGGGTGCGATTCGCCATCGGATTCGGGAGATGGCGAGGCCTCTTCGCAACCGGTCCCGCATGCCGACCCGGCCCTGGTGTCCTCTCCCGACTCCGATGGCGAGGACGCCGACTACTCGGACATCGTCCTTCCCGCGGGATACCGGCTTACCAGGATCGAGGGGGAGATGCAGATGGTACCCATCGAGGATGATATCGATGGTGGCGGTGAGGTGCTTGATGCCGTCGAGGGTGAGGGCGAGGCCGGGATCCGTGGGTCTGCCGACGCAGGCGATGATGGGGATGTCCTGGCGCTGTCCTGCGACGATATCGCCGTGCTGCAAGGCGTGGGAGGCGCATACCTCTACTCGCGCACCCATATGACCGACACGTACGCGCATTGGTCGTTTCTCGCCAAGGAAGACAACGACGTCACGACCTTCGTGGAGACGGTCCGCGAGGAGTCTCGCGTCTATCCGCGTCCGATGCCGGTCGTTTCACTCTGCAACGCCCCCTTCCGCTTCGACGTCAACCGCATCACCGCGGCATGGGAGGTGGCGCGCGAGTCGGGGGACTATCCTGACATCGAGACGCTTACGGCCTCCAACGGCGACGTGTATTACTTCTCGACCGATTCCCTGAGCCGGGTCCACGCCCAGTCCCTGGCCGAATGGGCCTCCGTGGAGCGGTTCCTGAGTGTCTGAGGGCGTTTTGCCCGACTACATGTCAATACGTCGAGGGAGATCGAGGAGACTGGTCATGAGCGATGTGCGCAACGTGTACAAAGATGTGGCGAATCGGTTGGTCATCCGCACGCAAGATGTCTATCAGATGGAGCGTGAGGATGGCGTCGAGGATTACTCGGAAACCCTACTTGCCGTGGTTGCCGCCTTCGACAACAGCGGCATCCCCGAAGGATGCAACGCGCGCAGCATGGTGGGGAGGTCGAAGCGCGGCGAGGTCGCGGTCCAGCTGTTCGCCGTCGTCGACTCCGGTACCGAGACGTTCACGCATGTGGGGTTCCGGTCACGTGGGTGCCTGGCGATGACGGCGTGTGCCTCCCTGATAGCCAAGATGATCACGGGCAAGACCTTCGAGCAGGCGCTCGCCATCAAGCCGGAGAAGGTGCGCGATGCGCTTGACGGCATTCCTGCCGACAAGATTCACACCATGTACTTTGCCACCGAGGCCGTGAGGGCCCTCGTCGGAGACCACCTCATCCGTAGCGGTGCCGTCATCGAAGAGCTTGACAGACGTGTGCCGTGCGAGGGATACGGGGTTGCCTGTCTGATGTGCGAGCACTGCAGCCTGCGCGACGGTCGTGTCGACATGCGGTTCGACTGACTCCGTTGGTATCGGATGATGGGAACCATGGGACCGTATCACGAGTAACTGCTCTCGGAGAGCCAAATGCATCAGAAGCAGGGACCCTGCGTTCAGAAGACGCATCTCGGTGTGGAGACCGTCTTCGGGGACATGTCGAGCTTTCCCCCAGACAAGGACCAGGAATAGCGAGATCGGGTCGGAACCTTTCGATTCCGACCCGATCTGATTTCAGAGGCTTTTGACTCAGTCCCCTGAAGAATCTTTTGCTGCTGAGTCGTCAGATAGTCAACGTCTAGACAGCACCAGTCGCGATATCCTTTCCGGTCGTGTATCCAAAGGTCACACAGTTGGCGCCCAGGTTATTGCCCTCGATATTGAAGTTATAGATGTTGGCGAAGTAATCCCCCACCATGGTGCCGATGTTGAAGAGACCGGGAATCGGTTCATCGTTCTCGTCGCATACCTGCATGTTGATGTTGGTGCGCAGGCCTCCCATGACTGTGAGAACCGCAGGTTTCTCGGAGATGGCCCCATAGAAGGGACCGGTGCCGATGGGGATGAGGAGCTCCTTGCTCTTGAAGAAATCCTCGTCGACCTCGTTCGCGCAGAGCTGGTTGTACCGGTCGACCGTGGCTTTCGTCTCACCGGCCGGCAGGCCGAGCGCACTTATGACTCCTTCCACGGTATCGGCCTTGACGAAGGTCTTCGCGGTGACGAAGTCCTCCCAACCCTGGATGATAGTAGCGGGTGGGGTAGGGTCTCCGGCACCGCGAATCGTCTGCTTGGAAACCCAAGGGGCGGCATCGGACGCATAGTTCGTACCCCAGATGGCGAACGACTCCATATCCGGTTGGTGCATCTGGGCGAAGCAGGCGTAGGCGAACGCAGCGTTCTCGTTACTGTAGCGATATCCGTTCTTGTTCACCAGCAATCCCAGATGACCGCTGTCATATCGTGGGGAGGGAAGTCCCGTGCCGCCCGCACCTATCAGAAGCATCGGGGCGCAAGGCTGGGTTTTCTGCCAAGCGGCACCAACCCACAGTCCCATCTTCTGCCCGTCGCCTTTGTACAGCCCACCGAGTTTCAATGCTGTGTCATAGCCTTGATCTCCGGTGCTGTCGAGGAGTGGGAGGAGTATCGGACAGTATTTCGCGATCATGTCCACATCCGCCGAGAAATCACCGGTGGCCAATATAATGGCTTTGATACCCGTATATTTCGTATAGGTCCCGTCCTCACCCTTGGCGATTACCGCGGTGACGCGGCCGGTATTGTTGTCTTCGCGCACAAGCTGCTCGGCTACGGTCTTGTAGATGATCGTGACGCCGTCTTTCCTCGCGTTGGCGGCCAAGGTGTCGACCACGAGTTGCTGTCCGGCGCCTGCCGTCGCCACGCCCCCACCGAGCCAAGAGTGGGACCCCACCTCCTCGTTCATCGGGCCGTTGTCCGGGTCGCTGAAGCCGGCTTCCAAGACTGTCTGGTAACCAGCAGCTTCCATCTTGTCGATCAGCCAGTCCATGGCCTCCTCGCTGTATTTGGCGAACTTCCACCACTTGTCCTGGTCGACGTTGTATCCGGCCGCGACAAGTTGCTGCCGGAAATACTGTGCGGTGTCGGGAGGTGGGAACTCGTCTGCGTTCGCCCTCATCACCTTGCTGTTCATCGCGTGGTTGGACCCGCCACGGGCGATGTTGATGGAACTCGCAGTTATGAGCACCACCTTCGCACCGTTCTCGGCAGCTGCGTTCGCCGCCACGAGGCCGGCTGTGCCAGCACCCACGATGACGATGTCGCTTTCCACCGTGTTGGCGATGTCGCTGTCTGCGATCGATGCCGGCGGGACCTCGAAAGCCCACTTCTGACCAGTGGCGATATCTGCTGTCAAGAGTGTGTCTTCATCGGCAGAGGTTCCGGTGGTAGAACTGTTGTTGCTCGTTGACGAGCAGCCCAGGAGTGCACCAACCGTTCCAGCCGCACCCGTGGCGAGTGCTCCTTTCAAGAAACTCCGACGATCGAGAGCAGCTCGATCATGTACAGCTTTCATGACATCCCCTTTTCTCTTGATATGGCTCACATATTTTCAACGAGATGATGGTATTACTCGATATCAGCCTGTCGGGGTTGTCTAAGGGATTGAAAAAGGTGTTGAAATTGGTATTGGCCCCGATTTTCCTATTACAATCATGCAGGGGTATTCGAAAAACGATATCCAAGAGGCAATTGGGGAAACTATGATTTTCCACCATATCGAGGATAGAGGGCCTGCTTTGATAGGTAAGAGAATTATCTTGCTAGGGTTCAGTTCAGTTTGGGCGGTTTATTTTATCTGCATGTTTGATTCCCCGCTGTCCGAGTTCACCTCAGGCCCCCGTGCAAACAACGAGTTCAACATGGCCTTACTGGGTGTCCTCTCCATCGTTCTTGTCCTGGGAGGGCTGTATCTTCATTTTCGCGGCAGAGGTTTCTCGGAAAAGATGAGAGCACGCTTCGTGATCGCTGCTACCATCTCACTTGTCTTGGGTTTTGTCCTAGAGACGACGGTATCGTTTGCCGGTATCGATACCGGGGCTCTTTATATCTTATCAGGGACACTCTCTGGTTTTGGTCTTGCACTGTTGATGATATTCTTGATGAATCGCCTTGCTTTTGAGACGGGGAGTCTGTACCGGCAGTATATTCCCCTGTCATTTGTAGGGGGCTCTCTTATTTCTCTCCTTACTCTATCCATTCCAAGTTCTATCGCGATAGCCATCGTCCTTGCACTAGCTTGCTTATCTGGTTACTGCGCTTTGCGCAGCGATCCTACTGTGAAGGTGCTGCATGCTTTGGGAAGCGAGTCGATTCCGATAGAAGTGGATATCGATAATAAGAGCAATATGATCAGATATGCCTTTTGCGTTGTTATGTTATCTTTGATTTACGCTCTCATCGGTCAGATAGCCCTATCAGCGCCTGCAGGCTATAGCTTTACCACCAAGCTTACCGTTCTCGTTATCGGGGCCTCGGGTTTATTGGCATACATCATCGAGTCGATATTCCAAGATTATTTGGACTTGAAATCCACCTACAAGGTAGTATTCGCGGTCATTGCGACGGGGCTTCTCTTTCTCCCCTTTCTTGGAGAGCATTATTGGGTTGTCTTCAATATGATTGTCGTTCTGTCCTTCTACCTTTTCTTCATCCGTTTGATCCTGCTTATTCCTATGGCTTACGCGAACAATAGGGTACAGGGCGTCGCGGCATTCGCATCGGTCGCCGGTCTCACCTTCGGGGTTAGTCTAATTGGCGTATTGGTAGGTGCGATCTTCTCAGAAGCAGGCGGTTTCAGTTTGGTCGCGTTGCTGTCTATCGCCTTTGGGTCGGTTTATCTTATCTCAATGGGTTTGCTCCCCCTTGTCAAACGAAACAGGAGAATCGCGACGATAGATATAGATGATGCTGATTGGGATGAGACCAAACTCTACGTCCAGCGTGATATGGAGACACTGCACTCCAATGTTGAGCGTTCCATCGAGAAACCGCTCTGGTCCCTTTCTAAAGGGGAGTTGGGTGAGTTATGCGATCTCTTTGGTAAGCACTACAAGTTGACGAAACGGGAAAGAGAGGTTTTGTCCCTTGTTCTTGGAGGGCGCACTTCTACTGAGATATCTGATATCCTCATACTTTCTCATAGTACGATCAAAGGTCACACCCGTACGTTATATCGGAAGTGCGATGTCCATTCGAAATCTGAATTGCTGAGTATGTTCGAACGGGACCGAATCATTCTTAATTTATAGTATCTATGAATACTCGCCTCAGATTAAGTGATTCATCCTTGAATCCCCATGAAGTCTGTGCGCTGACGTGAAAGATGGTATAGCGCCTTTTTCGCTGTCTTGACGAGCCGGTGTTGGCATCGCCGTTGTTTTCGGGATTAGGCACAGGGAGCACAGAACCTTTCAGCTTTCCTCAGACAAGAACCAAAGATAGCGAAATCGGGTCGGGACCTTTCGGTCCCGACCCGATTTCATTCCAGAGGCCTTTGGTACAGCTCTTGTTCGACTCAGACATGAAGCAATAGCTCTTACATCAGGCCCTTCGATTGCAGCTCGGCCTTGACGTCGTCCATACTGCCGTATGAATCAAGGCATTCGGCGGTGGGAGATCCCGTCTCCGTATCCCAACCGAACTTGCCATAGAGCATCCCAAGGGCACCGTCGAAGTCGGTGTGGTCCAACTTGGTGGTGCCCGCGGTGAAGACCGGTATGGTGGGGTCCATGCTGAACGGCCATTCGGTGATCGTGTCGTGACGTGTGCGCATGTCGGTGGTGCCCATTCCACGCACCGTGTTGCAACGCTGCAGGGTCATGATCTTCGCGGCGGCCGCATAGAGGTCATCGGTGGAGACGCTCTCTCCGGTGACGGCTGTGAAGAACTTGGCCTCGAGGTCGAGGTCACCACGGTAATCACGGTCCTTGCTGGGGCTCATGGTCATCGGCCATACCCAGTTGCACAGCACGAGGCTGTCGTGCAGCACGTCGGTCACGATGCTCCACCAGGCGAAGTTCGCCTTGTGGTCGTTCATCGGCGTGTAGTTCTTGTCCTGGTCGATGGCATCCGCACCACCCCAGACCTCCTCGGCGATCTGCTGCTTGATCTCGAAGGGCAGTCCGCACCCTTGGAAGTTTACCGCGGAGTGGATCATGTCATCGCGGTTGAACATCATGTTGTAGAGGGCCCCGACCTGGGCAAAACACTCATTGGCGTGATGGACGGGCCAGCCACGGTAGTTGATGAGCTGCGACGCCTGCGTGTCCCACCAGGTCGGGTCGTTCCAGCGCTTCGTCCACACGACGGGACCGTAGGCCACATAGGACATCTCGGTCTTGTTGCTCGCGATGGCGGGGAGTATCTCGGCCATGATGCTCGGGTCGTTCTTGTAGAACTTGCTCCAATCGTAGGCGTCGTACTCCTCGGGCGGAAGGTTCTTCTCGAAGATACCGGCCTTGACGCAATGGGCGATGTCCCGGTAGAGCTGGGCGTAGTTGCACCATAGGCCCAGATCGTCCACCAGGGTCCCGATGAGGGTGTTCCATATGACGGTGTCATCGCCCCCGAGGCCCGTCTTGAGGATGCCGTCCATGTAGGTGAAGGGGAAGTTGCCCACGCAGGTGTTGCCGGAGGTCGCGTAACCGCCGAGCTCCTCCGTCTTCTCCACACGCAGGTCGGAGTAGCAGTGGATGGGACAGCTGTGGCAGCCATTCATCTTGATGGTGTACTTCTCGGCCGCGTCGCCGAGGTCCTTCGTCGACTTCATGCAACGGTACCCGACCGTGTTGAGCTCGCCCGGCTTGGGCTCGCCAGTCTCGATGGGATCCCCCTCGGCGAGGGCCCAGTACAGACCATTGCGCGCGGTCCAGCGTGAGCCCGCATCGTAATACTCGGCCCATTCCTGCTGGGTGGAGGGTACGACGTGGTTGTTGTTGGACCCGATGACGTGACCGAGCATGTAGTCGGAGAGATCGGCGATCGCCTGGGGATCCTTCACATACACGCTCCCGTTGCCCTCGACGACGAGAGCCTTGCAGTTCTTCGAACCCAGCACGGCACCCACACCGGCGCCAGCGGAGTGGTTGCGGGAGTTGATGAGGCAGGCATAGGGTAGAAGGTTCTCGCCGGCCATCCCGATCGTCGCCACGCATGCCTGGTCGCCTTCGACGCGGTTGAGCGCCTCGGCGGCCTCGCGGGTACCGAGGCCCCAGACATCACTGGCATCCTTGATCTCGACCTGATCGTCCTTGATATGCAGATAGCAGTGGCTCGTGGCCTTGCCCTCGAGGATGATGACGTCGTAACCTGCCTGCTTGATGCGGGCTCCCAACATGCCACCCGTGTGGGCATCGACCACCAGATGGTCCTGGGTGAAGGTGGACAGCGAGCAGATGGTCATGCGGCCAGCCAGGGGCACGCCCGTGGCCGTGAGGGGGCCAACGGCAAAGACGACCTTGTTCTCAGGTGCAAACGGATCGGTACCTGCGGGGACCTCGTCGAACATGATCTTGTTCGCGATGCCCATGCCGCCAATATAACCTTTGTACGGGTCGGTTGGCTCGGTCGAGATTGCGCCGGTCGTGAGGTTGACGCGCAGCATCTTTCCCGTCCAGCCATATGACTTTTCGTCAGCCATTTGGATCTCCAAATCTCCTCGTCGTTTCCTGTTGTGTGGGACGGCGGAGTGGAGAAGACCATGGTGTTACGTCTGTCCATTATCAAAGGGGAGCGCTCGGTGCCATTCCCTCTTTCAGGGCAATTCCACGCATTCGGTCATTTATCCCCAAAGAGGGCATGGCGTGCGCGAGCGATGCGCCAGGATAACCAACGTTGTGTGAGATGAGCGAACGAGGGAATACCGGATTCCATCCATGCCTGAATGTGCGTGTCTGCCAGAGCGGGCTTGCCTGATGGCCGCCACCCGCGCGCGTCGTCGTGTTACGGCGGGTGGTTAGAGATCAAACCCACATGAGGAAGAGGGGGTAGACGAGGATGACCGATAACGAGCTGCACGAGCAGCCTGCATCCGAGGATTCCGTGAGAGCCGACGCTTCGGCTGCCGTGAAGAGGGTTGACGAGAAGCTGGCGGCCTCGGAGGACGCGGGCAGGAAGAGCGGCAAGAGGACCGTCACGCGTCGCCGGGTACTCGAGATGGCCGGATGTGGCGTGGCCGGCCTGATCATCGGAGGCGCACTGGCGAAATGGGGTGTCATCGAGGACAGCATCGAATCGGGTCGCATCTCGATTCGCACGACACCCCTGAAGATGGTCATCACCGATCGGGCCCGCTGCTCGGGATGCCAGCGCTGCGAGCTGATGTGCACCCTGAAGAACGACGGTCGAGTCTGCCAGCACATCGCGCGCGTGCATGTGTGGCAGAACTACCAGTACGGGGCAAGCCCCGACACCAACGACGGCATCTACGATAACTGCCAATTCACCATCGAGAGCTGCAAGCAGTGCGAGGACCCGCAGTGCATGAGGTACTGCCCTGTCGACGCCATCACGTCCGACAAGAAGAGTGGCGCCCGCATCGTCGACACCACCAAGTGCATAGGGTGTGGCATGTGCCACATGGCCTGTCCGTGGCATATGCCGGTCATCGACACCGAGCAGAACGTCTCCACGAAGTGCATCTCCTGCGGACGCTGCGCGGACCAGTGCCCCAACGGCGCCATCAAGTTCATCGAGTGGCAGGACATCGCAGACGAGGTCATCGCGAAGGGTATCGTCTCGACGGTCAACGCGGTCGACATGAACACGGTGACGTACGCGCAGTCGGAGTAGCGGGGCGTCCGAACGTGTGCCGGTGGATGGTAGCTGCGACCGAGGGGGTGATGACATGGAAGACGAGGCGCTGTTCTCGGTGATATCGAAGTGCTTCGCCCCGTTGGGTGAAACCGATTGGAACGAACTGACCGAACGGACCTTGTGGACGGACTTCATCGACAGCGCATGCGGAGCGTCGCAAGATGAGAGGGCGCTGGGACCGGAGGTACGGTGCGACGGCGGGGGAGGCGAAGGGCGATTGACCCTTTTCCGAAAGCACCGTCGCGTCACGGAGATCGAAACCCTGTGCGTTCCGCCGACGTATGCGGAGCGTCGAACGTTCTTCGCCCGGCACTTCACGGGGGGGCTTCCCGAATCGGCCCTGCCCATCGAATCCCTCTACACCGAGTGGTCGGACGCTCCCGGTTCATGCTTCGGGAGGCAGAGGGGGCTGTATCTCGGCGATTCCGCAACCTACATGCGTGAACTCGTCGAGCGCATGGGCCTGCGCGTGCCCGATGGGTACTCGGCTTGTCCCGACCATCTCGCCCTTGAGCTCGATCTCGTCGCGGTGATGCTGCGCAACGGCATCAGGACCGAGGCGCATCGGTTCATCGCGGAGCGGTTCAGGTGGCTTCCCGATTATCGGGTTCGTCTTATCGGTATCCAAGACGATGCCCGTTTCTACATCGCCCTCATCGACCTGCTCATCTGCATCCAGGTGCGTGAAGATCGTCGGATGCGGACGAAGACGGTTGCGGAACGGAATGTATCTGCGTGTCAGAGAGAGGAAACGTCATGTCAGAGAAGGCAATAACCAGGCGAAGCTTCCTGGCTGGAAGCGCAGGGGTGGCAACCCTCGTCGCTGGCGGCTTCGTGGGCTTCGGTTCCTGGAAGCAAGCGAAGGCGGCGGAGAAGACGGAGCAACCCGTCCTCGCAACGGCCCATTCGATGTGCAACGCCTGCTCTTCGAAGTGTGGGTTCACGGCATACACCATCGATGGCAAGCTGCGCAAGCTCATCGGCGATGCCGAGAACCCCATGTGCAAGGGCAAACTCTGCGCTCGCGGCTATGGGTACTCGCAGATAGCCTATTCGAAGGACCGTCTCACCGATCCCTTGAGGAAGAACGAGAGAGGCGAGTTCGAGGCCGTATCCTGGGATCAGGCTTACAGCGAGATCGCCGAGAAGGTCGCCTCCATCATCGGCTCAGACGGTCCGCAGGCCATCGCGGCCGTGCAGGACCCGCGGCCGTCGGGAAAGTATTACACCACCCGTTTCGTGAACGCGCTGGGTTCGGCGAACGTCTACACGCATGCAGCGGCTTGCGACCTTTCCCGTGCAAGCGGGTTTCTCCAGACGATCGGGGCGTCCACCTACTCTTCCGATATCGTCAACTCGAAGATGACGATGTTCATCGGGCGGAACTACGCCGATGCGATACGTCCCTCGTCGGTGGCGCAACTGCAGCAGGCCCATGAGAGTGGTGCGCGCATCGTCATAGTCGATCCTCGTTGCAACAACACGATCGCCTTTGCCGATGAGTGGGTGCCCATCAATCCCGGCACCGACCTCGCCCTCATCCTGTCGATGGCGCACGTGCTTGTCGCCAAGGGCCTCTACGACCAGGAGTACGTGAAGGCCAACGGCGTCGGATTCGACGACTGGGCTGCCAAGCTCGTATCGTACACGCCGACATGGGCCGAGAGGATAACCGGGATATCCGCTGGGATCATCGAGCGCCTCGCCCTCGAGTTCGCCGAGGCCGCACCCGCCGCATCGATCGAGCAGGGCTGGCGTGCGGCCATCGGCTCCGCCTATCGGAACTCCGGCGAGACCGCTCGCGCGGTGTGCCTCTTCAACACGCTCCTCGGGTGCTGGAACCAGAAGGGTGGCGCGCTCTTCACGTCAACCGTCAACTCGGGTGCCCTTGATGAGGGGAGGTTCCCAAAGGTTCCCAAACCCGCGGTCCCGCTTCTCGGACTCGATGACTACCCTCTTGCGAATCCGGCCACGGGATCGGTGCTTCAGGCCGCAAAGCTCGCCAAGGACGGTGCGATCAAGGGCATGTTCTTCTACCAATCCAACATGGCGGCTGGTTATGCGAATCCCGCGTATCTTGCCGAGGCTCTGGGTTCCCTCGACCTCATGGTCGTCATCGACGTGCAGATGAGCGAGACCGCGATGCTTGCCGATTACGTCCTACCCGACACGAGCTACCTCGAACGCACGGAGATACCGGAGTTCATCGATGGCATGGTCCCAGCCGTCGCCCTACGTGACCAGGTCATAGACAAGGTGCTCCCCAACACCAGGCCCGTCGACCAGATCTACGGTGAGCTCGCCGAGGCATGCGGCGTGGGCGAGTACTTCCCGTTCACCGTCGAGGAGCTTGCGGATGCGCAGCTTCGAACCGTCGGGCTATCACTCGAATCGTTGAGGGAGGTGGGAACGTCCTTCTTCGCCGACAAGGCCTATGCCTATGGCGCGGTGCCCATCTGGAATACCCCGACGGGGAAGATCCAGTTCACGAGTGACGCTTGCGTGAAAGCCGGGCTCACGGCCACACCGGAATGGCTTGCGCCATCGGTCATGCCAGGAAGCGACGACTTCCGCCTGATAGGTGGCAAGCAGCCCATCCACAGCCACACGCAGACGACCAACATCGAGGACCTGATGCAGATCACGAAGGATTACGACCTGACCCGCGTGTGGATGAACGCCGACAGAGCCGCGCAGATGGGCATCTCCGATGGCGACACCGTCCAGATATCCTCGTCCGTGCATTCCGGGACGGTCCGGGTCAAGGTGACAGAACGTTTGAATCCGACGGCGCTGTGGATACCGAGCCATTACGGCTGCTCATCTCCCGAGCAGCACACCGCGTACGGTGTCGGTCTGCGCCAAATGGACTTCGTGCCGTTCCATATCGAACCGGCATATGGTTCGGCCATGACGGAAGAGGTCATCGTGACGGTCAAGAAAGTGGGTGCGTGATGGCGCGGTATGGAATGCTCATCAATACCAAGAAGTGCATCGGCTGCTACACGTGCCTGGTCGCCTGTCATCGCCAGAACAACCTGCTCCCCACGGAGAACTTCATCCGCTTCGAGGAGCGCGAGACGGGCACGTATCCCAACGTGGGCGTCGAGAACATTCCCTTGCAGTGCATGCACTGCGAAGATGCTCCCTGTGCCGCCGTCTGCCCCACGGGCGCTACCTACATAGGTCCCGGCGGCGTCGTCGCGGTCGAGGAGGGGCGCTGCATCGGGTGCAAGTACTGTATGGCGGCGTGCCCGTACCAGGTCCGCGTCGTCAACGAGAGCACCGGCACCGTCGACAAGTGTCGCTTCTGCACGGTCACGGCCACCGATGGCACGAAGACCTGCTCGTGCGTCGAGGCGTGCCTCACGGGCGCCCGCACGTTCGGCGATCTGGATGACCCTGAAAGTGACGTATCCAAAGCCATCGTCGAGTTGAACGCGAAGCCCATCGCGGGAGACCTGACCAAGGCCAAGATCTTCTACGTGAGGTGATCGATATGACATTCGTACCTGTCTGGGGCGGTATCATCGCCTGCTATCTGTTCCTTGCCGGACTGGGTGGTGGCGCGTTCATCACGGCGTCCCTGGTCAAGAGGATGCATCCCGAGGCGACCGGTGTGGTCAGGGTCGGGCGCGTCATCGCTCCGATCGTGGTCATCGTCGGTCTCTGCCTGCTCATGGTGGATGCCCGTGGTGGCCTGTACAACCCGCTCCGCTTCGTCTTCCTCCTCACGAACCCTGGATCCGTGATGACCTGGGGTGTCGTCATCCTCGCGGTGTTCGTGCTCGCCGCGCTCATCGTCCTGCTCATGGACCTCATCGGCAAGAATGAGGCGCCGGCGTGGCTCGTGTGGGTGGGCAACGTCTTCGGGATCCTCACCGCCGCCTACACGGGCGTGCTGCTGGGTGTGGTCAACACGTTCCCGCTGTGGAACAACGCGCTGCTCCCGGTCCTCTTCATCGTGTCGGCGCTCTCCACCGGCATGGCGGCCGTGATGCTCGGTGGGCTCATCACGTGCCCTGAACAGGTCAAGGGCATGGTGGACCTGACGAAGGTGCACCTCGTGCTCCCGGCGATTGAGATCGTGCTCTTCTTCTTCCTGCTCTTCATCGTCGCCCACGTGTCCACCGCCGGTGCGGCCTCGGTGGCCGCCATGGTGAGCGGGGGTTACGCGCTGGCCTTCTGGGTCGGCATCATGGCCGTGGGTCTCGTCATACCGCTCGTCATCGAGATCCGGGCGTTGCGCAGCGGCGATAATCGCGGGCTCGCCATCGCAGGCGACGTGGGCGTGCTGATCGGTGGCTACCTGGTGCGCTACATCATCATCGTGGCGGCCCTCCCGGTGGTCCTCCTCTGATCGAGGGTATCTCGACGGAGGTCCGTCGACAGGGAGTCGCACCGTGCTCTTGCGCGGTGGTCAGCCGGAGGGCGCCGTATCCATGGCGCCCTCCGGTGCCGATGAGCCATGGAGCACCTCGGCAACTCGGCGCGGCAGTCCGTGGAGAAGTGCATGTCGTGCGGCACTCGCGCACGCGGTGGGCAGGGTAGACTTCCCCTGACGGGTCACTTCGACGATGGAGGCTGAACTGCGGTGTCCGATGACACACGAACCATCTGGAGTCACTGCACGGTGAACTGCGGTGCTCGGTGCCCGCTGCTCTTCCATGTGCGCGATGGTCGCATCATCTGGGTCGAGGGGGCGTCTGCGCACGACGGCGCCCTGCCTGACGGAGGTGCCAGCCCCGCCGCATCCGTCCCCCAACCTCGGCCGTGCCTGCGGGGCCGCACGGTTCGACGCTGGATCGAGAGCCCCCATCGCCTACGGTATCCCCAAAGGCGCGTCGGCGCCCGTGGCGAGGGACGTTTCGAGCGTATCACCTGGGACGAGGCGCTCGATGACATCTCGACGCGTCTTCGCCATACCATCGACACCTACGGCAACGAAGCGGTCTACGTCGCCTATGGTACGGGTGTGCATGCGACGACGGGGCGCTGCTTCGAACGTCTCGTGAACCTGCTCGGTGGACACCTTGGTCGCTACAACGATTACTCGACGGCGCAGATAGCCGCGGCGATGCCCTACACCTATGGAGAGGCCGATGCGTTCACCGCCTCACCTCTCATCGAGGCGGCCAGCGCACGGCTCATCGTGAACTTTGGCAACAGTCCCGCCGAGACGAGCATGGGAGGGGCCGGGGGCTCACGTGATTTCAGCTGGGTGCGTGAGGTGTCGGGGGCGAGGATCTACCAGGTCGACTATCGCTTGACCGAAACCTGTACGGGACATCCAGATGAATGGCTGCCCATTCGTCCGGGCACCGATGCCGCGCTCGTGAGCGCCATCGCCCACGAGCTCGTCGTGAACGATTGGATCGACCAGGATTTCCTCGACGCCTATACCATCGGCTTCGACGACACGACGATGCCGATGCATCTGCGAGGGCAGAATCTCGGTTATCGTGACTACCTTCTCGGGACCGGATACGATGGGATGCCGAAGACCCCCGAGTGGGCCGCGCCGATCACCCAGATTCCCGCAGAGAGCATCCGCCGGCTCGCGCGTGACGTCGGCACCATCCGCCCGCTGTTCGTCATGCAGGGCTGGGGGCCGCAACGTCATTCGAACGGCGAACTCACTGCACGCGCCATCGCCATGCTCCCCCTCCTCACCGGCCAGGTGGGTCTGCCGGGCACGAGCACGGGGTCACATGAGGCGTCATCGGATCGACTCATCGCGGACCTTCCCTCTGGACCCAACCCGGTCAAGGCGCGGATATCCTGCTTCACCTGGACCGATGCCGTCTCTCGTGGGACCGAGATGACCGCCGAGTCCGACGGGGTCCGTGGTGTCGACAGGCTCTCCACCAACATCAAGTTCATCTGGAGCTACGCCGGCAACTGCCTCACCAACCAGCATGGTGGGATCAACATGGTGCACGACATCCTGGTCGACGAGTCCCTGTGCGAATCCATCATCGTCACCGACACGGTCATGACGGATTCAGCGCGCTATGCCGATATCCTCTTGCCCGACGTCATGCGCATGGAACAGACCTCCATGGCCTGTCAGGGGGAGTCCGAGTGGTACCAGGGTGTGACGTTTGGTCAGAAGGTGGTCGACGCACCGGGTGAGTGCCGCACGTCCTATGACGTCTGTGCCGCTCTCGCGAGACGCTTCGGGTTGTGGCAGCGGTTCACCAGGGAACGCAGCCAGGAAGAGTGGATCGCCCACCTGTACGAGGAGGCCCGCGACCGCGATCACGGATTACCCTCCTACGAGGACGGTGTGGCGATGGGGCACTACTCGCGTGCGCTTCCGACCACGGTCGCCCTCGCGGACTTCCGGCGAGACCCCGCCGCCCATCCGCTTTCGACACCATCGGGCAAAGCCGAGATATTCTCGGAGTCCCTGGCGCGCAAAGCGACGGCCTGGAAGCTTCCGGAGGGTGAGGTGATGAGCCCGCTGCCCATCTACGACGCCGGCTTCGAGGGGTGGGATCGGGCGACCGACGAGTACCCGCTCATCTGTGCCGGCTATCACGACAAGGCCCGCGCGCACTCCTCCTTCGGATCCATCGAGTCCCTCAAGCAAGCCTGCCCGCATCGGCTGTGGATCAATCCGATCGATGCGCAGCCTCGCGGGATCGTCTCCGATGACCGGGTGCGCGTGAGCTCGCGGTACGGTACCGTCGAGGTGCTGGCGCGCGTCACCCGTCGCATCATCCCGGGAACGGTGGGACTGGCGCAGGGTGCCTGGCACGAGGCCGACATGGTGGGTGA
The DNA here is from genome assembly GCA_015655215.1 of Coriobacteriia bacterium. GTDB lineage: Bacteria > Actinomycetota > Coriobacteriia > Coriobacteriales > RUG033 > JAATFL01. The sequence continues at coordinate 38,887 of JAATFL010000033.1, forward strand.
CCGGGTGGATGTGGGTGGCTGCATCAACACGCTCACCTCGCTCCACCCGTCACCGCTTGCCAAGGGAAACGGAGTCCACACGAATCTGGTACAGGTGCGCCTCTGCAAGCGATGAGGGCCAAGGCACGGTAGACTGTCTCCTCGATGGGGGGCGTCGTGCAATCGTCCTCGACAACTCGGGTACGTTCACGGTGGACGAGGCGGAAACGGCGCTCACCTCCGAATCGCTCTCTCGGTTGTATCAGACCGACCTCCACGTGGTGACGGTGGACGAGGTCAACCGGATTGCGTGCGTCTCAGGTGGGCTGTAAGCGCTGTTTCCCGTGTGCGGCGCCTCCTTCTCCCACGCGCCATGCCGGGGTGTGGTATAGGCTGAATGCAAAGCCGTCCCCGTCGCCGAGGTGTTGGTGTCGGGGCGCAACCAGAGGAGGACCGCCATGTCGCATACCTTCACGTTCCTCGGTACCGCATCGGGCTGTGGGGTACCGGCCTTCTTCTGCCACTGCGTCGCCTGCGAGGAGGCACGTGAGGACCCCTCGTGCCGTCGCGGATGCTGCGGTGTCCTCATCACGGGCGACGGCCCCGATGGCAAGCGCCTGCTCATCGACACGCCGCCTGACCTACGTCAGCAACTCATACGCGAGGGCGTCGATGGCATCGACAAACTCGTGTACACCCATGCGCACTTCGACCATCTGGGTGGTCTGGGGGAGCTGGAGTATTTCGTGCGCCTCAACCGGGACGCTCCGCTCGACCTGTGCGCAAGCGCCCCCGCCCTCAAGGGAATCACCGACGAGTTCCACTACATGATGGACTGCTTCGACACGCAGGTGCTCGAACCGTTTCAGCGGATCGAGTTCGATGGTCTCTCCTACCAGGCGCTTCCCGTGGCGCATGCCGAGGGCACGTACGGCTATCTCATCGAGTCTTCCTCGAGCAGTCTCTTCTATGCATCCGACACTGCGCGTCTTCCCCGGGAGACGGCGAGGAGGGTGCGGGGTGTGGAGACGCTCGTCATGGATGCGACGTTTTGGAAGGACAATTGGCGTCCCGAAGCCCATCACTCGGTACAGGAGACCATCGACGAGGGCCTCGAGTTGGGCGCGGGTACGATCTACCTCACCCATCTCGCCATGCATTACTCCGAGCCCGTCACCGTGCGAGAGCTGGAGGGGTTCCTCAAACGATACGACGGTCGCGTGGTCCTGCCGCATGACGGGCTCAAGCTCAACCTCTGATGGAGTGCGTGCCGATGGGGGCGGTCTGCATCGCTGCCACCTCGACCTGAGGTGACAGCGGTCGCAGCAGGTTGGCGATTCTGGTCGGTGAGTGGCTAAACGATGGAATCTTCCCTAGTACTCCTGGTGCTATTTTGTCTTTTCGACAAGTACTGCCGGGGTGATATGACGTATTCTCGATTCCCCTTCCCAAGTACGGCTGATACTGTTAACGGGTGAGATTGTCCCGTGAATCGCCACTCCCCTGCGTCCCAGGGGAGTCTGTGCCGGGGTTGGAATCGGAGGAGAGAGGGGAGAGATGGCCTACTACGACAAGGATGTCGACATTCACGCCGATGGTGTGGAAGTGAAGAAGTCGTGCTGTTACTTCTGCCATCAGAACTGCGGCGTGCTGGCGTACGTCAAGGATGGCAAGGTCCTCAAGATCGAGGGGGACCCCGACCACCCCACCAACTCGGGGGGTCTGTGCTGTCGGGGCAACATCGCCTTGCAGCATCTCGACCACCCGGCGCGCAACAACCACCCGCTCAAGCGCGCCGGCGAGAAGGGCGAGGGCAAGTGGGACCGCATCTCGTGGGACCAGGCGATCTCCGAGATAGCCGCCAAGCTCTGCCAGATCCGCGACGAGAGCGGAGCCGAGGCCGTGGCGACGGCCGGAGGCACGCTGCGCACCGAGGACTGGGCGCGTCGTCGCTTCATGAACATGTTCGGGAGCCCCAACAGCTTCCACAACGCCCTGCTGTGCTGGATACCCACGTTCATGGTGGAGACGGCGGTGTCCGGGTGGAGCCCGTTCGAGACCGACCTGGGCGACTCGCGCTGCATCATCCTGTGGGGGATGAACCCCGGCGCCTCATCGCTTCCGGGCATGCGCGGCTACACCGACCTCCAGATGGCCGGCCTCAAGATCGTCGTGGTCGACCCCCGTTACTCCGAGACCGCCTCGAAGGCCGACCTCTGGCTACCCCTCAAGCCGGGTAGCGACACCGAGCTGTCGCTCGCCATGCTCAACACGATCATCTACGAGGGTCTCTACAACGCCGAGTTCGTCCAGAACTGGTGCGAGGGCTTCGAGGAGCTCACGGCGCATATCGCCGAGTACACCCCCGAGTGGGCGGCACCGCGCACGTGGCTTGACGCCGAGCAGATCCGCACCGCCGCGCGCATGTACGCCAAGAACACCCCCAGCAACATCCAGTGGGGTTGCACGGCCGACCAGCTCGGGCCCAACTCCGGTGCCGGCATGCACGCGCGTGCGTGCATGCGCGCCATCTGCGGCAACCTCGACTGCCCTGGTGGCGACCTCATGCCGGGACCCTCGATGGGATATTACTGCGACGAGGAGATCGAGGCCAACGACTGGCTTGACGAGGGGCAGCGCGCCAAGCAGATCGGATCGGACCGCTACCGCCTCACCTCGTGGCCCGGCTACGGCATCATCGCCGGCATCGCCAAGGAGAAGTGGGGCAAGGCCCCCACGGCCGAGTGGATGTGCGAGGCCCATGGCCCGTCGGTCTTCAAGGCGATCCTCACCGGCGACCCCTACCAGGTCCGCGCCCTCATCGTGAACGCGACCAACCCGGTCAACTCCTACGGTGACTCCAAGATGACGCTCGCCGCCCTCAGGCAGGTGGAGTTCCTCGTCACCTGCGACTACTGGATGACCCCGGCGGCGCTCTACTCCGACTACGTGATGCCCATCGCCGGCGCCCTCGAGCGCCCGACGATCCACACCAACTACGGCGTCACCGACTCCATCCTGTGCTCGCAGCGCGCCATCCAGCCCATGTACGAGCGCCATACCGACTACTCGTTCTGGCACGACCTCGCCCTCGCCACCGGCCAGGACGCCGACCAGTGGCCCTGGGATGACGAGGAGGAGGCGTTCTTCTACATCCTCTCGCCGCTCGGATACCCGGTGCAGACCTACGACGAGTTCGTCGAGAACTACCGCTTCTACTACCCGCCGCTGCACTACTACAAGTACGGCGACAAGGGGTTCTGCACCCGCTCCGGCAAGGTCGAGCTCAAGAGCTCGGTCATGGAGGAGATCGGCCTGCCGTCGCTGCCCACCTTCACCCCCAACGCCGAGAACGAGATCGACAATCCCGAGGTCGCCGAGGAGTACCCGCTCGTCCTCACGACCGGTGGCGGGTACATGCCCTTCCACCACTCCGAGGAGTTCCAGATCGAATCCGTGCGCTATCTCTATCCCGAACCCCGCTTCAAGATGAACGCGGCGACGGCCGAGGCGTACGGTATCGGGGAAGGCGACTGGTGCTGGATCGAGACCCGGCGCGGTCGCATCAAGCAGCGAGCCGAGATCGACCAGAGCCTGCACGTGGATACCGTGTGGTGCGGGCGCGGCTGGTGGTATCCCGAGCTGGGCATCAACGACAGGGACGACCCCTTCGGCTGCCTCGACTCCAACGTGAACGTCCTCACCTCGGTCGATGCCGAGCACTGCGATCCCATCGGTGGCAGCTGGGCCAACCGAGGGCTCCTGTGCAAGGTCTATCGGTGCCGTCCCACGGAGGCCGGCATCAACATGGGCAGGGTGGACACGGCCTTCTCGATCCCCGGGTCGGCGCCCACGCCCGGCATCCACGTGACGCCCTCCGAGGAGCCTCGCGCCTACGACCTCATCGCCTACGATCCCAAGCCCACCTTCGACGTGCCCGAGGGCCTCGTCTGGGACAAGGGCCGCAAGGTGGCGTGGGACCCCGCCTCGAACCTCGTCTACGACCCCGAGTCCGGCTGGCTCTACGATCCTGCGACGTACGTCTACTACGACGTGCTCACGCGGTACGCCTACGACCCCGAGGCGCAGAACCTCGTGGACATGGGCACGGGCAAACGATACGACATGGAGACCCGCGCGGAGATCGTCGGGGGAGGAGATCGGTGATGGCACATTACGGAATGGTCATGGACCAGCGTAGATGCATCGGCTGCCAATCCTGCACGGTCGCCTGCCGTGCCTGGAACGACCTGCCGCTGGACATCATCTACAACCCGGTGGTGACCGAGGGCGTGCAGGGCGCGTACCCCAACGTGCACGAGACCTGGACCCCGCTCATCTGCATGCACTGCGTGAATGCACCCTGCGTGGCATGCTGTCCCACCGGTGCGAGCCAGAAGGATCCCGACACGGGCATCGTCTTCGTGGACAGCGCCAAGTGCATGGGCTGCAAGGTGTGCGTCAACGCCTGCCCCTATGGCGCTCGCGACACCTCCGGGATGGTGAGCCACCTCGAGGGGTACGTGCGCAAGTGCAACTTCTGCAGGGACCGCGTGGCGCGAGGCGAGCAGCCCTACTGCGTGGCCACCTGTCACCAGAGGGCCCGCATCTTCGGCGACCTCGACGACCCTGGGTCCGACATCTCCAAGCTCGTCGGTTCCGTGGGGACGTACCGCCTGCTCGAGGAGTACGGCACCGAGCCCTCCGTCTACTACATCCCGGACCTTGGAGGCAAGAGATGAGAAAGCACTACTGGTCCTGGCCCATCGCGGCCTACCTCTTCCTCGGGGGCCTCGGCGGCGGCATCTTCACCATCATCATGGTCTGCGAGAACTTCCTCGAGGGCGGCGGCTTCGGCGTCTACTGCCTGGGCTCGGCGCTCGTCGGGCTTGTCTGCCTCGCTTTCGGCACCTTCCTCCTCGTCTTCGAGCTGGGGCAGCCCCAGGTGTTCCTGCGCGTGTTCACGACCAAGACGGCCATCATCAAGTGGGGTGCCGTGCTGCTCTCCGTCTGCATCTTCGCGGGGCTGTTCTACATCCTGTCCTACCTCTCCGAGATATGGAGCTGGCTCGCCTGGTGCTCGTTCCTCATCCCGGTGCGCGGCTTGAGCCTCTCCGTCGCGGGCGTCACGGGGATCTGCATCATGATCTACACCGGGGTGCTGCTCTCGAGTCTCAAGGCCCATTCGTTCTGGGCGACTCCTGCGCTGCCGGTGCTCTTCACCGTCTCCGCCCTCTCCACGGGGTGCGCCGCCGTGGCGCTCTCGCTGGGCGTGTGGCCCTACAGCGCACTTCCCGAGTTCAAGCTGCACGTGACCGACTCCCTCGCGGCCATCGCCACGGTGCGCGAGTTCATCCACTCGCTCGACATCGTCCTCATCATCGTGGAGCTCATCGTGCTCTTCATCTACCTGCTGTTGCTGCGCGGTGCGGGCAACGTCGTGGCCCAGAAGGTCGCGGCACGCTGGCTCACCGGAAGTTTCGCCGGCTGGTTCTGGGGTGGCATGGTGGTGTGCGGGCTCGGTCTCCCCCTGCTGTGCTACACGGTCCTGGGCGGTGTCGCGGGGGCGTACATCGCTCCCATCTTCGCCCTGGCCGGTGGCCTGCTCCTCCGTTTCCTGGTCATCAACTCCGACGACCGTCGCACCATTCCCGGAGAGGACCTCTTCTACAGCCGCCTGCCCAAGGGCGACGAGAGGTTCCTCACCGCCTGGGGCGCCGTGCCGGGGAGGAAGTAGCGAACCGAAGTAGCGAGGCGGGAACGTCGCCTCGGACGTGGGTCTCCCTGCACTCCCGTGCGCGTGGGGATGGTTCCCGGTCCTCGGAACCGTGCAAGCCGCCGGTGGCTGTGACCGCCGGCGGCTTGCACGGTTCCGAGGACCATCGTGCCCGTGTGGGGGAGTCGTGCGCATGCACGTGCGGTTTGCTCGACGGTATGGCCTACCGACCGGTCCTGTGAGATAATAGACTACGTCTTATACAGGAGGTGTGCACATATGGGTACGAGGTCCTTCCTCGATGCGTTGCAGCGTGAGACCATCACCGTGGACGAGGAGACGCTGGCGTATCGTCTCGACTCGCTGCCCGATGACCTTGTGGCGGGGACCATCGCACCCTGCGAGAGGCTCTTCGTTCCCGGGTGCTCCTTCCTCAACTACTCGCCCCGCTTGATGCAGCGGACCTACGACGTGGCGCGTTCGGAGGGGCTTGCGGATGGGATATCCTTGCAGTGCTGTGGCAAGATCCTCGACTATGACGTAGACGGCCGCGCGATGAAGCCCGCATACCAGGAGCTTCTCGTGCGCTCCCTCATCGCATCGGGCGTGCGGCAGATCCTCGTCGCCTGCCCCAACTGCCATGCGGAGTTCCTCAAGCTCATCGCGCGCGACGAGCGACTCTCGGGCATACGGGTGACGGTGCTACCGGAGGAGCTCGCCGCGCGCGGGTACCGCATCGACGATGAGACCATCCGCCGCGTGGGTCCCGTCTCCATCCAGGACCCGTGCCCCGACCGGACGATGCAGGTCTTCGCCGACGGCGTGCGCGCCATCGTGGGCGAGGAGCACGTCGTCGAGATGAGGTGCAACCGTCGTCACTCGGTGTGCTGTGGGGCCCGCGTCCGGGCGGCCGGGTGCGAGGTGGCGGCGGACCTGATGGCATGGGATCGGGTTGACGAGGCGCGTGAGGCGGGTGGCCGGATGGTGGTGACCGCCTGCATGAGCTGCAGCTATCTGCTGGACGCCGCGCAACGCGACGTCGCAGGGCCCGCGCCTCTGCCGGTGTGCCACTATCTCGAACTCCTGTTCGACCAACGGGTCGAGTGGGCTGGCAAGCCGGGGCACCTGTCCGTGAGGTTCCTTCTGGGGATGTGAGGGTCGCGCGTCGACCATGGGATCGAGGCGGGGGAGGGAGCGCACGGTGAGCGAGACACGCAAGACCAACTGCCATTTCTGCGGATACCTCTGCGCCTTCCTCGCCACCGTGGAGGATGGTCGCGTGACCGACCTGGCCCCCGACCCCACGCGCTATCCCTACGATCCCGCCATCCTCAGGGGATGCCGTCGCTGGCGCACCAACCTCTCCTTCCTCGACGACCCCGACCGGGTGAACCATCCGCTGCATCGTGTGGGCGAGCGGGGTAGCGGTCGATGGGAGCAGGTGAGCTGGGACGAGGCGCTCGATGACATCGCCACCCGCCTCGAAGGGCTCGTCGGCCAGTACGGGCCACAGGTGCTCGCGAGCATGATCGGGGGCCCGCACGCGACCTTCTGGCCCCTGCATCGATTCATGAACCTCCTCGGCAGTCCCAACAACATGGGCATCGGGCAGATCTGCTGGAACCCGCGCATCTGGATGGACACGCTCGCATTCGGCTGGCCCATCGAGGCCGATATCTCCGCGAAGACCGGTTGCGTGTTCATCTGGGGCACCAATCCGGCTCAATCCGACAACTCGGCGTTCTGGCACGCACTTCTCGACATCTCCAAAGGACCCGTCCCCCTCGTGGTGGTCGATCCTCGTCGCACCCAGACGGCCGCCGCCGCCGATCTGTGGATCTCGCCTCGACCGGGCACGGACGGCACCCTCGCCCTCTCGATGGTCGACGTGATCATCGAGAACGACTGGTACGACCACGGGTTCGTCGAGCGGTGGTGCCTGGGCTTCGAGGGTTTGCGCGAGCACGTCTCGGCGTATGCGCCCTCGTGCGCCGCCGCGGTGTGCGAGGTGCCCGAGGAGCGGATCGTCGAGGCGGCCCGGCTCTTCTCCCGTTCGGGCCCCACGGTGCTCATCAGCGGCCGCGGCATCGACCAGGTGGGGCGCAACGTGGTTCCCACGCACCGGGCCTTCACCATCTTGCGCGCCATCACGGGAAACGTCGACCGCACGGGGTCGTGCATCATCGGGTCCGCCTCCGACTTCATCCCCGAGGTGGACCTCGAGATGTCTGATCGCTTCCCGTCCGCGCAGAGGCGTGCGCAACTGCAACGGGGCATCACACCGCTGCAGTCATACGAGGGGGTGGAGGGCGCCGATGCGCTTACCGGCCGCTTCGGTCGTCACCTTCCCAAACGCTACCTCGATTCGGCGCATCCCGACCTCGTCCTCAAGGCGATGCTGACCGGCGAGCCATACCCGGTGCGCGCCCTGATCGTCGAGGCCACCAACCCGCTCCTCACCTACGCCGACACGCACCGGGTGTTCGAGGCGCTCTCGTCGCTCGACGTGCTCGTGGTGCTGGAGTATCGCATCACACCCACTGCCATGCTGGCCGACTACGTGCTGCCCGCAGCCGGGGCCATCGAGCGGCCGGTCTTCCAGGCGCATGGCGGTGTGGCCAACCTGGGTTACGGAGGCCCGGCGGCGGTTAGGCCCTACTACGAGCGCAAGACCGATTACGAGATCCTGCGCGGGTTGGCGCTTCGCATGGGCCAGGGCGAACAGTGGCCGGACGAGACGCTCGAGGATGCGTTCGACCGCATGCTCGAGCCGGTGGGTCTCACCTGGGAGACGTTCTGCGAGACGGGCATCTACGCGGGATGCGAGTCGTCTCGAAAGCAGGACCAGATCGACCCTCGCACGGGAAAGCCCGTCGGGTTCGCCACCACGACGGGCAAGATCGAGCTTGCGAACGAATACCTGCAGACGCTGGGCGGGGAGGCGTATCCAACCCCCAAGCCCTTGCGCGACGATCTTTCCCCACGCCTCGTCGAGGCGGCCCGAAAACGCGGTGGTGGACGGTTCGACCTCATCACCGGCGCGCGTCGTCAGCCGTACAACGCGAGCATGTTCCTCGACAACCCCCAGTACAGGAAGGGCTACCCTCGTGCGCAAGCGTCGATGAACGAGGCGACGGCCACTCGTCTCGGCGTCGTGGCTGGCGACGACGTCGTGCTCGCCACGAACCGGGGGGAGGCTCGCTTCGAGGTGCGCATCGAGCGGATGCACGACAACCTCATCAGCGCTGACTACGGCTGGTGGTACCCGGAGAGGCCGCCAGGTGCACCGGACTTCTCGGGAATGTGGGAGTCGAACGTCAACGTCCTCACCGACTGCAGCCTTGCGAACGGCGAGGAGCTCATCGGAACGTGGAGCTACAACGCACTGCCCTGCGTGGCATGGAAACCGACCGAAGGAGAAGATCGATGAAGAGGGAAGCACTGCTCATCTTCAGCAAGCCGCCAATCCCCGGCTTGGTCAAGACACGCCTCACCACTGCGAACGGCGGATTCCTCTCGGAGGAACAGGCTGCCGAGTTCTTCAGGCGCTCGCTCTTCGACGTGTCGGAGATGTGTCAGCTCGAACTGCTCGACATGCAGGCCGGAAACGACGCTGCCGTGGCCGCTGACGCCGAGGTGGAGCCGATACGGTACGATTTCTTCGTCTCCACGACGCCGGCCGACAACGTCGAGGTGATGCGCAGGACGTTTGAGGACCTGGGGCAGTGGCCGATGGAGATCCATTACCTCCATGACAGCGGCAAGACGTTCGACGACCACTTCGACGACTCGTTCAAGCAGATCTTCGACCTGGGCTACGACTGCGTCGTCTCCGTGGGAGGGGACCTGCCCACCATGCCCAAGTCGCACATCTCCCAGGCCTTCGCCTGGCTCGAGTACTTCGACCGCCTGGGCACGCCCGGCTTCGTGCAGGCCCCCTGCCAGGAGTGCGGCACCTCCCTGGTGGGGTTCTCGCGCGACACCCCCATCGATCATCAGGACATCTACTACAACCGCGACGGCGTACCCGCCCTCGACGGGTACGTGAGGAAGCTCGAGGCGGCGAACATCCCCAGCGCGTATCTTTCGCCCGTCTCGGACGTGGACATCCGCGAGGACCTGGCGCACATGATCTCCTGCCTGCGTGCCATCAAGGCGGCCGCACCCTATCAACCCGACCTCTACGTCGCCCAGCGTGTGCTCGACTGGGTGGATTGGACGGGCATCCGCGTGGGCACGCCTCCGAACGAGAACCACGACCCGCGTCAGTACATCGACGAATAGGGTCCGCACCGGCACGTCTCGCGTGTGGAACCGATGAGCGTGATGTTGGAAAGGTGGTCCGATGAGTCCTGAAGATACGGTCCTGCGCACCACGCACGCCCTGTGCCCGGTATGCCTCAAGGAGCTTCTGGCGACGGTCTTCTCCGATGCGGGCGGGGTCGTGTGGATGGAGCGCATCTGTCCCGAGCACGGCGAGACGGTCTCGCGCGTGTGGCCCGACGTCGACCACTATCGCTGGATGACGTCGCTCGATTTTCCCCGGAACCCGCCGCATGCGACGTGCGGCGGAGCGACGGCGACCAGGCCGTGCCCCTTCGGGTGCGGCGTGTGCGAGCGTCACGCCCGCAAGGGCACGCTGCAGGAGGTCGAGGTGACGCAGGCGTGCAACCTGCACTGCCCCGTATGCTTCATGTCGGCACAGAGCGATCGGCACGACCCGGACATGGAAGGGCTTTCGGCCATGTTCGACGCCATCGTGCGCACGGGGGGCGTCGATACCGGTGTCCAGATAACGGGCGGCGAGCCCACGGTGCGGGAGGACCTGCCCGATATCATCCGCATGGCACGGGGCAAGGGCTTCTGGGGTGTGGAGGTCAACACGAACGGCCTGGTCATCGCCTCGCGCGACGGGTATCTCGAGACGCTCGTCGAGGCGGGGCTCACGGGTGTCTACCTCTCGTTCGACTCGCTCGTCGCGGACGTGTACCGGCAGATGAAGGGTGCCGACCTGCTTGCGGTGAAGCTCGAGGCCGTCGAGCGATGTCGGGTCGCGGGTATCCAGGTGGTGCTTGCGATGACGATCGTCGCGGGCACCAACGAGCACGAGGTGTACGACATCATCCGCTTCGCCCTTGACAACCCCGACGTCGTGGTGGGCGTCGCCCTGCAACCGGCGTTCACCTCGGGTCGCTTCGAGACGGGCCGGACCATCACCTACACGATGGGCGACGTGATCGCCCAGTTGGCCGAGCAGCATCCCGACATGTTCGATTCCCATGACTTCCTGCCGCTCTCCACATCCAACCCACTGTGCGACGCGGGCACGTATCTGCTGCCCGACCCCGACGCCCCCGCCGGCTGGACGCCTGCCACGCGCGGGCTCACGCGCGAGGGGTATCTGGCGGCCTACAACCCGGATTCCCCACAGGGGTCCGTCTTCCTCGACATCCTCTCGGGCGAAGGGCGCGACCTCTCGCACGGCCTTTCGATTGTCATCATGGACTACATGGACGCCTACACGATGGACACCGACCGTCTGCGCGACTGCTCGATGATGGTGGCGATCCCCGACGGGCGCACCATCCCGTTCTGCTCGTACCACCTCACCGACGCCTCGGGTCGCAGGGTCTACGCGCCATGGGGCAAAGAGGGATTGCGGGGTTCGCTATGATGGGTGCAGGGAAAGGCGGGACTTCCGGAGCGACCTCGGATGCGACTCGCCCGGACATCTCGACCACCATGCCGAGTGCCGAGCAGATCCGCACCTCCCATGGTGCGGTGGCCGACTTCGACGTGACCAACGCCTACGGCGGTGAGCCGGACTACGCGGTTCACCTCGACGGCGCAACATGCACCGGGTGCGGCCTGTGCGCGGCGTTCTGTCCCCTCGAGATCTACACGATGGTGGATGGTCGCCCGGTGGTGGGGGACGAGTCCGCATGCTGGGGGTGCGAGACCTGCGCGGGCCAGTGCCCCGCCCACGCCATCCGCATCGAGGCGCTCCCCGCCGCGCTCGCCAAGCGCTTTGCCACCGAGGTGGCCCCGCCGATGGACGCCCAACTCGCAGGAGAGTACCGCGCGTGGGCGACCACGCTCGGGGAGGTGCTCGACCTGCGATGGCATCCGGTGGCCGTGAGCCTCATCCCCGCCGGCGCGCCGCTACCCGACGTGCCCCAGCCCACAGAGCGCTTGCGCTACTGCCAGTCGCTCATGGCGGCGCGGCGTGGTCGCAAGCTCCTGATGCCGGCCTGCAAGCACGCCTGTCCCGACGGTACCTCGATCCTGGGTCTCACCGGAATCCCGGCCAAGCTCGCCACGGGTGAGATATACGTGCTCTTCCACAAGATGAACGACCTCGCCGCAGCGCAGCGCATGGTGAACGAGCGCCCCATGCTGCCCCCTCGCTCCATCGCCGCCACCTGCGTGGCCCCGCTCGACGATCCGGTCGCCCCCGCGGATGTGGTCGTGGTCGTGTGCAAACCGGAGCAGGTGATGTGGATATGCATGTCGGCCTCCTACTACACCGGGCACCGCCATGACTTCCATGCGTCCGGATTCAACGCGCAGTGCGTGGAGGCGACGCTGCTCCCTTTCACCACGAAGGAGCTCAACGTCTCGTTTGGCTGCTACGGCTGTCGTGGAAGCTCGGACGTCGAGGACGAGAACATGATGATCGGCATTCCCATCGAGCTCATGCCCACCATCGTCAGAGGCCTTACCGAACTTTCGCGCACGGCGATTCCCCAGGCTCGCAGCAAGATCTACCTCGGCCCTTTCGGCGAGTGATCACGATGCCCGCCGAGGAGCTCTTCCGCATACGCGCCGCGACCCCTGCCGACAAAAGGGGGATCAACCTGATCTCCGTCCTTGAGGGCATGGGCGCCTTCGAGGATATCGTGGGCCTCTTCGTCGCCTGCAACGGGGATGGGGACGTCGTCGGGTTCATCCGCGTAGAGGACCATGGGGGCGTCGCCTACGTGCATCCCGTCGCGGTGTATCCCACCTGGCGTGGCCATGGCGTGGGTCGTGCCCTCGTGGCGTGTGCCTTCGAGGTTTCCCCTCGAGTCGCCCTCGTGGCGCGCGGCGGCTCGGTCGCGTTCTACCGCGCGCTCGGCTTCAAGGATGCGACCTGGGATGAGCTCGACCAGACGGTCGTGGGCGAATGCGATGGGTGCGAGCGGCGCGACGAGTGCCAGCCGCGGTGCATGAAGATCGACCGAGCGGGAAGATGAACGAAGGCTAAGCGAAACGAGGACGTGAGATGGCGTTGCGAGAAGCGTACGAGAAGGTCCGCGATGCGAGCGTGACGTGCACGAGATGCGGTCGCTGCAAATCCCGTTGCGAGGTGCTCGGGGCCATCTCGATGGACGTGTGCGAGCTGGCCGGCGTCTTCGCGGAATGCGCGGTGGCATCGGAGCAGGCCTCCACGCTCCCTCCTGCGACCCAACTCGACACAGAGGTCTACGCCGTCGCCGTCCGTGCCTTCGCCAACGAGCATCCCGAGGTCATCTTCGCCATCCGTCGCTGCTGCATGTGCGGGTTCTGCACGCATGGCTGCATGGCGGGGATGGACGCGCGCGCGACCTTCTCGGCGATCCGGGAGATCCTACTCGACGTGGGCGTCCTCTCGATGGCCGGCCATGGGTCGACGCAGGTGGACGGGGAGTGGGACCTCTTCAAGGCGTATCGTGCGATCTACGGCTTCTACTACGAGGGCACGCCCCGCATGGACGCGGCGCGCAGCCTTGGCGTGGACACGCTGTTCTACCCAGGCTGCACGCTCGTCTCCTACGCACCCGGGCTCACGCTCGAGATCATCGACTGGCTCGGCGCGCATGACCATCCCTGCGTGCTGAGCGAGGCGTGCTGCGGCTCACCGCTCATCTCGGCTGGTGCCGGAGAGCGGGCCCATGACTTCCGTGTCGCGCAGGCGCGCGCGATCCGCGAGGCCGGGATCGAGCATATCGTCTTCGTCTGCCCCGGTTGCTTCAGGGAGCTCGGTGACTGCGACGGGCTCCTCGACGACGTCGAGTTCATCGGGTTGCCGGCCCTCCTCGCCGAGGAGGGCGTGACGCTGCGCGCCGACAGGGTGGGCGACGTGCGGGCGCTGAGCATCGCCGACTCGTGCCATGACGTCGCCGAGCAGTTCAGCAAGCCATTGCGCAGGATCGCCAGGGGGTTCGACCTGGTCGAGCACGCCCACTGCGGATGTGACGCTCTCTGCTGCGGTGCAGGGGGTTCGACCGCCCTGGTGGACGAGCGGATCGGGACGCGCCGGCTCGAACGCATCATCGGAGAGGGTAGGGAGGTCGGTAGCGACCTCATCGTCGCCGACTGCCCCACCTGCTCGTACAGCTTCGCGGCGTATGAGATGTCGGGTGCCAAGGCCTGCGATGACCGTCCTGCCAACGCGAACTACCTCGACCTCGTCTTCGAGAACCGCTTCGATTGGGATGATGTCTTCAAGAAGCTCGACGGCATGTACACGGGCGAGTATGCGGAATGGGTCAATCAGGTTCTGGGTTGACGGCCACGGGCGGTACCATGCGTGGATGAAGGCGATGCGACCGTCTCGAGGGGAGACGGTCGCATCATCGTGCACGGATCGTTTCGGTCGCCGTCAGTTGGCGTCCGGTCCGCTCTGGTCGGGCTTGGCGATGGTGGGCACGGCGTCGTCGCGGCCCGGGTCCTCCGCGTCAGCGGGCCGCGTGGCATGCGGGTCGGTGAAGGTGGAGTGCTCCACCAGCCATTCGGATGCAAGCATGCGGCTGACCCCGGTGTCGACGACGTACTGTCGCCCCGTGCCTTCGATCTCCTGGCGCATCTGGAACTCCTGCCCTGGCGCGACGAGGGAGTAGTAGCGCTTGACGTCGTCGTCGTCGGGGACGAGATGGAGATGGTCGGCCAGCGCATCCATCGAGATCTGCTGCACCAGTTGGTCGCGAATCTGCATCATGGTCATCATCGAGAACTGGTTCTCGTCCATACCGGACTTCTGGAGGTACTCCTCCTGGGTCATGTTCTGCTGCTTGAGGAAGGATTTGAACCCCTCGAAGTACTCGTCGCGCGCGGCCTCGTAGACGGGATCCTCGATCTTGCCCTTGAAGCGCTTGGAGAACTCGCTGGTGGCATGGTACTGGCGGAACTGGTCGTACTGCTGGAGAGCAGCCTTCTCGACCTCATCGGTGACCTGCTTCTTGAAGTCGTCGGAGGTGGTGCAACCGGGGATGTTCTTCTGCACCCAGGCGTCGGTGACGGCGGGAACGGTCTCCTTCAGCAGCTCCACGATGGTGACCTCGGAGGTGTAGGTCTGCATCTTCTGTTCCGCTGCGTCCTCGGTCGAGGGTGCAGATGTGAAATCGGGTACCTGGAAGCTGACGGTCTTGGTCTCGCCAACCTTCATGCCGAGAAGCGCCTTCTCGAAATCTTCGGGCATGAGCTGCTGCCCTGCATCATAGCGACGTGAATCGAACGTAAGCGCCTCGATCGGTTCGCCTTCGACCGAGGTCTTCATCGAGATGTTCATCTTGTCATCGGCCTGCACCGTGTCATGTGAGGTGTCGGTGATCGTCTCGGAGTGGGCCTTCGTGATCTGCGCCATGCGGTTCGAGACCTCCTCTGCGGGGATGGAGAAGGAATCGAGTGCCATGGTGATCGGCTCGTAGCTTTGCAGTTCGGACGAGGGTATCAGCAGGACCTCGGTGACGAAGTCGAGCGGTTTGCCATCGGCGACGTCTCCAGCGGTGACGATGTGGGGATTTCCCACGATACGGAGCCGGGAGCTGCTCACGGCCTGGTTGGCGAGGATGCGGAGCAGTTCATCGCGAACGACCTGATGGGCGAAGTCCGCACCGAGCTTCTCGTCGACCGCCTGCTGTGGTGTCTTGTCACGCTCCGGGGCGATGTGGTTCTTGATGGCGGTACGAAGGTACGCCGTCTTGAGGACCGGTTGGATATCGGCGGCAGGTACCGAGCATGTCAGGGTCATGCACCCGTTGTCCGTAGGTTTCCTTGAGATTTTCATGACGCTCCCTTGTCACTGGAAAAATGGTCAGTTCTCGCTGGTAGACATCATACACGTACCGGTGCGGACAAACCTATCCTTGAAGGACCGTTTACGGTTGGAAGACTTAGTACCTCCCGTCTGGGACGCGCCACACGGTGCCTGCGTGCCGTTCTTCCGAGCGATCGGGCCGCCAAAGGGTGCAATATTATCTATATCATTATCATAGTTGACTTATATGATATATATAATCAATATGCTTCATATCAAACGATAGAACGATATCGCCATACGGGCCGAAGGCAGGGTCGTCGTCCTGCGGGCAAGGGAAAGGAGGGGTTGAGGATGAGTCTCGTAACCGTTTCCATGCGTGAGATGCGAATGCCACGGTACCCATCATCCGCCTCCACTCCGATTCGCACGTCCATGGAAGGACATCATGACCAACCCCCCTTCGTCCGTACAACGCTCGCATCCGTGCTTCTCGTCCAGTTGCACCGGTAGCTCCGGTCGTATCCATCTCCCCGTCGCCCCCGCTTGCAACGTCTCGTGCAACTACTGCGTACGTCGCTTCGATTGCGTCAACGAGAGTCGACCTGGCGTGGTGAGCAAGGTGCTCACTCCCGTACAGGCGCTTGAGCGCTACAAGATTGCCCAAGAGCTGCTTCCCCGTCTGGACGTGGTGGGTATCGCCGGGCCAGGTGACCCGCTTGCGAACTTCGATGCCGTGTCCGAGACGTTCGAACTCGTTCGAGCCCTCGATCCCACCGTCCTGCTCTGCCTCTCCACCAACGGACTGCTCCTGCCCCGATACGCCGATCGGATCGCCGAGCTCGGCATATCGCATGCGACCATCACGCTCAACGCCATCGACCCGGCCATCGGCGCGAGGATCTACCGCAGGGTGGTGTACAACGGGATGGTGTACGGAGGCTTGCCGGCGGCACGCATCCTGCTGCGTAACCAGATCGAGGGCATCACGCGCCTCGTCGGTCTGGGTGTCACGGTCAAGGTGAACACGGTGCTCATCCCGGGAATCAACGACGACCACGTCGAGGAAGTCGCCAAGGTTGCCGCCGGTCTCGGCGCCACCGTCGAGAACGTCATGCAGATGATCCCCGTACCCGGCAGCGTGTTCCAGGACCTTCCCCAGGTACCCCAGGGCCTCTTGACCGAGAGGCGTGCGGCGTGCAGTGCGTATCTGCCTCAGATGCTCACGTGCCAACAGTGCCGTGCCGATGCGATCGGCACGCTTCGAGACGATCGACGTGCGCAGGTCGAGGAGCGCGAACGGACGTTGGCGCAGGGGCGGGCTTTGGCGGACACGTCCGAGACGACGCCTTCCAACCCCGGTGCAGCGCCGAGGACCGTCGATCCCCGTGTCGGCCATTACACGGTTGCAGTCGCTTCCCGCGATGGCGTCTCGGTCGACGAGCACTTCGGGCACGCGACCGCCTTCACGCTCTACGAGAGCGATGGGCTTGCCGTCGAGAAGGTGGGTACCCGTGACATTGAGACGTTTTGCAAGGGTTCTGATGGTTGCGGTGAGGACGAGCATGAAGCCCAGCTGTCACGTATCATCTCCGCGCTCGATGGGTGCGATGCCGTCCTCGCGCTGCGCATGGGGGACATGCCCGCCCGCACCCTGCGTCGTCGCGGCATCGAGCCCATCATGACATGCGATCGTATCGAGGATGCCGTGAGGGATGCGGCAAGCCTCCTTGCCAGTCGCCGCGCATCGCCCATGGTTTCATCGATCCGGTGATGGAATCGGCGAGAAGAGCCGCTCACGTGCCCTGCGCATGCCCTGCGACTCGTCACAAGTCGTCTCCCTGAAGGGTCGCTGTCGTTCACGGCGTCATCGTATCCCCGCATCGTGCTGCGGGGACGGAAAGGAAGTCCATGCGATTCTCCAGTCTGCTCGTGCACCATCCTGGTGCGGTCGACCCCGTCACCGGTGCGCTCTCCGCGCCCATCTACCAGGCCTCGACGTTTCAGCAAGATGATCTTGAGAACCCCCCGCGGTTCGATTACGCACGTTCCGGGAACCCTACGCGTCAGGCGCTCGAGGACACGATCGCCGTACTCGAGGGGGGTTGTCGAGGGTTTGCCTTCTCCTCGGGAATGGCGGCGATCTCGTCGGTCCTCGCGATCTTCTCAGCCGG
Source organism: Coriobacteriia bacterium (assembly GCA_015655215.1). Classification (GTDB taxonomy): domain Bacteria; phylum Actinomycetota; class Coriobacteriia; order Coriobacteriales; family RUG033; genus JAATFL01. The sequence goes on from JAATFL010000033.1 coordinate 56,753, forward strand.
AGACCATCTGATCGTCTGCGAGGATTCGTACGGCGGGACGTATCGCGCCACCAGCACGATCTTCCCGCGGTTCGGGTTCGACGTCACCTACGTCGACACGACCGATCTCGATGCGGTGCGCAGGGCCGTGCGCCCCACCACCAAGGCGATCTACTTCGAGACGCCGTCGAACCCGCTGCTCAAGGTCACCGACATCCACGGCATCGTGGCGATCGCCCACGAGCACGGTGCCGTGGCGATTCTCGATGACACGTTCCTCTCGCCCTACCTGGTACGGCCGCTGGGGATGGGTGTGGACATCGTCGTGCACAGCGCCACCAAGTTCATCGCGGGGCACACCGATGTGGTGGCGGGGTTGGCCTGCGTGGCCGATGAGGGACTTGCCGACCGCGTCTACGCCATCCAGAACGGCTTCGGGGCGGTGCTGGGCCCCCACGACGCGTGGCTGGTGCTGCGGGGGCTCAAGACGCTCAAGGTGCGCCTCGACTACCAGCAGCGCAACGCGACGGCATTGGCACGCTGGCTCGAGGCGCGCCCCGAGGTGCGGGCCGTCTACTATCCCGGGCTCGCGACCCACGTGGGACATGACCTGCACGCCTCGCAAAGCGACGGACCGGGCGCGGTGCTCTCGTTCAGGGTGACCGACGGCATCGCGGCGCGTGCCTTCCTCGCACGGCTCAAGATGGCCAACGTCGCCGTGAGCTTGGGCGGTGTCGAGACGATCGTCTCGTATCCGGTGACGATGTCGCATGCCGCGATGCCAGAGCCCGAGCGCGCACGACGTGGCATCACCGACGACTTGCTGCGCGTCTCGGTGGGCAACGAGGACCTGGATGATCTCGAGGAGGATTTTGCCCAAGCGCTTGTCGCCTCGTCGACATGCCCCTGCTGAAGGGGTCCCGCCTACCGCCTTCGTGCTACTCGCACCCCGGGCAACCGTCGCACTCGCCTGAACATCTGAAGCCGGACAGGTCGAGGTCGGACAGGGTGAGGAACCTGTTGCCCTCGATGGGGAAGGTGAACGTCTCCTTACCGTCGTCGATCGTCACCTGTCCCTCCTCGAAGGAAAGGGTGAGCGGCAGCTTCACGAGCGTATCGTCCGTCAGGCCAATGCGCGTTCGCGACGAGACGGTCGTCCTGCCCGTCGTCTCGTTTTGGACGATGACGTCGCCCGATGTCTTGATCTGCACGAGATCGCCCTCGTGGCCGAAGTGGACCGAGTTGGAATCCGCGGTCACGCCGATCGCGTCCACATCGTATGCACGGACCTGCCCGATGGGCGTATCCAGCATGATGGGCGCGGACGGTTCGAAGGACTCGAGGGCGCCGTCATCGAACAACCGTATCCCGATGCGTGCCGAAAAATCCCCGACGGGCGTCTTGAGGGGGATGGTCTCCCCAGGCCAGAACATCAGGCTCTTCAGCTTGCCGTCGGGGTAGAACCTCATACCGTTGAGTTTCACGGACATGTCGCCGAATGGCAACGCGAAGTCGTAGCTCTTCGCAAGCTCGCCCTCCTCCTTCTCCGACCAGCCGAACCCCATCTGACCGTTCAAGGGGAACACGCTGTTCAGTGCGCCGTCTGGATAGAAGGTGACGAGCTCTGCCGGGAATTCGCCGAGAGGCGTGTCGATGGCGGTCTGCTCGTTCAAGGAGACGCCATGGATGCTGCCGTCCTCGTAAAACGAAAGCGACTTCAAGTTCTTGGTGCGAACGTCCGTGTACTCGTACCGTGGTATCAAAGCTCCGACCGAGGTATGCAGGACGTTTCTCTCGTTCACCGTGCATTCGTCCATGACACCGTTGGCGTGGAACGTACGGTTCACGACGCCCTTGATGTTGCGCGCTTCGTCCATTCTGGTCCACCTTCCGCTTCGAGGTAGTCTGTCGCTTCCGTGCTGGTGAGGGGGTGGAAAGGGTCACTCTCCTGGCTACGCCGTTGGAGCCAGGATGAACTCGTCGTCGAGCTCTTCGTGTGCCATGCACGTGACCATCCTAGCACCTGATGTCGTTCTTGACATGGTATGCGTTGAGGAGTGCGATGGACCTGTCGAGTTCAAAGGGGGTCTCGAGAGCGGAGATGCCCCTCTGCAACAGGATTCGATGGGGTTTGGGTCCTATGCGCTGCGTCAGAAGATATGACGTGCCCTCGAGAAGCGAGGCGATCCGTTCGAAGCGGACGAGATCATGTTGAGGGGAACCTTCTCCGGTCTCGTCGTCAGATGGCGCTTCCTCCTCCGACAACGATCGAAATCCCCTGTCTATCCAAGTTCCCGTCTCCTCGACGACCTCGATGATCAGGAAGCGCGAGGCGTGCCCGAAGTGGAGATCGACATGCTGTCCGTCACTTGTGGTGACCGCGATGAGATACGACATCAGATTCCTCCTATACCGTGGTTTACCCGCATATGCCCCCCAGGAGACCTCTTGAAGCCGAGGGCGGTGAGGTCGGGCCGTGATGGTTTTGACGTCGTATCGACGTCCATCCTCCCGTTTGCTTCCATTGCCGCTTTCATCTATAGCAGAATACACATTACTTGTTGACAAGTCATACTAAATATATAGAATTTATTTCTATGAATGTTAAATTATGGGATAGAGAGATGCCACGGATGCTTAAGCCTAAGACGATGCCTCGACATCTGTCTTGGGCCTAGAACATCCTGTCCTGTCGGGTTTCCCCTTTAGCATTCTATCGATATGGAGTCATCTTGAGTCCCCGTCCAACGAACGACGGCGCAAGCCCTCTTCCCTCCATGGGTTTCCAGGTGGACTCTCCCTTGCCGGGGAGAGCGGCCCACGGGTGGGAAAGTTGGGTTTTATCACCCCCTTCCTCCATGAAGCGGCACAGGGAGAAGCGGGGTTACGGTGGTCTGTATCGAATGTCCTGCCTCGACGGCACATCGATCGGACTACGTAAGAATCAAACCGAGTCGTAAGGAATCCAACATGAGCATCAAGCCAACATCGAACGAGAACCATGCGAACTGGAGCAAAGCGACCACTCCGCCTTTTGAGGGTGGCAAGGGGATATCAAGGCGTGCATTCATCGGTACCACGGCGATCGCGCTCGCGTCGTTCGCCCTCGCGGGATGCGGCAGCGAGTCGTCGGCGAGCGCAAGCGACACGACGACCATCACGGTCGCCTTCGTGCAGGGTGGCAATCCGACCAGCTACATCGACGACGACGGCAACCCGGCCGGCTATGAGATCGATGTCGTCAACAAGGTCGCCGAGTTGCTGCCGCAATACAACTTCACCTTCGCCGGCCTGGACCAGACCGCCGTCTTCGCCGGTCTCGGCAGCGGTGCCTACGACCTTGCCCTGACCAACTCGTTCTGGACCCCCGAACGCGCTGCGAACTACCTGCAACCATCGCAGAATATCGGCGTGTCGGTCCTCGGATTCTTCACGCGTGCGGACGCCACCACCATCAACACCCTGAGCGACGCCGCCACCGCCAAGCTGAGCCTTGCCCCCATCACCGCCGGCGATGGCAACTACTACGTGGTGGAGGATTATAACGATAAGAATCCCGACAACCAGATCTCCCTGACCGCCACCGATGACAGCAATTCGTTCACCGAGGCGTTCGGTTGGGTCGCCGAGGGTCGCTATGACTTCGCGTTGGTTCCCCTGCAGTACTGGGATTCGCTCGTCCTCGCCGAGGATGGTGCACTGCATCAATACTATAGCGCCCTGCGTTTCTCGATCATCGGCGCCACGAAGACCTGGTCGTTCCTCTCTCAGGACAGCACGGCATTCGAAGCTGACTACAGCCCCGCGCTCAAACAGCTGAAGGACGACGGCACGCTCTCGGATCTTTCGGTCAAGTGGTACGGCATCGACAACTTCACGTACCTCACCGACGATACCGAGAACTACAACTATCTGTGAGTCATGCAAACGTCGGGCAGCATGACCGCCTGACGTTTGCATGACCGACCCGACTTCCTGCCCGGTCAGGGATACCCCACAGCCTCCTTACATCGAGTGCGAGGCTGTGGGGTATCCGGAATCCGACACGTCCTTCCGAGGAACCCATGTTAGATACAATCCTTTCCTACATACCAAAACTCCTTCCCTACCTGTCAGTCACCTTCGAATACGTGTTCTTCTCCCTGTTGTTCGGGTCGATCCTCGCAGTACTTCTCGTCTTGATGAAGTTGAGCACGTCTCGCATCGCACGTGCGATCGGCTATGGGTACACGACTCTCATGCGTTGCATCCCCTCGCTCATCCTGCTCTTCCTCATCTTCTATGGCCTTCCGGCCCTGCTCAAGTCGACGATGGGGATCAACATCCAGAACGCGAACGTCATCATCTTCGTGATCGCGGCCTTCACCCTGTTCCTGGGTGCATCGCTTTCAGAGGTCATCCGCTCGGCGTACAACGGTCTCGACCACGGGCAATACGAAGCGGCGGTCTGCGTGGGGTTGACGAATCTCCAGGCGTTCAGACGGATCATGCTTCCCCAGATATTCTATTTGATGATCCCGAACCTGGGCAACACCGTGCAGTACCTCATCAAGGAGGGCTCGCTGGGCTACATCATCGGCCTGGTCGACGTCATGGGCAAGGCGTACCTTCTCAACTCCAACACGCTGGGTGCCTACGTCCTGCAGATCTACCTCGCCCTTGCGTTGATCTACTGGGCGATATCGATACTCGTCGAGCGGGTGTTCGCTCTTCTGGAGCGACGGTTCGAAGTCGGGTATGTCGTCAGTCCGTCATATCAGCATGACGATGGGAAGAAGGCGACGGCATGAAGGTGAGCTTTTCCGCCATACTCGCCTCGTTCACCTCCGCATTGGCCGGCGTACCCGTTACCTTGAAGATCGTCGCGGTCTCGTTCCTCGTGGCCTTCGTCCTCGGCTTTCTGATGGCGGTCGTCAACAAGAATAGGGTGCCGGTGCTGAGCCAGATCTCCAAGGTGTTCATCTCGTTCATGCGAGGAACGCCCATCATCGTGCAGATATTCCTGATCTACAACTCCCTTCCCTCCCTGCTCAACGCCGTCTTCGTCACGTTCGGTGTTCCGATCGACATCTTCGACGTGGATCCCATCTTCTACGCGATAGCCGTGTTCGCCTTGAGCGAGACCGCGATCCTGGCGGAGATATTCCGCGCTGCGTTGAACGGCGTTGACAACGGCCAGCTCGAAGCGGCGGAGTGCGTCGGTCTGACCATACCCCAAGGGTACCTCCACATCATCCTTCCACAGGCCCTCGCCTCCGCGGTGCCGGTCCTGGGAAACGCGGTGACCGACCTCATCAAGACGACATCGCTTGCGTTCTCGATGTCCATCCTCGACGTCACGGGCATCGCGAAGATACAGGGGGCTGCATCGCTCGACTACATCGACGCCTATCTTGCCGTAGCCCTCATCTACCTCATACTCGTCTTGATCTTCGAGAACGCGTTCAAGCTCCTTGAACGTCGCCTCAATGCACATACCCAACCATTGAACGCACCTGCGAGGTGACCACATGTTGCAGATAACCGACATACACAAGCGATTCGGCGCGAACGAGGTGCTCAAGGGCATCGACATCACCGTCGATAAGGGCGACGTCGTCGTCATACTGGGGCCGAGCGGGTCGGGGAAGACGACGCTTCTGCGCTGCATCAACTTTCTCGAGCATGCCGATAGGGGACGTATCAGGTTGGGTGATATCGACCTCGACTTCAAGGCCGCCACGAAACGCCAGATATATGCGATGCGTCGGCATACCGCGTTCATCTTTCAGAACTACAACCTGTTCAAGAACAAGGACGCACTTCACAACGTGACCGAGGGGCTCGTCACCGGTCGCAAGGTCGATAAGAAAGAGGCACTCGAACGGGCGAAACGGGCTCTCGATGACGTCGGCCTGAGCGAGAAGTACGACTCCTACTCCACCCAACTCTCCGGTGGTGAGCAGCAGCGCGTCGGGATCGCCCGCGCCATGGCACTCAATCCCGATGTCATCCTGTTCGACGAACCGACGTCGGCACTCGACCCGGAGCTGGTGGGTGAGGTGCTTGCGGTCATGAAGAAGCTTGCGCAAGAGGGCACCACGATGGTCGTCGTCACGCATGAGATGAGATTCGCCCGCGACGTGGCGACGAAGGTCATCTTCATGGAGGATGGTCGGATCGTCGAAGAGGGGCCGCCCGAGAAGATATTCACCTGTCCCGATGAGGAGCGAACCAAGCAGTTCCTGCGACGAATCATCGGCGACCCCGAGCCAGAGTACTTCATCTGAGGAATCGACATGGAGCGGCACATCATGAGGAAGTCGACGGAGAGGCGAGGTCATAGAGGATGAACGAGAGCAGTTTCGAGGAAATGGCGCGACTGGTCAAGGATTTGATGGGCATCGACGTCGATCGTCCTCCTCGGATGCGCGAGGCGACGCGATTCGTACGGGGCTATTCGGGTCCTGACCGGGAGACGGGTGCGGTGAACACCCCCATCTATCAGACCGCCACGTTCGCCCATCCCGGATACGATCAGTCGACCGGATTTGGCTACAGTCGCTACGGTAACCCGACCCGTCTCGAGCTCGAGAACACGGTCGCCCTTCTCGAAGGGGGACAAAAGGCATGGGCATTCGCCAGCGGCATGGCTGCGATCTCGACGACGCTCAAGCTGTTCAAGCCAGGCGACCACGTCCTCGTCGGAGACGACCTCTACGGCGGCACCTATCGTCTGATGAGCAGTTACTATGCCCCGTTTGGCATCGAGTTCGAATATGTCGATGCAACCGACCTCGCCTGTGTGAAGCGGTCGCTGCGTCCCAACACGAAAGCCCTGTTCATCGAGACCCCGACGAACCCCATGATGAAGGTCGCCGACATCGCCGCGCTCTCCGCCCTCATCAAGGAGGTCCATGGACTTCTGATCGTCGACAACACGTTCCTGACTCCCTATTTCCAAAAGCCGTTCGACTTCGGGGCGGATATCGTCATCCACAGTGGTACGAAGTATCTTGGCGGGCACAACGACATCATGTCAGGATTCATCGTCATCAAGGACAGGGAACTCGTCGAGCCGATCTTCATGCTCGCGATGTCGGAGGGTGGCATGCTCCCTCCGTTCGACAGCTGGCTCACCTTACGCAGCATCAAGACGCTGGGCGTGCGACTTGACCGACAGCAGGAGAGTGCCTTCAAGATCGTCGATTTCCTGAAAGCGCACGACAAGATCGAGCGGGTCTACTATGTCGGTGACCCCGAGCATCCCGATTACGGCATCTCGAGAAGGCAGACGACGGGTTCGGGCGCGATGGTGTCGTTCGACATCAAACGCTCCGACGAGGTACCGAGCTTCCTCGAGCATCTCGAACTCATCCTGTTCGCGGAAAGCCTCGGTGGAGTCGAGAGTCTCATGACCTTTCCCTTGATGCAGACGCACGGCGCCATCCCCCCGGAGATACGGGAGAGGCTCGGCATCACCGACAGGCTGCTGCGGTTGTCCGTGGGTCTTGAGGATGCCGATGATCTCATCGAGGATCTCGATCGCGCGCTCGGGTAGGTCATACCCCTTTGTCCCCATGGGCTGCGCACGGGATGGCCGGTCAGCTCGAAAGCTGTCCGGCCATCAGACGGGTAAGCCCCTCCTTGCAACGCTTGGCGGTGGCAGTCTGGTTGCACCCGCATTCGGACCCGCAGAGAAGCGCGGGGTCCACCTGCTGACGATGGTCCTCGATGGCCTGCAGCACCTCGTGATAGGGTATGAGCGGATCGATGCCGCTCAGGGCGAGGTCGGCGTAGAGAGGTGCCGACACCGCCGCGCGTACCGTACGGGTCAGGCAGGGGAACTCAAGCCCTCCTGGGATGGGGTCGCAGGTCAGGCCCATGTTCGCCTGTAGGGCCATGGACGCCGCATGCTCGACGTGCGTCCCATCGCCACCGGCAAGCCAGGTGACGGCACCTGAGGCCATCGCGCAGCAAACGCCCGACTCGCCCACGCAACCCACCTCGCCACTCGCGTTCGTATGCGTGTAGGCGAGTGCACCGAGGCCGGCGGCGGCGACGAGGGACTCGATCAGCCTCTCATGGGAGAAACCATGGTGTTCGCGCACGGCGTCGAGCGCCGAGAACAGGTAACCGCCGCCGGTCCCCATGGGGCCAGGTACGATCAGGACACCGGGGATCTTCGCGTTGGTCGAGAGGGCGTGCACGATGATATGGCTCGTCAGGGAGTCGCTCAGGGGCGTCGCCCGTTTGGCATAGGCATCCCACCATCTCCCATAGACCGGGAGCATCGGCGTATCCACGACGTTCTCGTACCCGATTTCCTCGAGTGCATGGACCTGTCGATGCAGGATGCTCGCGATTCGCTCGAAATACGCCCAGATCCGGTCCTCATCCCAACCGGAGAACGCCTTCTCGTACTCGATCGCCGCCTGCACGAACGAGATGTCGCGCTCGTGCGCACAGGAGCGCCACTCCTCGACGGTCGTGAACAGTTGGGGACGCCGGCGCTTGGTCGTGACGACCGGGAGAAGTGCGGGAAGCACCGTGAGGTTCCCGTGCGGGAAGATGGCCGCGACCTCCTCGGGTGCGAAGGGACGCGACGTCTCGATGAATGCGGCAACCCCATCCACTGTCGCGAATCCCGGCGGGCGGGCGTCGATGAGCGTGCCTGCCAGCACCTCGTCATCATAGACGTGCTCGAATTGGGCGATCCGTTCAGGTGTCACCTCGTCGGCAGTGCCGGCGATGAGAAGCGCGTAGGTATCGGAGCGCCAATCGACGGGGAAGCCGTTGATGCGGCTGATGCGGATCATGCCGCCGCCGATGGAGGCGGCGACAAGTTCGCCCCGCGCACCGGTGACGTCCTCGACCTCTATCCGGGTTGCGTGGGGTGGGACAGCCTCCTCTTCCGGGCTGGGCTCAGCGTATTCAAACCCATAGGCGAGGCCGCTCTCGCGTGCCAGCCGATGGGCGTCGAAGAGACGGACGTCATCGGTGGGGAAACCCTGCACCCCGCCGAGATAGGCACGATCGGTCATGAAGGTGGCGAGCTGGGAGAGATCCTCCAACTCATGACCGAACAGGAAGCGCACGTGCTTCGGTTCGCCCGGTACCAGGCTGCGGGCGACGTTGCCGATGCGGCAGGGACGCCGAACCCACAACTCGAGCCGGGTTGCATGATTGGCCCGAACACGTCGTTGAAGAAATCGGGATAGAGGAGTTTTCCCATGGTCACGCCTCCTGAACCTGCGTCAACGTCGATATCCTACCTTTGCGGAAGATCCCCGCATATATCTCCTCGATCAGACGCAGACCGCCGTTGTAACCGAAGAAGCTTCGATTCACCACGATGTCGTCGTTGATGGGAAGGCTCAGATGCACCAGGATGCTGTCGGTGCGCTTGGCCAAATCGGATTCCCACGTACTGCCGAGGATGACGGTCTGGCCGGGCTTGCCGACCTTCTCCTCCATATGTCGCTGGATCTCCCACCCATCGATATGGAACTCCAGGGCTTCGGAGAACTCCCCACCCAGGCCCCGCGCAGCCTGTTCGATCACGGGGATGCGGTTCTTCGGTGGATTGTCGATGATATGGAGGCCTTCCAGCGTGAGACCGAGCTCCTTCACCAGGAAGTCGCTCGTGCCGAGTGCATAGAGACTGTCAGCGACCACGAGCAGCTCATGGGGGATGCTGTTCTGCATGTCGGAGATGAAGTTCGCAAGCGAGATGAAGTAATCGTAGAACCGCTTCTCCTCCTTGGCGACGACCGCTTCGACCTCGGCGTGCGGGATGCCTGCGAACTGCGCCACCTCGCGCAGGAAACGGCTGGTCGCCTGAGCACCCACCGGGAAGATGGGGCAGTGCAGGTAGGGCGTACCGTAGAGCTCCTGCAGCGTCTCGGCGACGCCGAGACCGACCCACGGCGAGAGGACCAGGTTGAATGCCGCGTTGGGGATGTCACGCCATTCGCTCACACCGCCCGATCCGTAACCGAACAGGATGTTCACCTCAAGACCGATCGCCTCGAGCAATCGCTTGATCTCCTCGAGGTCGGCGCGCCAATAGGCATCCTGATAGGGCACGACGGAGAAGACGTTCACCACGCGCGGGCGCACCTTCGGTTCGACCGGTCCGACGTACTGCCGGATGATCTCGTCGACCACCAGTTCGTGGCCATGGTAGCTATTGCCGCTGAACCCAGGGCTCTCGATCCCGACTACCGGGAACCCTTCTGCGGCGAACTCACCGGCGATCCTCTTCACATCGTCTCCGATGATGCCCGATGTGCAGCCGGACAGGATGACGAACAGGTCGCCGTTGAGAATCTGCATCGAACTCGTCACGAGGTCGCGCAGTTTGCGCTCCCCGCCGAAGACCACATCCTGCTCGGTGGTGTTGGTGCTCGGGACGTTGCCGCCGCCAGCATATCCCTCGCCCTGGAACCCGGCTCCATAGGCGGCGAAGCCGAACACCTTGCTCGAGCATCCTGGCCCGGCATGGGTGATGGGTATCCCTTTGGGAATCGCGAGAACGGTCTGCTGTGCGGCGAGCGTGCATGAGTACCGTGGCTGTCCGATCAATCCATTCATGCCCGGTGCCCCTCCTTGCGGTATACGTCGTCTTCCTCTTCGAGCCACCAATCGGAATAGGGCCACTCCACGTGGTCGGCGATGTTCTGGATGAGTCGCTTGGTCTGCAGTGCCTGGTAGAGGCGGTCGCCGAGCTTGATGACGCCGTCGTACCCGGCGCTCACGTTGACATCACCTTCGAGGACCGTGGGGATGCCCAGCTTCGTACCCAGGATCGTCATGTGCATATGCCTCACGATGAGCAGGTCGGGCTTGAGCCGGCGCAACGTCTTCACCATCTGATACGGCTGGCGATTGCAGACCGTGAAGTTCTCGATGTCGCCGCGCGCGGCGACCAGATGACCGAGCGTGTTGAGCGAATCGAGGTCACCATCGGTACGTTGGTCATGGTGCAGGGTGGTGACGCCCACTGGTTCGAGGCCGAGGTCGAGCGCCATGTTGGTAAGGCTGTGAGCATAGGAATCACCGGCGAAGATGTACACGCGCGTTCCCTTGAGCTTCTTTTTGACTCGCTCCAACTCCGGTTCGATCCGTGCGTGTTCGGTGGCGATGACGTCTTCGACGACATCCTCCCTGCCGGTATGTCGAGCGATCTCCCGGAGCCATTCATCGGTCCATCGGATGCCGAAGGGAGCGGCCGCCTTGACCTCGGGGACGCCGTACTGCTGCTCGAGCCCCGTCGCGATATAGCCCGCAAGGGTCTCGCAGATATGGGCACTGCAGGCTGCTTCGGACATGTGCGAGATCGTATCGACGTCCGCCAGCGGGACGAGATAGTTCACCCTCAGTCCCATCTTGCCGAGGAGCGGGGTGAAGGTATCGCCTCCCAGGAAGTTGAAGATGTTGACCAGGTCGCCCTGTCTCTGTCGCGGTGGCTTTACCACCTTGCGCAAGATCGCATGGAACACCGCGTCGAAGCCCGTCGTCCATATGCGCGACTTGAATCCTTCGCAGAACACGGCGGCGACCGGTATGCCGAGCTCCTCGGTCATCTCATCGGTGAGGCTCTCGATGTCGTCACCGATGATGGCGGCGGCACAGGACGATTGAACGAAGATCACCGACGGGCTGAAACGACGATACGCCTCCTCGATCGCACCGCGCAGCTTCTCGAGGGCACCGTAGATGGTATCGCGCTCCTCGATGTTCGAGCAGATGACCTGCGTTCGCTGACTCTCGACGCCACGGGCCTTCGTGACGACGTCGAGGGGTCCGTCGCCCGCCGAGGTCGCGGCGCAGCCTATAGGTGAATGGGTGACGATCGCCGCGCCACGGATGCATTCGGAGAGCGTCGAAGCGCACATCTCAGAGCAATCGCTGCACTGCTGGAAGGGACGCGTCGTCGTCTTGAGGGATTGCGTCTTCGATCTCTCGTTCAGGTCGTTTGCCGAGCCTTGGTAGGTCAGCACCGCCTTGAGGCGGCGCTCGCGCGGCTCTACATCAGCGGTTGCCAGGTTGATAGCCATGATGGGACGTCGTTCCTTTCGTGGATGTGGTGCATTCGTCCAAGGACCTTCCGTTCTTCCCAAACGTCGGTTTGTGCTAGGATACATTCAGGTGGTTAAAATCCTATTTAATTACTGTGATTTAGTCAAGCTACCTGTTGCAAGTGGACGTAATCACCACTTACCCGTCAATTCGCCGCAGGGCGATACCGTTGGATCGAAAAGGAGCTCTTGAACATGCGACAGGTTGCTATTTACGGAAAAGGTGGCATCGGCAAGTCGACGACGACGCAGAACCTCACGGGTGCGCTGGCGACCTACCTGGACAAGAAGATACTGCTCATCGGGTGCGACCCCAAGGCGGACTCGACGCGC
>JAATFL010000017.1 GCA_015655215.1 Coriobacteriia bacterium
CAAGGCCAAGGAGCTCTATCCCGACATCCACATCACGAGCGGTCTGTCGAACATCTCGTTCGGCCTGCCGGTGCGCAAGGTCATCAACATGGCGTTTCTGGCCCTCGCGATGGACGCGGGCATGGACAGCGCCATCGTCGACCCCCTCAACCGCGACTTCATGGGCGTCATCTTCGCCTCCGACGCACTCATCGGCAACGACGAGTACTGCGAGGAGTACCTGGACGCCTATCGCAACAACATCTTCGGCCCCGTGAAGGCGTAGGAGCTAGAATTAATCCATCGATAGGTCATGCCGACCCCTCCTCGTCATCTCGATTCGACGAGGAGGGGTCGTGCTGTGAGGGGATGCCCATCGACGATGCCCCCGTTGTCGTATATACCTTCTCCGGTGCGTGCGTGCCGGTCTTCATGAGGGATTGCCCACGTACCGACCTGGGTTGACCACCCGCACCGGTTCCTCGCCCCGTGAAAGCCTCTCGACGTTCTCCCAGACCATGCGGTAGGCCCGGCGGAACATGTTTGTCGTCACCCCACCGATGTGAGGCGAGAAGAGCACCTTGTCTCGCACGTCAGCGGGGAGATCGACCAGGGGATTGTTCGCCGTGACGGGCTCGGGGTAAACCGTATCGAAGGCGGCACCGGCGATGGTACCGTCGACAAGCGCTTGTCGACAGGCTTCGTTGTCGACGATCTCTCCGCGTGCGGTGTTGATGAGATAGGCCGTAGGTTTCATCTTTGCAAGGAATCCGGCATCGACCATACCGATCGTCGTTGACGTCGCGGGCGTGTGGATGCTCACGTAGTCGCACGTTGCGACCAGGTCATCGAGTGGCAGATAACTGACGTGAAGACGTTCCTCGTCCTCGCTCGATAGCGGGGTGCGCTTGGTATAGAACACCGTTGCGTCGAATGCGGAGAGTCGTCTGGCAACCTGTTGCGCAATGTCGCCAAAGCCCACGAGGCCCACTTTGGAGCCGGACAGCTCGTCGATACCCCTCACCATGAGATCCTCCTTCATCTTTATCTGCTTGCCTTGGCGTACCGCCTCGTCTCCGGCGCGGACATGCTTCTGCAATCCCAGCATGAGGAGGAGGGTCTGTTCTGCGACGGCTATGGCATTCGCTCCCTTGCAGTTGCAAACGAAGATGCCATGTCGTGAGGCGGCCTCGATATCTATCGCGTTGAAGGCGACACCTTCGGAATGAATCATCTTGAGATGGGGGAGCCTGGCGATAAGGTTTGCCGAAATCCCCGAGATGGCATCGACCAGGATGATATCGGCATCAGGGGCCGCCGCGACGATCTCGTCGTCGCCCGCGCCACGTTCGACGACGGTGACGTCGGTATCGTGAACGATTGGCAGGTCGGGCGTATAGAGCTCGGCGCGGGCTCTGCTTCCGATGATGAGCAGGTTCATCTGATATCTCCATTTCTCGTGGACACGGAGGACCATCGGGGCATGCTGAATGTATGCTCGATGAAAGTATAGCCTTGGCATCGAGATGGCAGCGGTGGCGTGGGGTATGTTCTCCGCGCGCCCGGACGGGCAGTCGCTTCTGTCGAGGGATGCTCAGAGGGTATTCTGACATCGCTGGAGGATCAATTGTCGGGTACATACCTAAGGTGACACGTTATCGTAACGGTAAACCATGCAATCCAGTTTTTGAAGTAGTATGAAGAACCGGTACGATACCATTGCCTTGTGGTGGTAGTCCCTCTGCAAAGTCATACGCCCGTTCCCCTCGTAGACAAAATGCGACGAGATCACCATCATGAGCATATTGCCGATACCAACAAGGAGCTATATGGATATGACACAGACAAGAGCCGTTTCGCTGTTCTGTCGACTCGCAGCAAATAGGAAGACATCCCTGCCGATCAGACCGAGCGAGATGTTGCTGCTGAGCTATATCTGCAGCTCGAACATTCACGTCACCCCCGTGATGGCTGCAGCCAATTTCTACGTGACCAAGGCGAACATCACGGCGCTTGCAAAACTGCTCGTGAAGGACGGATACATCGAGAAGGTACCGTCAGATACGGACCGGCGTAGCTATTATCTGACACCAACGCCGAAGGCGTACGAGTTGATCAAGGAGCATGAGCACGACCCTGAATCGATCGAGCAGTTTCTCAAGAGCAAGATGGGGAAGGACTTCGATGCACTGGTTGGTCTTCTCGATACGGCGAACGCGATTCTCATCGCAGACATGAAAGCGAAGTAGCGAGCACGCGATCCGCGCGGCAGCCATCGGACGAGGCAATGCCATGGGTAGTATGCTCTCGTCGAACGCGGATACGTTCAAGGTGGCTTCCGGGGCGCACGTCAGTACGACATGAGGTCGTGGGGCATCCTGTGCGCGTCACTGTCCGTCGTCCTGCATACCATGCCCTCTTCGGTGTCTCCTCCTCACTGGTTTCGAGGGGCCTTGGGAGTGCCGGGGGCACCGGGCATACCGGGGGCCTTGGGGGCTCCAGGAGCTCCGGGGGCTTTGGGAGCCCCTGGAGCTCCTGGCATACCGGACATTGCGGCTCCAGCCGGCAACTCTGCACCGCACGCCTTGCAGACCGTCGCGGTTGGCTCGTTCTCGGCACCGCACGTGGCACACTTCTTGTTGAGTTCTATGGCAGCAGGTCTAAAGCACATACCAGTTTGTCCTTCCCATTCCAAGCTCTCGGGTTATCCGGCTATCACCAAATCGGTGAACAACTGCTCGTTGTGGATATCATCTTAGGAGAGACCACGTAGCGACGAATCCCACATGACTTGCTAAATCTTCCGATCTTGGCCATAAACCTAGTACTTGCGGTCTTAATTATGGCGTGGGCGAGATGAGATTTGTTCGATAGCCTGTGTGCCGTTTGTAAAAACATTCAAATGACAAGCTATATTAGTTGAAATATACATCTATAAGACATACTCTACTAATACCGTGAATAGCAACGTGCGGAATGGCTATCGAATGGCCACGTTATACCGGGCACGACCCGATGACCTATCAAGAAGGAGGAACAGCCATGAAGACGTATTACAACCCGGATGACCTTGAGCGCTTCGGTACGGTTGGCGAAGAAGCCCCTGAGCTTTGGAGGGGCTTCCTTGGTTGGTACGGCCCCGCCACGGAGGGTGGATCCCTTTCGAAGCGTGAGAAGTCACTTGTCGCGCTCGGCGTCGCAGCTGCCGTGCAATGTCCGTATTGCATCGACTCATATACGCGCTCGTGTCTGGAGCAGGGAATCACCGAGGGGGAGATGACCGAGGCCTTCCATGTCGCGGCGGCAATCCGCGGGGGAGCAACGCTCGCTCACGCGCTACAGATGAAGAACGTCGTCACCGAGTTGGGAATGTAAGATGGACGCGACAAGGGAGGAGACCTCGATGGCGTCGTGCGTGCCCTCCTTCCCAGCCACGATGGCACCCATGGTCAAACCCTCTTCGGTGTCGACCACGTCTGCTCTCGGCGGGGATGTCCTTGAGGATATGGGGATCGAGCCGTTCGCCCGACGCTTGGCGGGAAGACCGGAAGCGCATGCGCTCTCTAATCCGCAGGTGATGCAGGCCAACATCGGCCTCAAATGCAATCTCGGCTGCGGTCATTGCCATCTTTCCGCTGGTCCCAACCGTACCGAGGAGATGACCCGAGACACGATGCAGGATTGCCTCACGGTCATCGCCGAGCAGCGTATGGTGACCCTCGACATCACCGGCGGCGCACCCGAGATGAACCCCGAGGTCGCTTGGTTCATCAAGGAGGGCTCTCGGATCGCGCACGTCATGGTCCGCACCAACCTCGTCGTGCTCGAGGATCCGGCATACGCCTACCTCGCCGAGCTCTACGCGAACTGCGGTGTCCAGGTGGTGTGCTCGCTGCCCTCGTATGACCGGCACCTGACCGGGCGACAACGTGGTCCAAGCGTGTTCGACGCGAGCATTCGCGTGCTCAGGCGGCTTAACGATCTGGGATATGGCAAAGGGGGCGGGCTCGAACTCGACGTGGTGCATAATCCGGTGGGCGCCTTTCTGCCCGGCGCGCAGACGGACATCGAGGCGACGTATCGGCGCAAGCTCCTCGACCCCCATGGAATCGTCTTCGACAAGCTCTTCGCGATAGCCAACAACCCATTGGGGCGTTATCGGGACTTCCTAGAGAGGAGCGGCAATCTCCAGGGCTACATGCACCGCCTCGAGGGAGCCTTCAATCCCGACACCCTTTCCAACATGATGTGTCGCAACCAGGTTTCCGTCTCATGGGATGGGCGTTTGTTCGACTGTGATTTCAACCAGGTGCTGGATGCCCCTGCCAACCTCCCTCTCCATATAGGTGATGTGGCTGGGGGATCCCCGGGGTCCGTGGGGAGCAGGGCCATCGTCTTCGGGAATCACTGCTATGCGTGCTGCGCCGGAGCCGGATCGAGTTGCGCGGGTGCACTCACGTAGACCAGGCACCGTGTTCGAACTTGTGCATCCGCTGCGTACCCAACGGATCATCGAAGCGAAAGGTGCCGCATGCTCTTCTCGGATATCGCCATCATCGATGAGCACCTCGACTATCGTGAGCATCGCTATGTGGGGGTACTTGGCAACAGGATCGCCTATGTGGGGGAGAAGCCTCCTGCAAACCCGACGGCATACGGCGAGGTGTATCCCGGTGCCCGCCATCTCCTCATGCCCGGCATGGTCAACGCGCACACCCACGTGCCCATGCAGGCGTTGCGGGGATGGGCGGAGAACCTTCCCCTGCAACGATGGCTCACCGAGCGCATCTACCCCTTCGAGGCCCAGCTCGATGACCAGATCGCCTACCAGGGCACGTTGCTCGCCACCGCGGAGATGCTCAGGTTCGGGACGACGTCGTTCTCGGATATGTACATCTGGGACGACGCACGTCTCAGGGCGCTCGGTGAATCGGGAATGCGTGCCAACCTCTGCCACGGCATCGTCTCGTTCGATGCCGACGCGGCATATCGCGATATGCCCGATTACCGAGACAACGTGCATCTCGTCCATGACTTCCAGGGAGCGTTCGACGGTCGCTGTCGCATTGACCTGTGCGTCCATGCCGAGTACAGCAACACCCCAGAAGTCATCCGCGAGGTCGCCATCCATGCCAAGGAGCTGGGCACGCGACTCCATATCCACCTTTCGGAGACGCGCGCCGAGCACGAGGGATGCAAGGAGCGCCACGGTGGCCTCACCCCCGCCGGCTTCCTCGAGACCCTGGGCGTGTTCGACGTTCCCGTGCTCGCGGCCCACTGCGTCTGGCTCGAACCGCATGATCGCGACATCCTCGCCAAGCGCAGCGCGACCGCCGTCGCCACCCCGGTGAGCAATCTCAAGCTTGCGAGTGGCATCGCCAACATGCCGGCCCTGATCGACGTCGGCGTCAACGTCGCCCTTGGTACCGATAGCGTCGCAAGCAACAACAACCTCAACCTTTGGAAGGAAATGGCGCTCTTCGGCATGATCTATCGAGGCACCCAGCTCGACCCCACGCTCATCACGCCCCGGCAGGCACTGTTCGCTGCGACACGTGCCGGCGCCATCGCACAGGGTCGTGACGACGCCGGGCTTATCCGAGAGGGCTATCTGGCCGATGTGGAGGTGGTCGACATCGACCGGCCTTGGATGGAGCCGTCCGTGAATCCCCTGGCCAACCTGGTCTTCTCGGCACAGGGGAGCGACGTGGTGCTCACGATGGTGGATGGGCGCGTGCTCTACCGAGAGGGGGATTACACCACCATCGATGTCGAGCGGGTCCAACACGAGGTGGCCCGTCTGACGCGGGGTATCGTCGCAAGGCTATGAGCCTTGCGAGATAGCGGTGCTTTCCCGATGCGCCGCTGGGAGTTGCTTACCCGCCGCCATGGGAGCCGTCTCTCATTCGGGCTTGCCAAGAGGCGAGGTCATGGGTACCATTGCTTCTGCATTCGGCGCCGGTTGCACGATGTGCCCAGGTATCAGGTTCGGGCGATTAGCTCAGGGGGAGAGCGCTTCCTTCACACGGAAGAGGTCACTGGTTCGAAACCAGTATCGCCCACCAATAGAATCTCAGGCGGATGGCCGTGTTTCGGGAAACCGGGACCGGCCATCTTCTTCTTCCGGTCCAATGTAACAACGCGATTCTACCGCTTGAGCACGGGTATGCTGCCCCTACTCTCTCGTCCTGACGATTTGAGTGTGCTAGACTTATTTAGAAGGATTAGACGGGGAAGTCGTTCCACAGAACGGAGAGGTCCTTTTCGGGGGGACCATCGTTGGTCATACCCATTGGGGGGGGACCTTCTGGAAACGAGCATATCGACTGACGCTTGATTGGGGATTTTGTGGACACGGCTGTGAGAAGGTTCTTCGATTCAGGAGGACAACTGACATCTCTTCCTCGGAAATATGCCGTTCGGTTGTTGGTGCTGGAGGAAATCGCCCGTAGGTTTGACGCAGAGCGCATCTACACGGAAGTCGAAGTCAACGAGACGCTGCGGCCTGTGTCTGAAGACTACGTTCTTCTTCGCAGGCTTCTTATAGATTATCGCTTGATGGAGAGAGAACCGGATGGTGGGACGTACTGGATACGCAGGGCACCCACGACGCCATGATCCTACGGAAGAACGTCACCTTCAGAAATCTCGCGATTGCCGATGCCATATCAACCTTGGGGGATTGGTGTTCGTCCATCGTCCTGCCAATCATACTTTACGGCATTACAAAGGATGTTGCGGCAACGGCCACTCTCATACTATGCCGCTTCCTGCCAGCCCTATTCGCCAATCCGATCCTCAAGAAGTTCCAGGATAAATGCGTAAACGCCGTCTCGGTAATGCAGTATATGGATATTTTGAGAGCCGTGGTGTTTCTTGGCTTCATCGTCGCAACCGAGCCGTGGCACTTCTACGTCCTGACGCTGATCGTCTATACGGGCAGCGCGCTCTCCAAGCCATGCAAGTCATCCTTTATCCGCATCTGCTGTGCCCCGGATGAACTCTCTAGAGCCAACAACACGATAGGGTTGATACAGAACTCGTTCATGTTGGTCGGTCCATTGGCCGGGGGTATTCTGTATCAGCTCATGGGACTCAAGGGGGTGGTGGTGTTCAACTCCTGCACGTTCCTTGCATCATATGTGTTCCTGAGGAGGATCAAGCTCGGTGCCCCCGACGTGGCCGGTGCGCAGTCACGACGCTTCGTCGAGGTCATGAAGAAATTCTCCAAGATGACTCCGGTGGTTCTTGCCCTCATCGGTACCGACGCGATAAGCGGTGTTGCCTTTGGTGCCCTGAATACCTTGCTGCCAGTTATTGCACAGCACGTCTTCGACAATAGCTCGTTTGTCTACGGCCTTCTGATGTCCGCGCTCTCATGTGGCCTGCTTATGGGGAACGTTGTGTTTGGCAGGTTGTCTCGCGATATGGATATGGCGAGAACCTATATTGGCGCCACGATCGTAGCGATCGTCGGCTTTCTCCTTCTTGGAGTGACCGATAGCCTGTTCGTCATGTTGTTGTTCCTGGCTCTCGTCGGAACAGCAAACTCAGTCCAGGATCTTTCACTCATCACGAGCATACAGAGAACCTCGACGAGTGATGTGGACATGGCGCTGGTCTTCTCGATCCATGAAACTCTATCTGCCATCGCGATCGTCGCATCTACGTTGGTCGTAACGTACCTGTTGACCTTGTTGGGCAAACAACTGACCTTCGTCGCGCTGGCGATGTTTGCTGTCGTCGGGGGATTGGCGATACTCGGATCATGTGCCAGGAGCTTAAGGAACGGCTAGGTACGGGGTGCCATGCGAATGGTTCCTCCATTTTTTCCAGGCGGGAATCCGGCGGGTCCGTACCTGGCTTCGGGTGGGCACTGCCAACCTTGGTGTCTTTGCCGAGAATCGACTCGTCGGATAACCTCATGCGCCTTCTCTCGGCTATGATGGGAGTTCGCGCTTCTGTCGCGGCATGATGTTCGCCGTGATTCGCACACCGGAGGAATGATGGGTGTGGGCTGCGATACACGATATCGCTTCACACTTGAGATAGAGGGGTTGGCACGTGATTCTGCAGGTAGAGAAGGTAACGAAGTCATTTGGTGCCCGTACGCTGTTTGCCGACGCGAGTTTTCGCGTAGACGACCGGGACCGGTATGCGCTGGTGGGGCCCAACGGTGCGGGCAAGACGACGATGATGAACATCATCACCGGGCGTGAGGAGTACGATTCCGGGCAGGTCATCCTCGCCAAGGGCGCCGAGTTGGGATATCTCGAGCAGGAATCAGTCGAGATGAAGGGACGCACCGTGCTGGGGGAGGTGCTTGCCAGCGCGTCGGAGATCCGGGCGATGGAGAAGCGTCTCAAGGAGCTCGAGCACACCATCTCCGTTGCGGATGACGAAGGCGAGCAGCTCAGGTTGCTCGAGTCATACGGCTGCATCCGCGACCAGTTCGAGGCAAAGGGCGGTTATCAGGTCGATTCGCTTGCCCACAGCGTGCTCTTCGGCCTTGGGTTCGGCGAGGAGGACATGGCGCGCGATACAGGCGAGTTCTCCGGTGGTTGGCAGATGCGCATCGCGCTTGCCAAACTGCTTCTCCGCCATCCCGACATCCTGTTGCTGGATGAGCCCACGAACCACCTCGACCTTGAGAGCGTCAAGTGGCTCGAGGGATTCCTACGTGCCTACAGAGGGGCCGTCGTGATCGTGAGCCATGACCGTGCCTTCATGGACGGGATGGTCGACCACGTGCTCGAGATCGACCTGGGACGTCTCACCCCGTACAAGGGGAACTACTCGGCATACGTCGAGCAGCGCGCTGCGGCTCGCGAGCGCCTCAAGGAACAGGCGGCCATCCAGGATCAGGAGATCAAGCACCTGCAAGACTTCGTGGAGCGCTTCCGGTACAAGGCGACGAAGGCCCGTCAGGCCCAGGAGCGCGAGAAGCGCCTCGAGAAGATCCTTGCCGAGCGCATCGTCATCCCGCCCGAGCGCAAGCACATCCACTTCAACTTTCCCCAGCCGCCGCGTACCGGCGACCTGGTCATGAAGCTCATGCACGTACGCAAGGCCTATGGCGACCATGTGGTGTACCGCGACCTCGACCTCTCGCTCTACCGCGGCGAGCGCATCGCGCTCGTGGGTCCCAACGGTGCCGGAAAGTCGACGCTGCTCAAGATGATCGCCGGCGTACTCGACCCCGACTCGGGTTCCATCAAACTGGGCACGCGCGTCTCAACGTCCTACTACGCGCAGCATCAGCTCGATGAGCTGCACCCCAACGTCACCGTGCTGCGCGAGGCGGTGGACGCGGCTCCGGCGTCCTGGAAGGAGAGCGACGTGCGTTCCCTCCTCGGTGCCTTTCTCTTTCAAGGGGATGCGCTGGACAAGCGCGTGGGAGTTCTTTCCGGTGGGGAGAAGAGTCGCTTGGCGCTCGCGAAGATGTTGGTGCGCCCCAACCCCGTGCTCTGCCTCGACGAACCCACCAACCACCTCGACATCGCCTCGACCGACATGCTCGAGCAGGCCCTCAACCACTTCGAGGGCACCATCGTGCTCATCTCGCACGACCGGCACCTCATCCGTTCGGTGGCCAACCGCATCATCGAGGTGGATGACGGCGTCATCAACGAGTACGCTGGCGACTACGACTACTATCTCTGGAAGAGCGGGCAGGCGACTGCGGCTCCATCACAGGCTGGCGCGGGCACCAAGACGCGCGCCATGCCCGGCTCCACCACGGGCGCTGCGGCCAAACACCGCACGGGCACTCGCGCCACTCCAGATGGGGCTGCGACGCCTTCGGACGCCGGACGACGCGCCGCGAAGGCGACTGGCGTCTCCGCGGGCGACGATGCGGTCGATGTCACGGGCGAGGACGACGACGATCGGGCGACCCGTCTCGTACCAGGACGGGTCGCCGCAACGGGGATGACCCCGAAGGAGGCCACGGAGATCGCATCGCGCTCCTCGGCCCCCAAGGACAAGGAGCAGAAGCGCGCCGAGGCCGAGGCACGCAACAAGGCGTACCGGGCCTTGCGCAACGAGCGTACGCGTCTGACTCGCCTGGAGAGCGAAATCGCACGGGCGCAGGCCCGTAACGATGAGTTGCTCAAGCTCATGGCCGACGAGAGCCTCTACGCCGACAAGGATGCCTTCGACAAGGCGATGGGGGAGTACACCCAGATCAAGCAACGTCTTCCCGCGCTGGAAGACGAGTGGATGGCCATCACCGACAAGCTCGAGGCCGCGACGGCCTCGGGTCTGGAAGGGTAGGGCGTACATGTCCGGATATGCGAAGGCCCTATCGGGTCTCATCAGGGCGGCGTGCATCGTGCTTGTCGCGACCGGCCTGCTCTACCTGGGCATGGCGCTGGTCACGTTCTCCGGCGCACTTCTCAAAAACGCGGCCGTCCTCTCGCTCGTGACGCTGTTCAATGCGCACATGCCGCTTCCATCGTTCTCCGCGGCCACGGCGCTTTCACCCATGGGTGGCGTGTTGCACGTGGACTACCTTCTCATGGGGGTGCTTCTCGTCTTGGTCGAATGGCCTCTCTCGCGCCTTGGGGATGCGGTCGTCAACAAGGCGGTCCAAAGGTGAGTGCCTCGTCGACCATACGTGATTCGCGCGCGATCCTGCTCGTGCTCGACTCGGTCGGGTGCGGGGCGATGGATGACGCTGCGGCCTATGGCGACGTCGGTGCCGATACGCTCGGTAACACCGCACGTCGTGCCGGGGGCCTGAGCCTACCGGTGCTGGGTCGTCTCGGTCTGGGGTCCATACATCCCATCGAGGGCGTGTCACCGGCAGCCGAGCCGTTGGCGAGTTGGGGCAAGGCGCGGGAGCGCGGCGTGCAGAAGGACACGGTGGCCGGTCACTGGGAGTTGGCCGGGTACCCGCTGATGCGTGCGTTTCCCACCTACGCGGATGGTTTCCCCCTATCGCTCATGGATCGCTTCACACAGCTTACCGGCCTGGGGTGGCTGGGTAACAAGCCGGCAAGCGGCACGGCCATCATCGAGGAGTTGGGTACCGAGCATCTCGCCACCGGCAACCCCATCATCTACACCTCGGGTGATTCGGTGTTTCAGATAGCCGTCCACGAGGAGGTCATGCCCGTCGAGCGTCTCTACGAGCTCGGGGAGTTGTGTCGCGCCAAGCTGCTCGTGGGCCAACACGAGGTGGGAC
The DNA here is from genome assembly GCA_015655215.1 of Coriobacteriia bacterium. Lineage (GTDB taxonomy): Bacteria > Actinomycetota > Coriobacteriia > Coriobacteriales > RUG033 > JAATFL01. Next base: position 11,168 of record JAATFL010000017.1, read on the forward strand.
GCGTCATCCTCCGGCCCTTCGTGGGAGAGCCGGGTTCCTTCAGGCGGACGGACCGCCGCCGGGACCTTGCCCTTCCTCCGGCGAAGTCGACTCTCATCGACGCGTTGCGGCAAGTCGGCGTCGCCACCCACGGCGTGGGCAAGATCGGCGATATCTTCGCGTGGCGTTCCATCGCCGACTCCGTGCACGTGGCAAACAACGACGACGCGATGTCGAAGCTGCTTGCAGCGGCGGGCGCCGTCGAGAGGGGCGTGCGCGTCTCGGTGGGGATCGACGCCCATGCACCGTTCGTCTTCGCCAACTTCAACGACTTCGACATGCTCTGGGGGCATCGTAACGACTGGCGCGGCTACGCTGCCGGCCTCGAGGCCGTCGATGCATGGCTTCCCGACCTTTTCGACCAACTCGTCGAGGGCGATCTGCTCATCATCACCGCCGACCATGGCTGTGACCCCACCGACATCTCCACCGACCACACACGCGAGTTCATCCCGATCATCGCATGTCCCATCGGCGCGGGTGGCGGTCGCGCGTTCCTCGCCGGCGAGCAGCCTCGAGGTAACCCGTTGGGAGTCCGCAGCACCTTTGCGGACATCGGGCAGACCATCGCGGAATACTACGGGCTCATCCCGCTCGATGAGGGCGTATCGTTTCTGCAGAGTGTTCTGCCGTGACGTGTCCGATGCCGCCAGCTGAGCTACCGTATCGTTCTTCGTTGCCATCTGGTGAGCTGCCCGCGCCGACCGTAACGATATACTGCTTCGAGATGTCGTAGGTCGATGCCAGCCCCTCTCGGTTTCGTGTGGATGCCATATACCTCGAAAGGACTCTTCGCATGGGACAGGTCGCAACATGGTTCTCATCCGTGGCACCATCGCTCATCGCCATCGTCCTGCTCATCCCTTCCATCGTCTTGCATGAGGTCGGACATGGCTTCGCCGCCTACAAGCTCGGCGACCCCACGGCAAAGAACGCCGGGCGTCTCACCCTCGATCCGCTCAAGCACCTCGACCCGATCGGCTCGGTCATCTTGCCAATCGTGTTCGCGCTGGCAGGAGGGCCCATCGTCGGATTCGCCAAGCCGGTCCCGTACAATCCACGTTACTTCAAGAACCTCAAGCAAGGCGAGCTCATCGTAGGTCTTGCCGGTCCCTGCGTGAACTTCGTCCTTGCGCTGGTGGGTTCCCTCATCTGCCTGCTGGGGACGTTCGTGTATGGGGTGAACCCGACGATCGGGTACTGGGTCTATTACCTCGCCCTCAACTTCTCATACATCAACCTGCTGTTGATGTTCTTCAACCTGCTGCCCATCCCGCCGCTCGACGGGTTCTCGATCGTCTCCATATTCTGGCCACGGGATAAGATGCAGATGTATTACAAGGTCCAGCAGTATGCCCTGTTCATCCTCCTGGGTATCATCTTCATCATCCCCATGCTGTTCAACGTCGACCCGCTCGGGTGGTTCCTCAACGCCACGGCAGGCAATCTGCTCGACATCATCGTCCCCTGGTAAGGGCCGTCATGTGCAGGCGTTGACCATCGCCGCGGGTAGAGGTTCTAGGGTTCAGGGTGAGGCTGACATTTAGTGGGGATACCGACCTCGCTACTTTGGAAAGTGATAGCGCTCAGTGTCGTCGGATCCCCGAGAGTCGGGATGCGACGTGCGCGACCGTCGTGCGGTCTGCGCACGGTTGGCCAACGCAAGCAGGACACCGTTGATGATGGTCACGACGCACAGCAGTGCGAGCACGACGGATGAGACGTCGTTGCTCACCCACTTCATCGTGGGATTGTACTGGTCGAGAATCATGAAGACGAGGTACGCACCTCCCAATACGATGGCGATATGGGGAAGAACCCTCTTGACATGTGTCATGGGACATCATCCTTCCGTGAGGTAGATGCAGTCGCTTACCGCACGACCGCCGTTGGCTGGCTGGTTCACATACGCGTCGTCGAAGGTCATCTCGGATGACTCCCCGCCGTCGAGGTTGTATGCCGACGTGCACCCAAGGCCCTGCATGAGCGATGCGAGTTCGGTGAGGGTGACCCCCTTCGAGTAACCCGTATCGCGACCGTCGACGACGACGAGGCAGTAGTGCCCCGGTTCGTAATAGCCGATCGCGGTGCGTGGATTGTAATCGGATACATGCCCGTTCACGCTGAACGAGGTGAGGGCGTTGCCGTCGCCGTCGAGCAGGGAGGGGCCAAAGCTCCACGCCTGCCAGGCACCATCCGCGACGGCCTCGCTCACATCGAAGCCGTCACCCGAATAGGTCGCGATCCGCCCATCGGAGTAGAGCACGCACACGTCCGAGCCATCCGTGGTCGAGCGGTACACCTGTCCGTTGCGAATGACGACGCCGCTGCTCCCGTTCCCGTAGTAGTCCCCGTTCACGGCGAGCAGGGCGTCGAACTCATCGTCCATGGCGAGGACGTGCTCGGTATAGCCGATGCCATAGGTGTTGTTCGCGAATCCCGATCGCAGCAAGGTGACGTCGGTGAGGTAGATGTCGGCCACGTAGTAGGTGACGGTATCGACGCCCGAGCCGGTGGTATACGTCTTGACGGTTATGGAGAGGTCGGCGCTCACGTAGCTGGTACCGGTGGTGAGCACCGTGTCCGAGAACGTATCGACGGAAGACCCCGTATCGATCGAGGCGATTTCCTCCGCGCTCGTGTCTGCGGCAGCGATGCTCGTCGACGAGATGGTCGTGTACGTTCCCTCGCTCAAGAGCGAGCGGGCGGAGAGATAGTACAGGCCATAGAACGAACCCACGTAACCGGCGATGAGCCCGGCGTCGAGGGTCATGACGAGCCAAAAGGGCAGAAGGCCCCGGCGCACCGCCCGGTTTCGGACCGGACTCATAGGATGATCCTCCTCGTTGACCTTGGAGTGTCGGAGATTCTCGTGTCGGGGGCACTGGAGTCTCGCTGGCGGAAGATGAGGTGGCGTTGCACGAGGTAGCTCAGGGTGAAGAGCAGCATCTCGGTGAGCACCTTCGCGACCAGGGCATTGAGTCCGACTCCCTCTACGAGCGCAAAGAGGATGAGTGTGTTAAGGGTGAGGATCCCGCACGCGAGACAGACGTATTGGAGGACGGATCGCGATCGCATGGCCTTGCTCCTGAACACGTGCTCTCGATTCAGATGGTAGTTGAAAGCGGCGCTTACCATGCGTGCGCCGACGTTGCTGGCTACGAGCACCGTCGCGGCGGGTAGCGCGGTCGTCAGGAGAAACGTCAGCGTGCCGAAGAGGGCGTAGTCGATCAAGAAGCTCAGGAAGGAAGCGGCTGCGAATGCGAGGAGCGTGTGGTAGATGCGCGCCGAGTCCCTGATCGAGTGGAAGTGCGAGCAGGTGTTGGACGTGTCGTGGTAGATGGTGGCGATGGGTTGCTCGACGATGGGACGACCCCGTCTGGCTGCGGTGAGCAGCATGTTCATCTCGTACTCGTAGCGGGAGCCGGGAATATCGAGCAACGCGGGGATGTGGGTGGAGGAGAAACCCCGCAGCCCGGTCTGGGTGTCGGCCACCCATCTTCCCGAGACGAGCCGGAAGATGCCCGTGGTTATCCGGTTCCCCAAAAGCGAGCGCAAGGGGGTACCGGGTCCAAACGTGCGGACACCGAGAACGAGTGCCTCGGGGTTCTCGATGACACGCCGTGCGACGAGTCGAGCATCTTCTGGACGGTGCTGCCCGTCACAGTCCACGGCCACGACGACCTGCGGCCCAGGTGAGTGCAGCATGAGGTGACGCAGGGCCGTCTTGATGGAGAAGCCCTTTCCGCAATTCGCAGGATGGTGCAGCACCGTCGCCGTGCCCTCCAAAGCCTCGAAGAGCAGATGATATGCATCTCCGCTGCCGTCATCGATGACGATGATGTCCGAGAAGCCGCAGATGTGGAGTCCATCGACGAGGTCGATGAGGGTATGGTCGGGTTCATAGGCGGGGATGATGGCGACGAGCCTTGAGGGAGAGCTCGGTGCACTCGCATGCGGTGGCATGCACGTGGCTCGCGAGATATCATTCGGTTCGCTCATGGGTGGCATCTCCTCGTGGTGTCTTGGCTGGCCGTGCGCTGTCGGGGACAAGTGTCGGGCTTGTCTCTGAATTCTTGCTGAAAGAACGCCGCTCACGTGCACGGCACCGTGCGGTTGACCTCCGCCGTCCGGGGAGACCGTTGGAAATCGGGCGCATGCGGGGAAAAAGGGCGAGCCGGGCGAGAATTCTCCCGCGTGCACGTCTGAAGACGTTGCTCTGCGACACCGATGTGCATCCAAGCGGGTATCATGGATTGGCCGTAAGGTTCCGAGATGGTATCGAAGGGAGGCGGGGGATCTGTCCTATCGCGTGCACATAGAGTCGTTCGAGGGACCGTTCGACCTGCTCCTCGAGTTGGTGAGTCGGCAGAAGGTCGACGTCGCCGCCATTTCGCTTTCCGAGGTGACCGACCAGTATCTCGCCACGATCGAGGCGATGCGCGACCTCGACCTCGACGTGGCGAGTGACTTCCTCCTCGTGGCCTCGACGTTGCTCGAGATCAAGTCGGCTGCCCTCCTGCCTGCTGGGGAGAGGGATGGAGACGATGGCGAGGGAGACGATGAGTTCGAGGGCATGTCGGCCGACGATGCCCGCGACATCCTGGTCGCGCGCCTGATCGCCTACAAGCAGTTCAAGAACATCGCCGGTATGCTCGGCGCTCGCATGGAGTCCGAAGGACGCATGCACCCGCGTCATTCCGGCATCGAGCCCGCGTTCCTCGATCTGATGCCCGACTACCTTGCCGGCGTGACCTTGCAGGGCCTCTCGGTCATCTGCGCCGACCTGCTCGCCCGTCGGGACTCGTTCATCCTCGAGGCGGAGCACATCGCGGCGATGCCCCTTTCCGTCGAGTTGCACGCCGAATCGGTGCATCGCCTCATCTCGACCAAGCGGCATATGACGTTTGACGAGTTGCTGGGAGACGATGCGACGCCAGAGTTGATCGTCGTGACGTTCCTGGCCATCCTCGAGCTCTACAAACGGAACCTGGTCACGCTCGAGCAACCGGAGACGTTCGGCGTACTGCACGTGGACTGGAGGGATGTCGCCGAGCAGCCCGCCCTCACACCCGACGAGGATGACGGAGAGGTCGCGGTCCTGTCCGAGATGGTGTCCATCGGCATCGAACCTTCCGCCGAGCGCTCTCCTGCATCCGCGGCTGCGACCGTGACGTCGTCCGCACGGCAGTCGACGTCCAAGCCTCTCGGCGGGGATGTTCCTGCCGACGCACGTCCCCTCTCGAAACGCACGGCATCCCTGCTCACCGGGAACCCTCTCTCCGATGCGGCATTCGATGCCGATGGGGAGGCTTCGTCCAAGCCACGGCGCCCTTGGCGCGATCGATACCCCCAACCAACGCCCGATGTTTCGGAGGATAGGGAATCATGATGGAGAACCTCTCAGATGGCTTTGCCGCTCCCGAGGACATCGAGGGTGCCGACGAGGGTACCGAGCACCATCGTCTCCTCGCCTCCGTCGAGGCGCTGCTGTTCGTCTCGGACGAGCCCGTCTCGGCTATTCGCCTCGCGCAGATCCTCGAGGTGCAGCCAGGCGAGGCCGCTTCGCTGCTCGCCGAGCTCGCCGTCGATTACCAGGAGTCCGGCCGCGGCATCCAACTCCGCGAGGTTGCCGGCGGATGGCGTTTCTACTCGCACCCCGCATACCACGAGGTCGTCGAGCGCTACGTGCTCTCGTGGGATGCGCGCAAGCTCTCCCAGGCGGCGCTTGAGACCCTCGCTGTCATCGCGTATCGTCAGCCGGTCACCCGTCAGGGGATCGCTGCCGTGCGCGGGGTCAATTCCGATGGCGTGGTGAGCTCTCTCATGGAGAAGGGGCTGGTGCGCGAGATGGGACGCGAGGGGGGTCCCGGCACGGCCATCCTCTACGGCACCACACACACGTTTCTCGAGAAGTTCGGCCTCAAGAACCTCGACGAGCTTCCCCCACTCGAGGACTTCGCCCCCAACGAGGCGGCGCGTGAGCTCATCCGCGAACGTCTGTCCGGCGTCAGCGTGGCCCCTTCGGACGTCAAGGGCGCTGGGGCTCTCGACCAGGACGAAGAGGATGATGTCCTCTACACTGCCGATGACGGAATCGACGTCGACATCGACGGTGATACGGGTGACGGGTCGACGCACGTCGCTGACGATGTCGTCGTGGCACAGCCGGTGATGGGGAAGTGACCGTGGTGCAGGGCACGCCGACTCCCTATCCCCCGATGCCGGGCGGCAAGCCCGGCGAGATGCTTGTGCCCATGCGGCTGCAGCGCTACCTTGCGCGTGCCGGGGTGGCGAGTCGACGCGGCTCCGAGGGGCTCATGACCGCAGGTCGTGTGCGGGTGAACGGTCAGGTGGTGACGGAACTGGGTACCAAGGTGAACCCGCTCGCCGATGTGGTCTCCGTCGATGGCACACCCGTGAGCCTCGAGACCGGCAACGCGTACGTGCTGCTCAACAAGCCCGCTGGCTACGTGACCACGATGAGCGACCCTCAGGGTAGGGCCACCGTGGCGGAGTTGGTCCCCCGGGACCGCTATCCTGGACTCTTCCCGGTGGGTCGTCTCGATCACGACACCACAGGCGTGCTCCTCTTCACGACGGACGGCGATCTCGCCCATGCGCTGCTGCATCCGAGCCATCATGTGGAGAAGACCTATCTCGCCTTGGTGCGGGGCACGCTCTCATCTGGCGAGCAGGCACTCGTACGCGCGGGCATGACACTCGACGACGGACCGACGAGGCCCGCGGGCCTTGAGCAGCTCGAGCACGAGGAGTACCGTGACAAGTCACATCATCTCACGCAGGGAACCTGGGAGCGCATCACCATCACCGAAGGTCGCAAGCGCCAGGTCAAGCGCATGTTCATGAGCATCCACCATCCCGTCGTGCGGCTGCATCGCGAGTCGTTCGGACCACTCGTCCTCGGTGGTTTGCCGCAAGGGGAATGGAGACCGCTCACCGACGATGAGGTCACATCCCTGCGTGACGCCTCCTCGCGTCAGACACCTGCCACTACCTCTGGAATGCGGTGATATCCATGAAATCCGACCCTTCGGCGACCCTTGACCCCCTCGATGCGGGGGATGGCACCTCGCGAACCCCGTTGGTCCTGCTGATGCGCCACCCACAGACGATCGCGAACGAGCAGCATCGCTATCTCGGTCAACGCGACATCGACCTGACGGAAAAGGGGCAACGGCAGCGCGATCTTGCCGTTGCCGCGCTCGTCGCCTGGAAGCCCGACCGCATCTTCTCATCTCCGATGGAGCGGTGCCTCTCCATCGCAAAACCGGCAGCCCGGCAGCTGGGCCTCGCCCTCGAGGTCGACCCGTGCATCGCCGAGATGTGCTTTGGGGCTCTAGAGGGTCTTACCAGGCAGGAAGCCGAGGACTCCGGGATTCCCTTCCCCTGGGGTCCCACCAGCGACCGATGGCCGGCGCCGGGTGGCGAGAGCCTGGAGAGCTTCTTCTCACGTCTCTCGCAGGCATGCGACCGCTACTCCACCTTTTCGGGGCGTACGGCGGTCGTCTCCCATGGCGGTGCCATCCGCGGCATGTGCGCCTACTGGATGCACATGCCGCCCGACCAGCTGTGGAGCATGGAGATCGGGAACGTCGCCTCGGCCCTCTTCGCGTTTCGAAGCGGCATGCCCATGATGCGCGGCTTTGGTCTCAAGCCCGATGAAATCGCATCCCGTTAGGTTGACGCACCATCGATCCCATTCCCAAGGAGCACGTCATGCCAACACGCTTCCACCGCATCACCATGATCGGCATCGGCCTCATCGGCGGCTCGACCGCCCTGGCACTCAAGCGTGCCGACCCATCGCTCGACATCCGCGGGATCGACCCTGACCGTTCCACTCGCGCCGCGGCGCGAGAGCAGGGTACCTGCGATGAGGTCGCTGGGCCAACCGACGCGATCGTTGGTGAATGGCTCTCCGGCGACGGATCGGACCTCGTCATCATCTGCACCCCCGTCTCGGCCGTGCGAGGCTGGTTCGAGAACCTGGAATCCGGGGGGTTCACCGGGGTCATCACCGACGTCGTCTCCACGAAACGCGTCATCTGCGAGATCGCCGACGAGGTGTTCTCCCGCCCCGTGCGGTACATACCCGGGCACCCCATGGCAGGACGCGAGGTGAGCGGCATAGAGGCGGCCCGTGCCGATCTCTTCGAGGGGGCCTACTGGATACTCTGCCCCGACGCGGGCACCGACCCCGATGACTTCGCCGCGTTGCACGACCTCTTCAAGATGGCGGGTGCACGCATCATCTCCATCGACCGCGAGCGGCATGACGAGGCGGTCGCGATCGTGAGCCATGTTCCCCATATGGTGGCAAGCGCCCTCGTCGCCCAGGCCGGGGACCATTCCGATAGGAGCCAGGGGCTCTTGCGTCTCGCGGCGGGAGGGTTCAAGGACTCCACCCGCGTCGCCGCTGGCTCCCCGGAACTCTGGTGTGGGATCGCCATGGACAACCGCGAGGCGCTCGCGAGCGGGTTGCACGAGTTCCGCACCATTCTCGGTGGGTTCGAGGATGCCATCGCGACAGGTGATGACGCGCGTCTCATGGAACTGCTGAGCGCGAGTGCCCGCTTGCGACGCAGCCTGCCCGCGCGGTGGATACCCGACTCCTCGCGCCTCACCGAGATGCGCATCAACATGACGGATCGAAGCGGCGTCATCGCCGAGGTCACCGGTTACGCCGGGCAGGCGGGCTGCAACATCCAGTCCATCTCCATCGACCATATCTCGGAGGACTCCGCTATCCTCGACCTCGTGCTCACCGACGAGGGTGACATGGGACGTCTATGCGGCCTTCTCATGACGGCCGGGTTCAACGTCTCCTTCAGGCCCGTAGCTCCGGAGGAGTAGCCATGGTCACGAACGCCCAGAGCTTCTCACCCATCGAGTCTCCCCTGCGCGGATGCCTGACGGTTCCGGGTGACAAGTCGATCTCCCATCGGGCCGTGTTGTTCTCCGCGATGGCCGAGGGCACCTCGCATCTCACGGGCCTCCTCGACTCGGCCGACGTCCGATCGTCGATCGCCGCCGTGGGCGCCTTGGGTGCGCACGTCGACGTGCACCAACCATCAGGGGAGACGGCGCTGTCGGGGACCATTCGCGGATGGGGGGCCAGTGGGCCGCACGCACCCGCAGGCCCCATCGATTGCGGCAACTCCGGTACGACGACGAGGTTGCTGCTCGGCATGCTCGCCGGCTATGACGTACGGGTCACGCTCGTGGGGGATGCGTCGCTTTCTCGTCGGCCGATGCGACGCGTGACCGAGCCATTGCTGCTCGCCGGTGCCCGGATCATCCCAGATGGGGTAGACCATCTCCCGCTCACCATACAGGGTTCATCTCGGATCACGGCGATAGATTACGTGATGTCGGTGGCATCCGCGCAGGTGAAGACCGCGATACTGCTTGCCGGACTGCATGCAAAGGGAGTGACGCGTGTGACCGAGCCGGCTCTCTCCCGCAACCATACCGAGTTGATGCTTCCGGCATATGGCAAGCAGGTCATGATCGATGGTCTCTCGGTGAGCGTCGAAGGACGTGTGGGAGGGCCCCTCGTCGCCGGTACGCAGGACGTGCCGGGAGACCCTTCCTCCGCCGCGTTCATCCTCACCGCCGCCGCACTGAAGCCGCACAGCGACGTGACCGTGGAGGAGATCTCGCTCAACCCCACGCGCACGGGCTTCCTCAAGGTGCTCGGGCGCATGGGGTCGGCCCTCACCGTCACGCAGACGGGCTGCATCGGCAAGGAGGCGATAGGGGACGTGCGCGTGAGGTGGACCGATGGGCTCAGAGCCTGCGAGGTGACAAGGGAAGAGGTCCCCTCGCTCATCGACGAGGTTCCCGTCCTCGCCCTTCTCGCCACCGCGGCCCAGGGCGTGACCGTCTTCCACGGCGTGGGCGAGTTGCGGGTGAAGGAATCCGACCGCCTCTCGTCGGTGATAGACGGTCTGGTGCTGCTTGGCTGCACCGCGTGGGCCCAGGGCGATGACCTCCACGTGGCCGGGGGAGGGCCCGTGAAGGGCGCCACACTGCCGAGCAAGGGGGACCATCGCCTTGCGATGACATGGGCGCTCGCGGGCCTGTGCCTCGGGGTCGAGACGCAGGTCGAGGACTTCGAGTGCATCGATGTGAGCTATCCGAGGTTTCTCTCCGACCTCGCCTCGCTGGTACGAGGGGGCTCCTTCTCTCGAGGTGACGCATGACGGACGGACGCGACCCCTCCACCATGCGTCCGGTGATGGCGTCTCCTCCGGTACCCTACCGTCTTGATGGGTCCGACGACCACGGGTTGCGGTATAAGTTGAGACGAGACATCGGTCGACCGAATACCGGAAGAGGGGGCTTCTCCGTACAATGATCATCGCCATCGATGGGCCGGCCGGCTCGGGCAAGTCCACCGTAGCAAGACGAGTCGCCAAGCGCCTTGCCTTCACCTACCTCGACACCGGCGCGATGTACCGTGCCGTCACGTGGCGGGCGCTGTCGTGCGGCATCGCCCTCGACGACGTCGCCTCGCTCTCCCGCATCGCGCGGGAGGAGCCCATCGCCTTCACCCATGCACGGGATACCTGGCAACCCGATCTCATCACCATCGCCGGTGTCGACGCGACCTCCTCCATCAGGACTCCGGAGGTCGACGCGGCCGTCTCGGCCGTCTCGGCGATACCGGCGGTTCGCGAGGCCCTCGTCGAGCAGCAGCGTGCCATCGCCCGCGGCACCGACATCGTGATGGAGGGGCGTGACATCGGGACCGTCGTCTTCCCCGCCGCCGAGCTCAAGGTGTTCCTCACGGCGTCGCCCGAAGAGCGTGCTCGGCGGCGCGCGGGACAGAACGCCCGACGCCATACCGGTGAGACGGACCCCCATGCCATTCTCTCGCAGATCGCCGAGCGCGACCGTCTCGACTCGGCCCGTCCGACGGCACCGCTCGTGGCGGCCTCCGACGCGTTGGTGCTCGATTCATCGAAACTCGAGGCCCGACAGGTGGCGGCGGTCATCTGTCGCACCGCGGTCGAGCGAGGTGCGACCGACCCCCGGGCCATCCGGCATGCCCCTCCAGACGCGCACCCGCCATCCGGTACCCGTCGGCATCCGACGGGGCGGTCGTCCCATGGGCGAACCTGGCATATCGGACATCGAGGCGACCCGCCACAGGGTGCGGACCCATCGGAGGATTCCCATGAAGCTTGAATGGCGCGAACGTTACTTCGACAATCTCATCGGTGCTCCCGAGGCGCCTTCGACCTGGTTGTTCAGGCTCTTCGACGCCGTGGGCGGCTTCGCATGGAGACACCTTTTCCACCTCACCATCGAGGGGAGGGAGAACTTCGAGGGATATGGGGTGCACGGAGGCAAGGGCGCCGTCGTCTCCGCCAACCACGTCTCGCTGTGCGACCCACCCACCCTCTGGCTCGCCGTGCGGCCCGGTATCGCCCGCATGATGGGCAAGGAGAGCGTCTTCACCAAGGCGACGCTGCTCGTCGCCGACGGCGGCGCGATGCTCGGTGCCTTTCCCGTCAAGCGCAATGTCGCCGACCGCAAGGCCATCAAGCGCGCCATCAACTTCCTCAAAGGTGGCGAACTCGTCGGCATCTTCCCCGAAGGCACGCGCATGCGCCTGCCCGGCATGGTCCCACAGTACCATGCCGGTACGGTCCTCATCGCGAGCATGGCCGGTGTCCCCATCATCCCGGTGGGTATCCGCGGAACGGACAAGGTGTGTCCTGGCGGCACGCATATCCTGCACTTTCCCAAGGTGACGGTCGCCTTCGGCAAGCCCGTCGACCCGAAGGACTTCGCTCACCTACCCAAGAAGGAGCGCAGCGACGCGGTCCTCAACGAGGTCATGCGCAACATATTCGCCTTGCGCGACGACGTGCCGCTCGACCAGATCCCCGCCGATGTGATCGGCCTGGCAGGCAAGCGCCTCGCAGAGCCTGCGCCGGCGGGAGTTCGTGAGAACGTGGTCGACCCCCCGGTCACGATGGGCGACGTCTCTCCCTCGTGCACGAGCCCTTCCGATTCCCCGGGGGCATGAGATGCACACCATCGTCGTCGCGAAGCCGGCTGGTGCCTGCTACGGCGTCGAGCGCGCGCTCGACCTCGTGAGGAACGCTGCGGAGACGGGGGGATCCGACCTCGCCACGCTCGGTCCCCTCATCCATAACCCCCAGGTGGTCGCCCAGCTCCGCGAGCGTGGGGTCCGCGAGGTCGATGGTATCGACGCCATCGAATCGGGCACCGTGGTCATCCGCAGCCACGGAGTCGCCCCCTCCGTCATCGCCGCCGCCACGGCCAAGGGGCTCGACCTCGTGGATGCCACCTGCCCGCACGTCTCCAAGGTCCACAAGGCGGCGGCGCAGCTTCGCGAGGATGGGTTCTTCATCGTGGTGGTGGGGGAGGCCGGCCATCCAGAGGTCGAGGGCATCTGCTCCTACGCGGGGGAGAACTACGCCGTCGCGGACAGTGCCGACAAGCTCCCGGCGACGCTGCCGTCGCGCAGGGTCGGCGTGGTGGTGCAGACCACCCAGACGATGGAGGCGTTGCAGAGCGTGGTCGATGCCCTGCTGCCCCGCGTGGGCGTCTTGCGCGTGCACAACACCATCTGCCAGGCAACCCAGCAGCGTCAGCGTGCCGCGGCCGAGCTTGCCGCACGCGCCGATGCGATGGTCATCGTGGGTGGGCGCAACTCGGGAAACACCACACGTCTCTACCAGATATGCAAAGGCGCGTGCGAGAACAGCCACCACATCGAGGTGGCCGACGAGATCGAGCCGGATTGGTTTGGCGACGACGACGTGATCGGCGTCACCGCCGGCGCATCCACCCCGGCGGAGCAGATCGAGCTCGTGCTCGCGCGGTTGGAGTCGCTGTAGGCATCCGTACCCGCAACGGGTACCCGGTCATCTCACCGTCAACCAGTAAGGAGCCTCGTGCCTTGACCAAGCGCATCGGAGAGTCCGTCGCAACAAGCCACGATGCAGGCGCGTGCTACGCGCCTACCACCGCCCCGGGATCGCGCGGCGGCCTTGTCGCCGCGGTGGTCGAGGACGGTCCCGCCTGGCGATGTGGCCTTCGTCCGGGCATGGTGCTCGACGAGGTGGACGGCGAGCCGCTGCTCGACCTCATCGACTGGTACTGGCTCGCCGACGCCGACTTCGTTCGCGTGGGGGGTGCCTGCCCCTTCTGGCTGCTCGATCCCGAGGATGCGAAGGGCTTCTCGGAAGACGACGTCGACGCGGCGGGTGACGTGGCGTTTGAGATCGACCTCAAGCGCCAGCCGGGCGAGGCGTGGGGCCTCGAGTTCGCCGATGCGGTGTTCGACCGCGTGCGCACGTGTCGCAACAGCTGCACGTTCTGCTTCATGGGGATGCTCCCCGCAGGTATGCGCGACGCGCTCTACCTGCGCGACGACGACTACCGCCTCTCGTTTCTACAGGGCAACTTCGTCACGCTCACCAACATGTCCGACGCCGATGTGCGGCGCGTGGTGGAATGCGGCCTCTCTCCGCTCCACGTCTCCGTGCATGCGATAAGCCCGGCAATCCGAATCGAGCTCATCGGCCGAGACGCGATGCGTGGCATCGAGGTGCTGGAACGCCTGCTTGACGGCGGCATACAGGTGCATTCGCAGATCGTGCTCGTCCCGGATGTAAACGACGGAGAGGAGCTCGACCGCACCCTCTCTTGGCTCGAGATGCATCCTGGCGTGCTATCCGTGGGCATCGTCCCCCTCGGTTTCACCAAGTTCCAGACGCGCTTCGACCACGGCTTCGGCGATCCCGTGGTCGCGGGGCGCGTCATCGACCAGGTGCTCCCCTTCCAGCTCCGCTCCCGGCGCCGGCTGGGTCGGACGCGCTTCCATCTCGCCGACGAGTTCTATCTCAACGCACGGAGGGACCCGCCGCCTGCGAAGGAGTACGACGGATTCCCCCAGTACGAGGATGGCATCGGGATGGTGCGCAGCTTCATCGACGGCTGGGACGGTGCCCATCGGCGCGTCGCCTCGCTGGCGAGAAGGCTGCGGGCATCGTGCACCACGGACCTGCCGATGGCCCTCCTCGCCACCGGGGAAGGTGTCGCCCCCCTCCTGGCATCGAGGATCGACGCCTCGCCGTTTGCGGGGATCGTGCAGGTGCTCCCGGTGCCCAACCGCTACTTTGGCGGCAACGTCGACGTGGCGGGCCTCATCACCGCGGCCGACATCATCGAGACCCTCGTGGCCGAGGAAGGTTCCCCGGCCACTCTGCTCCTGCCGGCCGTCGCCTTCAACGATGACGGCCTCACGCTCGACGGCCAGACGGTCGACACCCTCCGTCATGCCACGGGTCGCGATGTCCGCATGGTATGCTGTACAGTCGACGGACTCCTCGACGGCATCGAATCGATCGTGCCGCAAGGTTCCGCATCGCGAGGGTCTCACGGCTCCACGAATCACACGGATTGAGAGGTGGCACCTTGGGACTTCCCATCGTCGCCGTAGTAGGTCGCCCCAACGTGGGCAAGTCAACGCTCGTCAACCGCATCGTCCAGGACGACGAGGCCATCGTCCACGAGATGCGCGGGGTCACCCGGGACCGCTCCTATCACAAGGCGGAATGGTGCGGCCATCTTTTCACGCTCGTCGACACGGGCGGCATCGAGGCGAACAAGGACGACGTGTTCCAGTCGCCCATCAGGGCGCAGGCGTTCATGGCGGCCGACGAGGCCGACGCCATCATCTTCATCGTCGACGGGCGCACCGGTGTCACCGCCGATGACGTCGACGTCGCCCGCATCCTCAAGAAGAGCCCGCACCCCGTGTTCCTCGTCGTCAACAAGATGGACAACCCCGCAGACGACAGCGCGCTATGGGACTTCTACTCGCTCGGTCTGGGCGACCCCATCGCCCTATCGGCCATCCACGGTCACGGGACCGGCGACCTGCTCGACGAGATCGTCGCCGTCCTACCCGTGGGCGAGGACGAGCCCGACGACCCCGGCATCGTGAACGTCGCCATCATCGGCCGCCCCAACGCCGGGAAGAGTTCCCTCACCAACCGTCTGCTGGGGCGTGAGCGCTCGATCGTCTCCGACGTGGCCGGCACCACGCGCGACGCCATCGACTCGCTCGTCGAGCACGAGGGCAGGCAGTATCGACTCATCGACACGGCGGGCATCCGTAGGAAGTCCGCCATCGACGAGGACGTCGAGTACTACGGCTACGTGCGCGCCCTGCGCGCCATCGACCGCGCCAACGTGGCGCTGCTCATGGTGGATGCGAGCATCGGTCTCACCGATCAGGACCAACGCGTCGCGGCCCTCGCCAAGGACCGCGGCTGCGCCATGTTGGTACTGCTCAACAAGTGGGACCTGCTCACCGACCAGCAGCAGCGCGACGACGTGCGCGATCGCATCGAGGATCGCCTCGGCTTCGTGGGGTACGCTCCCGTGCTGCTCATCTCGGCGCTCACCGGACGCTCCGTTGGACGTATCTGGGACACCATCGACACCGTGTTCGAGAGCTATGGCAAGCGCATCACCACCAGCAAGCTCAACGACCTGCTCACCGAGATGCGTGACTTCGGGCACACCGCCGTGCACGGCAGCCACCGCCTCAAGATCCACTACGGTACCCAGACCGACTCGCGCCCCCCCGAGTTCACCTTCTTCGCCAACTACCCGGACATGGCCGACGACAACTTCCAGCGCTACATGGAGAACCGCCTGCGCGAGACCTTCGGCTTCGAGGGGACGCCCCTGCGCATTCGCTTCAGGAAGAAGGACTAGCCCACCATGGGAACGCTCCTCGCATCCACCGTCTCCCTCGCGGGTGCCGGATACCTCGGTGCCATCGCACTCGGCATCGTGATCGCCTACCTCCTCGCTGGATTCCCCTCCGCCATCGTCATCGGCAAGGGGTTGTGTGGGATCGACGTGCGCAGGCACGGGTCGGGCAACGTGGGCACCACCAACACCATCCGCGTGCTGGGATGGGGTCCCGGCCTGGTCGTGTGCGCCATCGACATCCTCAAGGGGAGTGCGGCGGTGCTCGTCATGGAGGCCTGTCTGGCCTTGCTCGCGCCCACGGTCCTTGCCGGGAACGCCTATGACGTGGCGCTGCTTCTCGGGGGGATCGCAGCGGTGTGCGGTCACATGTTCACCCCATACCTGCACTTCAAGGGCGGCAAGGGCGTGGCGACCGGGTATGGTGCCGCCCTCATGTTCCTGCCATGGGCATGCCTCACCATCCTCGTCGTATTCGCCATCCTCGTCCTCTCCACGCGCATCGTGAGCCTCGGGTCGGTCATCGGGGTCGTCACCCTGCCCATCTCGATAGCGTTTCTCTATCCCGGTCATCCGGTGTTCCTCGCGTTCGGTGTCATCCTCGCGGCCTTGATCGTGTGGGCGCATCGTGGCAACATCCGTCGTCTGCTCAACCACACCGAACCCACGTTTTCCGTCGGCCATCGTCCTGCACGCGACGATGCGGGGAAGGGACGGGGGGACCGATGAGAACAGCCGTCATCGGAGCGGGGTCGTGGGGCACCGCGATCGCCTGGATGCTGGGGACCAAGGGCGAGGAAGTGCGCCTGTGGGCCCACCGACCCGAGGTGGCCGGAGCCATCAACGCCACGCACCGCAACCCACGCTACCTGGTCGACGTCATGCTCCCGCGCACGGTCACCGCCTCGTCGACCATCTCCGAGGTGCTCGACGGCGCACAGGCGGTCGTCGTGGTCACCCCATCGGCGACGATGCGCGATACCGCTCGCATGATCGCGGGCGGCACCGCCCCGTCGACTCCCGTGGTCGTCCTCTCGAAGGGCGTCGAGGAGGGCACCGGTGACCTGATGGTGGACGTGCTCGCCCAGGAGCTCGGTTCCCCTCGTCGGCTCGCGGTCCTTTCGGGTCCCACCCATGCCGAGGAGGTGGGCGTTGGGATGCCCAGCGCCGCCGTGGTGGCCAGCGTTGTGCCCGAGACGGCGCACTTCTTCCAGGACCTGTTCTTCACCCCCGAGTTCAGGGTCTACACGAGTCCGGACGTGGTGGGCGTCGAGCTGTGCGCCGCCTGCAAGAACATCATCGCCATCGGTTGCGGGGTCGCCGCCGGCGCCGGCTATGGCGACAACACCGCCGCCATGCTCATGACACGTGGCCTGGCGGAGATGAGCCGTCTCACCAAGGCGCTGGGAGGAGATCCTCTCACGTGCATGGGACTCGCCGGCATGGGCGATCTCATCGTCACCTGCACATCGGCGCATTCGCGTAACCGCAGCCTGGGCATGTTGCTTGCGCAGGGTGGGACCCTCGAGGAGTTCACCGAGAGGACCCATATGGTGGCCGAAGGCGCCATCGCCGCACGCACGGTGACCGACCTCGCTCGTTCCAAGGGCATCGAACTCCCCCTTTCCGAGGTGATGCGGGCGATGCTCTGGGAGGGCATGGACATCCAGACGGCGGCCCGTCAGTTGCTCACGCGTTCGCCCAAGGAGGAGTTACATGGCATGGACGAGGGGGGCGTCGTCCTCTAGGACCTCGCGGCATCGTCTCGCGAGGTCCTCGCACCGGACGTGGACGCACCCGCTTCGGTGCCTGCTCGTTGGGCGATGCATCGCACGCGAGGGCGCGACCCTTCGCGGAAACTGGTATAACATCCCTGAGGGCGCATCTTCTCGATGCGCATGCCTGCACATCGGATGGAGAGGGGATCGCCATGTCCAATCGCGTCCAGATAGCCCCTTCGATACTTTCGGCCGATTTCGCGAACCTCGGCTCGGCGGCGCGACTGGCAGCCGACGCTGGTGCCGATTGGGTTCACGTCGACGTGATGGATGGGCATTTCGTCCCCAACCTCACCATCGGCCCCGGTACGGTGCGTGCACTCAAGCGGCTCACGAGCGTCCCGCTTGACGTGCACCTCATGGTGGACAATCCCGCCGAGCAGGTCCCGTGGTACCTCGATGCAGGTGCCGACCTGATCACGTTCCACCTCGAGGCCTGCGTGCACGTCAACCGTCTCGTGCAGGTGATCCACGACGGCGGCCGCAAGGTGGGCATCGCCCTCAATCCCGCGACGCCGGTGGGTTTCCTGGACGACATCGTCACCGACCTCGACCTCATACTCCTCATGAGCGTGAACCCGGGCTTCGGGGGACAGCGATACCTACCGGGTGCCGCCAAGAGGGTGCAAGACGCGCTACGCATGTGCCGGGACCGACAGGTGTCACCGCTCATCGAGGTCGATGGGGGCATCACCGTCGACACGGCTCCGCTCGTGACCTCGCAAGGTGCCAACGTGTTGGTTGCCGGCTCGGCCATCTATGGTGCCGGCGATCCCTCTCGGGCGTTGCACGACATACGGGCGGCAGGGGAGAGGGGCCTTGAGGTGAAGGCGTAGCGGTTCCTCTCGGTATCCCCTTCTCGCACGTGATCGTCTGAACGCCATCGAACCGACGGAGGTCTTCTTCCCACCATGCCAGTATCATCCACCAAGCGGGTCTACCTCGATCACGCCGCCACGTCCCCACTCGACCCTCGCGTGCTCGCCGCCATGGAACCGGTGCTCGCCGGCACCTTTGGCAATGCGAATTCGCTGCACGAGGAGGGGAGGACGGCCTTTCGTGCACTAGAGGACGCCCGCGCGGCCACCGCGCGCGCCCTCGGCACCCGCGCAGCCAGCGAGATCGTCTTCACGAGCGGGGGCACCGAGAGCGACAACGCGGCACTCGAGGGAATCGTCGACCGGGCGCGCAACGAGCGTGCCGGCACGCACCTGCATGTGATCGTCTCCGCCATCGAGCATCACGCCGTCCTTGAGGCCGCCTCGCACCTTGCCGCACTCGGCAACGAGGTGACCTACCTCAAGCCACGCGAGGACGGGTTCATCCATCCCGACGACCTCGAGTCGACGATGCGTGCCGATACGGTCCTCGTGAGCGTGATGGCAGCCAACAACGAGACGGGTTGCGTCCAGCCGATAGACGAGCTCGCCCGCATCGCGCATGCCCACGGAGCCCGTTTCCATGCGGATTGCGTGCAGATGCTGGGCAAGCTTCCCCTCGCGCTCGAGGCTTCCGGTGTGGACGCGGCTTCCTTCTCGGGCCATAAGGTCGGGGGCCCTAAGGGGGTCGGGGTACTCTACCTGCGACGGGGCACCCCGTTCGCCCCGTGGATGCGAGGTGGGGGGCAGGAGTCCGGGCGCAGGTCCGGCACTCAGAACGTCCCGGGCATCGTGGGCATGGCCTCCGCCACCACGTTCGCCTGCGACAGGGTGGTCGCCGAGGGGAAGCGCCTGACGACGCTGCGCGACAGGTTGCTCGCGGGTCTGCTCGCCGTCTCCCCCCGTGTCCATCCGGTGAGCGACCCGTCACAGACGGGGCCGCTCCTCTCGGATGGCACCTCGGCGGCCGGATGCGGCGTCGGTGGCGTCGGCGCCCACCTCCCCAACATCGCGACCATCGTGGTCGATGGGATGGAGAGCGAGACGATGCTCCTACGCCTTGACATGGCGGGTATCGCCGCGTCGGGGGGAAGCGCCTGCTCGACGGGGTCCCTCGAGCCGAGCCACGTGCTGCTGGCGCAGGGCATCGCACGGGAACTCGCTTACGGCGAGGTGCGGTTCTCCCTTGGTTCGACCACCACCGGAGAGGATGTCGACGACGTGCTCGCCGTGTTCCCCGCCATCATCGGATAGGCTTGCGGGAGGAGGGAGATAGCCATGGAGCTTGTAAACTGCCATTGCCATACCGTACGGTCAGGACACGGTCAGGGCACGGTCGCCGAGGTGGTCCAGGCTGCCAGCGACTCCGGTATCGCCACGTTGGCCCTCACGGAGAACCTGCCGGTCATCGCGGGTCTCGATCCCGACTTCGGCTTCTCCATGGATCCCATGACGGTTGCGGCGTATCGGGAGGAGGTCGAGGAGGCGCGTGCCATGCATCCGGAGATGACCCTGCTTGCGGGTGGGGAACTCGATTGGCTCGGATGGCTCCCCCAGAACCTCGAGCACGGTCACGAGGTCGCGGCAGGATATGAGTACGTCCTCGGGTCCGTGCACTTCATCGACGGCTGGGAGTTCGACGCTCCTTGCCATCGTCAGGATTGGGACGAGCCCGGTAGGGCCGACTGGGCCTGGGGTCGATACCTGCAGATATGGACCGAGATGGCCTGCTCGGACCTGCCGATAACCACCCTGGCCCATCCCGACCTCGTCAAGAAGTTTGGCGTTTACCCGAGCTATGACCTTGGCGATTGGAACGCCGAGATGGCTCGCGTCGCAGCGCGTAGTGGACGGATGGTCGAAGTGAACACCTCGGGCATGCGCAACCCGGCACGGGAGTGCTACCCGTCCCTGCCGCTCCTCACCGCCTTTCACGCTGCCGGCGTCGATTGCACGGTGGGTACCGACGCCCACAGCCCCGACCTGATCGCGTCGGGTCTCGAGAGAGCCTACGCGATCATGCGTCTGGCGGGCTACACCCACCTCACCGTGCCCACACGCGCCGGCGATCGGCGCAATATCCCCCTAGGTGATTGAGGAGGCGTCAACCGATGAGTGACACGGACGGCTCGGACGCGGCGAGCATGCGAGAGGGGCGCGGTCCCCATCTGGGCACGGGGTTCACGGTCGGGGAGCTCGAGTCGGCCCTCTTCATCCGCTTCCCCGCCGACACCGCCGAGGATTGGGACGTGTGCGGTCTCAGCGTCGGCGACCGTGCGGCTCCTGTGCACCGCATCGCCCTGGCGCTCGACTCCGATTTCGACGCCGTGCATGCGGCGGCCGAGGTGGGGTGCGATGTGCTGGTCACCCACCATCCCGTCTACCTCGACCCGCCTCTTCGCATCGGCCCTCCTTCCCCCGCGATGGGGGATGCCGCCGCCGCCACCTTCGAGGCTGCCCGGCGCGGGATAGCGCTTCTCGCCTACCACACCTGCCTCGACAGGGCGCTGTGCGCCCAGAGAATGCTGCCCCGGCGCCTCTCGCTCCACTACCTCCATCCCCTCGAGGGGTGGGCGAGGATGATCTCCGCCGCCGCGCACCCATCCGATGCGGTGGGAACGCACGGCGTTTTCCATCCCGATTCCGTGCTTCCCGCGTATGGGGCGGTGTGCTCGACGGGCGGCGACCCGATGGCGCTCGGTGACCTCGTCGCCCGATGCACCGCGAACCTCGGTGGTCGCGCTCCCCGCGTATGGGGCGACCCCTCACGGTTGGTCCACACGGTGGCGACGTGTACGGGGTCAGTCGGCTCGCTTGCCGATGATGCCCTTGCTGGTGGGGTTGACGTCCTGATCGCCGGGGAAGTGCGGTATCATGCCGCGGTGGATGCGGCGGGACGTGGACTTGCTCTCATCGAGCTCGGCCACGACGTTTCGGAGTTGCCGCTCCTTGATTCCCTGAGGCACGCGCTCCTCGCATGCGGTTGTCCGCCGGATCGCATCGTAAACCTCGAGCGTCCCGCCCATTGGCATCTATGAAAACCGAATCGCTCGTACCGACATCCGTCGTAGGGAGTCTTATGAATGAATCTCAGGCGTTGCTGCAGCTGCAGGAAGCAGACATCGCGATACTCCGGGTGAAGAAGCGCCTTGACTCGCTGCCCATCAAGGCCGCCCTCATCAAGGAGCGCACCAAGCGCAACGAGATCGAGGTGAAGGCATCTCAGATCGAAGTCCTACGTGCGCAGGGCGAGGAGCAGGCGGAGAAGTTCCAGGACGAGGATGCGGAACTGGCGGATAAGATCGCCCAATGCCAGAAGTCGATCGATGACACGAAGGACTTCCGCGTCATCACCTCGGTGACCCGGGACATGGAGGGCCACATCAAGCGGCGCGAGAAGATCGAGTTCGATATGGGGCTGCTCGCCGATCGCCTCGGGAAGATCGAGGACCTCGCCGCCCAGGCCGCCAAGAAGACCAAGCAGTGCAACGACCGTGACGCCGAGCTTATCGCCGAATACCGCAAGGCGGGGATCGCCGGTCAGGCGGAGATCGACGCGGCGCTTGGCCGCCGCGAGGAGGCCGCCGCGCTCATCAGCAGGGAGCATCTCGACTCCTACGACAGGATCCGCAAGGTCAAGGGGGGGATCGGAGCCACCAAGCTCGAGGGGAACTGCTGCTCGGTGTGTCGCATCGAGTACCACGACAGCCAGCTCTCGCAACTGCAGACCGGTCCGGATATCTCCACCTGTCCCATCTGCCACCGTCTCATCGTCGTGCGAGGTGCGTAGCATGGCCTCGGCTTCGGGAACCCATGGGGATACCCATGATGTTCGCGTGAGGGCCATCCTCCAGACCGATGGCGGCAGCCGGGGGAACCCGGGCCTTGCCGGCTGCGGTTTCGAGTTGCGGGTCTTGGGCGCCGGCGATCTCAAGGGTGCCCAGGTCCTTGGGGGTGGCTGGTCCATCCCGCGCGCGACCAACAACGTCGCCGAGTACTCCGCTCTCATCTGGGGGCTTGAGAACGCCTTGCGCTGGGGCGTTGACGAGCTTGAGGTGCGCGCCGACAGCCAGCTCATGATCATGCAGATGATCGGTCGCTACAAGGTCAAGAACGCGGAACTTGTCGTATTGCACGAGCGCGCCCTCGCCATTACCGCTCGGTTCCCATATCCCGTGCATTTCACCCACGTCCGTCGAGAGTATAATAAGGAAGCCGACAGGCTCGCCAACGCGGCGATGGACGCGATGGGTCCCGCGGGGACCTTTCTCATCGGGTTCGACGGTTCTGAGGCGCCTTCCTCGGCTTTGCCAGAGGTCACCTTCGCCCCCGGTCCCGTCTCCGTCGAGATGCCCCCCTCTCGCGCATCCGATGCGTGCGGAACCCAGTTGGAGCTTCCCCATATCCAAGAACCCGAGGAGGTCTTTGACATGTACGAACTCACGGTTAAGGACCATTTTGACGCGGCGCACGCTCTCACAGGCCACAGCGGCCAGTGCGCGGATCTCCATGGGCATACGTGGGACGTCGGGGTGACGGTCGAGGGGACGCAGCTTGACGACATCGGCATCCTCTATGACTTCGAGGCCCTCAAGGCCGACCTCAAAGACGTGCTCGCACTCTTCGATCACACGTACCTCAACGATACGCCCCCGTTTGCCTCCATGAACTCGACCGCGGAGAACATGGCACGCGTGATATGGGACGAGATGGAGCGTCGCCTCGCCGCCAAGGTCGAGAAGGTGCATTTGAGCGAGGTCGACATCTGGGAGTCGCCCATCGCAAAGCTGGCATATCGGCGATAGTTCGCGCGAGGAGCGCCATGGACATCAGAAGAGAGTTTCCCGAGGAACTGGAGAGCGTCGACGTTGGGGACGATGTCGGCACCGTCGACGGGGCGCATGCCATGGATGGCCAACCCACCATCCTTCTCGGAGTGACCGGCGGTATCGCCGCCTACAAGGCGTGCGAGGTCTTGCGCGGCCTGCAAAAGGCGGGGATGCACGTCAAGGTGGTCATGACGGAGCATGCCCGGGAGTTCGTTGGTCCCACCACCTTCAAGGCGCTCACCCATGAGCCGGTCGCGACGGACCTCTTCGACGAGCCGGGCGATCCGATCCACCACATCTCGCTTGCAGCCGAGGCGGACCTCTTCCTCATCTGCCCCGCCACCGCCAACGTCATGGCCAAGATCGCCAAGGGCGTTGCCGACGACCTGCTCACCACGACGGCGCTCGCCACGGAGGCCCCCCTCGTCGTCGCTCCGGCCATGAACGTGCACATGTGGGACGACGAGCGCACCAGGGAGAGCGTCGCGCTCCTCGAGGCGCAGGGCGTTCGCATCATCGAGCCTACCGAGGGGCATCTCGCCTGCGGGTACGATGGTGAGGGTAAGCTCGCTCCCGTGGAGCAGATCGTCGCCGAGACGCTCGAGGAACTCGCCCTCCACGCGCATGACATGGAAGGGTGCGAGGTGCTCGTCACCGCCGGCCCCACCTATGAGCCCATCGACCCCGTGCGCTTCGTCGGCAACCGCTCAAGCGGCCGGACCGGGTACGCCATCGCAGCCGAGGCCGCTCGCCGCGGCGCCCACGTCACGCTGGTGACCGGCCCCGCCGATCTACCCGTTCCGTTCGGCGTCGACGCGGTGCGAGTGCAGACGGCCGAGGAGATGCTCGCCGCCGCGCGTGAGGTCTTCGACATGTGCGACGCCGCGATCTTCTCGGCGGCGGTGGCCGACTACCGTCCTGCGGTCTATGCCGAGAAGAAGATCAAGAAGGACCCTGCGCGCCCCACCGAGGGTCTCACCCTGACGCTTGTGCGCAACCCCGACATCATCGCGACCCTCGCTGCCGGCAAGGCCATGCGGGACCATGACGTCACCTCGCGTACCTCGCCCGTCTACGTCGTGGGGTTTGCGGCGGAGACGGGCGATCCGGTGGTCGCCGCCCGGGAGAAGCTCGCCAGCAAGCACGCCGATCTCATCGTCGCCAACGACGTCTCCCATCCCGACTTGGGATTCGGCACCGCGGACAACCGCGTCTGGCTTCTCGACGCCCAGGCGTCGACGGAGCTGCCCGTCCTTTCGAAGCGTCAGATCGCGCAGCGGATCATCGATCGCGTCTCGGGTGCGCTGGTTGCGGCCAATGCCGGGAAGGATGCCTGATGGCATGCCCAGATCATCGGATCAGCCTGATGGGGCTTTGACGGGCGACACCCCCAAAGACGGTTTCCTACCGGACGACCATCGTGGGGGCGTATCCCGACGCGCATTGGCCACGGAGGCCGATTGCGCGCGATACCTGCCGTTCTGGGAGTCGCTTTCCCCCTCGCAGCAGGCACGGACCATCCAAGGGGTAAGCGTGCGCACGACGCCAGCCGGGACCCTCTTCGGCGCGGGGACCGAGCACGATTGCCTCGGGTTCATCTCCGTCATGAGCGGAAGGTTGAGGGTCTATACCATCTCCTCCGATGCGCGCGAGCTCACGTTGTTTCGCCTGTCGGACGGGGACCACTGCCTCATCTCGGCATCGTGTGCCATGGGAGAGGTCGTTTTCTCCACGAGCCTTTCCGCCGAGGTCGATACCACGTACCTCCTCGTCCCCTCGGACGACATGCACGACCTCATCCAACGGGCACCGGGTGTGGCGGTGTACGCCAACACCCTGATGGCCCAACGTCTCTCCCAGGTGATGTGGCTCATCAACCAGCTCCTCTCCGACAAGCTCGACGTGCGCATCGCCATGCTCCTCCTCGAGGAGTCACGTCTTTCGGGATGTCGGCGGATCCGCATCACGCACGAGCAGATCGCGCACCATCTCGGCAGCGCGAGAGAGGTCATCACCCGCGTCCTCAGGTACCTTGCCGACGAGGGCTACGTCTCCCTCTCGCGGGGCATGGTCACGATAGAGGATGCATCCGCCCTCGGACGACTCGCCGCCACTTCGCAGCGATAGCCATAGCGGCTCCATCGTCCTATTCCGCGAACGGCGCCTCTGTATGTGACCACGTCACCGACAACCGCCCATGATGTCCTTATCCTTCATCGTAGATGGTCAATCGCGTGAGGGCCTACCGGTTTTTGACCCCCACGGTCGTTGAGAGGACAAGGGATGACCAAGGTATCCGAGCGTTTCGCGCGTGATGTTGCCGCCATCGTCGGGGATGACCATATCCGCACCGACCGAGTCGAACGCAAAATGTACTCGTTCGACATCGGCGAGATGCCCCCTATGGTGAGACCGCTTGTTCCGGCTGGCCTTGCGGGTGCCGTGACACGGCCCGAGGACGAGGGCCAACTTGCGCGCGTTCTCCAGCTCGCCACGCACGAGGGCGTGCCCGTCGTTCCCCGTGCATGGGCCACGAGCGGGTACGGCGGCGTTCTCCCCCAGGAGGGGTCGCTGATCATCGACCTGTCTGGTTGGGATGCCATCGTCGCCGTGGACCCCGTCGGCCTCACCGTCACCACGCAGCCCAGCGCCATCTGGGAGGAGGTCGACCGTCGCATCGTCCACCAGGGCCTCGAGTTGCGTCTGCACCCCTCCAGCTATCCGTCCTCGTCCGTTGCGGGATGGCTTGCGCAGGGCGGTAGTGGGTACGGGTCGTATGAGTATGGCGAGTTCGTCGATAGCGTCGTCTCCGCCCGCGTGATGCAGGCCGACGGGCTCATCCGTGAATTCGAGGGCGACGACCTACGCACCTACGTCGCAGGCGCAGAGGGGACCACGGGCATCATCACCCAGGTCACGTTCAAGGTTCGCCGTCTCGAGGCGCAGAGCATCGTCCTCATCGCATTCCCCAGCGCCCAGTCACTTGTCGACACCATGGTCGAGGCGTCGGCCGCCAAGCTTCCGCTCTGGTCGGTCACCTACATCAATCCCACGGCTGCCAGCTTGAAGCGAAGGCTTCCCAGCCGCTCGCACCACCCCTACGAGGAGGGGCTCCTCTCGGAGGGGAAGCTCCCGGAGGCCTATCTGCTCACCGTCGCCTACCCCACGTCGCGTGCCGGTGAGATAGAGGAACGGTTCATGCGCTTCGCAACGTCGCACGGTGGCACACGCCTCTCGCGCGAAGCGGCCGAGCACGAGTGGTCCGAGCGCACCGCCCCTATGCGCCTCAAGCGCATAGGGCCCTCCATCATCCCCACCGAGGTCGTCGTCCCGCTCGTCCAGATGGCAGCGGTGCTCGATGATATCGACGCCACGATCACACAGGACTTCGTGCTCGAGGGCATGGTGGCGAAGGGTGACGACGTCGTGCTCCTGGGTTACTTCCCGCACGACGTGCGCTCATTCGCGTTCAACGTCGCCTTCGCACTCTCGCTCGCCGTCATCAAGATCGCCCGCAAGCATGGCGGTGCGGGCTACTCCACCGGTCTGTACTTTCGCAACGAGGCCATCTCGGTGCTGGGGAGAGAGAGGATCGAGGCGCTGCGCGCCTTCAAGCGCACAGTGGATCCCGCCGGCATCCTCAACCCAGGCAAGGTGTTCGACCATGGTCACGGCGGTGCGGGCAGCGCAGGCCCGGGACACGGTGGGAGAGCTCTCGATCGGCTCATGGGAGCCGCCTCGAAGATGATGGTGCTGATGCTTCCCATGGCCAATCGCGCAACACCTCCGCCGACCCTCGGCGACATGTCCAAAGATATCAACGGGATTCCGGGTGACGCCGCCTACATGGCCACGGCCTGTGCTCGCTGCGGCTATTGCGTGCATACCTGCGAGCAGTACTCCGGCCGTGGTTGGGAAAGTCAGAGCCCCCGCGGCAAGTACGCGTATCTGCGCGAGGTCGTCGCTGGCCGCGAGAGGTGGGACCGCACGGCGGTGGACCGGACGCTGCTGTGCACCACCTGCGAGGTTTGCGACGACCGCTGCCAGCTGGGTCTTCCCGTCGAGCATGATTGGATGGAGCTGCGCGGCAAACTCGTGGGGGAGCAGAAGATGGGCACCTTCCCACCGTTCGAGATGATGGGCGCGGCGTTGCGCGGCGAGGGTGACATATGGGCGGGTAAGCGCGAGCATCGTGCCGACTGGCTGCCCGAGGACGTCGCCGCGAAGCTCCCCGAGCGGGCGAAGGTGCTCTACTTCGCGGGCTGCACCGCGAGCTACGTCGAGAACGACATCGCCGAGTCCACCCTTCGCCTCCTACAGGATTCCGGTGTGGACGTGACCTATATGGGCACGAAGGAGAGTTGCTGCGGTATCCCCATGAAGATGGCGGGCCGCTGGGACATCTTCGAGGAGATCTACGAGAAGAACGTCGCCGCCGCCCGGGAGACGGGGGCCACGACGATCGTCACCTCCTGCCCGGCCTGCGCGCTCGTGTGGAAGGAGCTCTATGCCGAGTTGGCCGCCAAGCGCGGCGAGCCGTACGAATTCAAGGTCAAGCACTACTCCGAGTTTATCGCTCCGGCCATCAAGGATGGTACGCTCAAGCTCGACAACGACGTGTTCGCGGGCCGTACCTTCACGTTCCACGACTCCTGCCATGCCGGCCGTGCACAAGGTATCTACGAGCCGCCGCGCGAGATGCTCGAGGCCATCCCCGGCATCAACTACGTGGAAATGGAGCACAACCGCGAGGAAGGTATCTGCTGCGGCTCCGTGCTCACGCTCATCGGTGAGCCATCCGTCGCCCCCATCCTGGGCGAGCGGCGCCTCGACGAGGCCGTCGACGTGGGTGCCGATACCGTGGTCGCGCTGTGTCCCTGCTGCCAGGTGCAGCTGCGCGCATCCGCCGAGAAGGCGGGCATGGACCTCGAGATCGACGACCTGGCGCGCGTGGTCGCGACGGCTGCCGGCTATGAGATCCCGACGTCGAAGCATGAGACCATGTACCAATGGGGAGTGTTCGAAAAGTTCATCGACCTGATGCAGCCGCAGGACATGGCCGTGTTCATGGGCCGCATCTTCCCGCAGATGGTGGATGCCATGGGTGGTATGGGAACCATGATGCGCGGTATGGCCAAGATGCCTGGCGGCCCTGCGATGATGGCGAAGATGATGCCGGTGATGTTCCCCCAGATGGCCCCTAGTATCCTTGGTAAGGTCATGCCCGACCTCATCGCGGAGGCAGTCGACTACATGGGTGAGATGCCCCCTGACATGGCCGACCTCATGCCCGACCTGCTCCCCAGGACCATGGATGCGACCATGCCCACCTACCTGCCCGAACTGGTTCCGCACCTCGTGCCGCTGTTCATCACGTACCTGCGCACGGGCGAGTTGCCCGAGCGCACCTCTGGTGACTCTTGCTCCGCAGGTTGCTCCAGTCCGCATGCGGCATAGCAGCGAATCGCCCCATACCATAAGCTCTCATGGCGATGCGTGGACCCGCAGGGGAACCGCGGTCCATCTCCTCGGAAAAGCCGTCGATTCTCCCCCTCAGAGCATCTTCTTGTGCTTGAGCCAGGTGTAGGCACCGATACAGATGAGAACGGTCATGAGGCAGATCCACCAGAAACCGTAGGGCGTGGTGGAGAGGGGCATCCACTGACCATCCACGTTCATACCGTAGAGGCCGGAGGTGATGGCCGGGATGGAGAGCACGATGGTGATGGCCGTGAGGTACTTCATGATGTTGTTGAGGCGATTGTTGATCATCGCGGAGAGCATGTTGCTGGCGCTCTCGATGATCTCGCGGTATATGGAGGCCATCTCGATGGCCTGACGGCTCTCTATGAGCACGTCCTCGAACAGGCCCTGCTCGGCGGATTCGGTCACGATCTGCGTGGAGTGGGCGATCCGCTCGAACACGCCCTCGTTGGCCTCGAGCGAGGTGGCCAGGTAGACGAGGGATGACTCGAGCTCGTGCAGCTCGATGAGATCGGCGTCATGTGTCTGCTTCACGGCGTGCTCCTCGATGGAGATGCGCCGTTTGTTGATGTCGCGCAGATAGCTCTGATAGACGCTGCAGGTCTCGAGGATGAGTTGGAAGGCGAAACGGAGCGGACCCCTCACGTCAAGGTCATGGGGTGCGTGTGCGATGAAGCTGTCGAACGAGGGGGTTTCCGTGAGGGAGACGGACACCACACATTCGTTGGTGATGAAGAGGGCGAGCGGAAGCGTCTGGTACCCCTTGCGGTCCTGGCGCATCTCGACGTACGGCACGTCGATGAGGATGAGCAGGTACGTCTCGGCAAGGTGGACCCGTGACCCTTCCTCGTCATCGGTGGCGGTGCGGATGTCGGAGAGGCTGATCTGGTATCGTTCGGCGATCTTGAACGTCTCGTCGGGGGTGGGGTCGGTGACGCGCACCCAGGCGGGGAGGGGCGAGGTGACGTCGTCATCCTCATACGTGGATATCCTCTCGCCGGTAGCGAAGCGTGCTGCCGCCTCCACTCCAAGGTCCTCGACGGTTGGATGGAGGCCCGCTTCACCTCGCGCCGTCTCGAAGATGGTTCCCTCGTCGTTTATCGCGTAGGTATGGATCATCGCATCCGCCTCATCACCTCGGTGGTTGATGCCTCCATGGTAGTGGATTGTGCCGAGGTGGGGGAGAGATGCGGGAATCACCCCGCCGTCGGCCGCGAGAGGGGGAGGCGACGTCTCGAAGCAACCCGGCCATGACCCCGCCGTCTTGACGTCCACGCCGTCTGCCAGGAGCAACGTGACCAGCGTGTGGGTTCAGGCTGGGATTTTCTGGCCGGGAGGGTCATCCTGAGGCCGTACCGTGAAACATCTGGGGTTATAGAGCAAGTTCGGGGTCGAGAATCGCCCGCGCAACCAAAAGTTGCGTAAAATGCCAACGAGAATCGCTCGCGCAACCGAGGTCGCTTTCCGTAAGATTGGCGCACCATTTGGACAGGCTGGAGAGAAAGGCACAATGATGAACGTCGATATCGCGGGGCGTCTGTCGCGCAAACGCAAGGACCATGGTCTCTCGCAGGAGGAACTCGCGGAGCAACTCGGGGTATCTCGCCAGGCGGTTTCGAAATGGGAACGCTCCGAATCATCTCCCGACACCGACAACCTCATCGCCTTGGCGCGGCTCTACGGCGTGTCAATAGACGAACTCCTGTACGCGGACGATGCAGCCGCTGCCTGTCCCGGCGGTTCTTCCGCTCACGATCAGGCCGAGGGCTCTCGCGATTCCTCGACAAAACCCGAAGGTGCGGAAGAATCGACATCAGGGGACGCACGGGATCAGGGGTTCGATGTCACCGGCGACTCTGGCGAGAAGGTGCACATGGGCCCCGGCGGCATCCATGTCGTCGACGGTGACGACTACGTGCACGTGTCATGGCGCGACGGCGTCCATGTGAAGAACGACAAGGACGGTGAGGTACACGTGGGTTGGAACGGCATCCACGTGACCGACTCCAAGAAGAAGGGGAAGGTGGTGTCGGACGATGATGCCACCTCGAGCGAATCGGACGGCCCCGCTGGTTTCTACGCTGGTCCGGGTGGCGTCGTCATCAACGGAGAGCGCTTCGACAACTGGAAGGAAGCTCGGGATAGCTGGAAGCATCACGACCATCACGATACGGCCTGGGCTCGATTCCCTTATCCGGTTCTTGCGCTACTCGTGTTCCTTTTCGCCGGGTTGTTCTGGAATGCGTGGAATCCAGGTTGGGTAATCCTCCTCACCATTCCCCTCTACTACACGCTCGGTACGGCGATATCCGAACGCAGGATCGCCCCATTCCTTCTTGGTCTGTATCCGACGGTCTGCGTTGGCTGGTTCTTCTATATGGCCATGATCGTGGATCAGGCGAATCCTGCATGGCTCATCTTCCTCACCATCCCCCTCGTCGAATGGTTCATCGTGGCGGTCTCTCGTTGGTGGACCCGCCTCAGGAGGAGGAGACAGGTCACCGACGTGGAGCCCGAGACACCCGTCACTGACGGAAAGTAGAAGCGATGGGATCGCGTCCATCTACCTGAGATGTGAAGCTGCTCATGGCATCCCGTCTCCTCGTAACCATCCGAGGACTCAGATGAACGCTTCCATGGCCTGTTCGATCCGCTCATACATGCCTGCTCTGCAGCATATAGCCGTCACATGTGGGATCAATGTTTGGGCAGGTACCCCTTACCGGAAATGACGGTGCTACGTGTAATCGTGGGTTGTCGGAACAAGGGGGGATGGTTACCATAATCAAGCGTCGTTAACGCGACGGTTCCGGGCTGTGGCGCAGTTTGGTAGCGCACTTGACTGGGGGTCAAGGGGTCACAGGTTCAAATCCTGCCAGCCCGACCAGGAAAAACAGCAGGTAGATGGTGCTTTTTTAGGCTATCTGCCTGCTTCTTTTTTGGAGAGATATTGGTAATACTATTTGACGATGATTCTGAGAACTAGCATACAAATGAGTTCGATAGTCACATCCACAATGAATTATACTTTTGCTGTGAACGTAGGTGCGATTGTCAATTCAGTATTTATGCGAACTCTGTAGCGTAGAGATAAGCAGCCTTTGCGAATTTCATACGAAAGCGGCGTTACTATATAACGTTTATTAATTTTATTACCAGTTTGTTGTTTACTTCCTCTCTTACTGTGCTCTTTTTTGTTTTAGGATGGCACTACAAACGGGGTAAGTGGTTACGTTCGATTTCCGGTAATCTTATAGCGGGGCCACGGGATTATAGTACCCCTGACCAAAAGCGCGTGGACCGTATAGTCTCCAAGGTCATATATGTTGGCAGTTTTATGCTCGCCCCCTGTGGACTATCCATCATCCTTCGTTTTCTCGGTATTGTGAGAGTGCCATCGTTGAATCTTATAATAGGTTGGTTTGTATTTGCAGTAGTGATCGTGTCCGTCATATGGATGGTTTATGAAGTTTATTTTGGTAAGAGCAGTGTGAGGAATGACTCAAAATCATCGTGGCATTCGAAGAGACACTGAAGATATTTTCGTATTGATTTTCGATGATACATGTTTTTTCAGTAAGTTCCCGATGGACCTGTTTCCTCGTTCTGACAATGATTGACCTGATAGTTTGCCAGGATAGCCGAACATGCGCATTCCTGCCGTCAAGATTCTTGCGCACCATCGACGCCACCCGGTCCTGTGATCGGGGGTGGTCAATGAATATGGTGTGAAACAGACCATAGTTTATACGGTATAAGAAAACACCACCGTTTTTACAGATGCTCTGTGTCCTATACGCGATAACGTCGCAACAGTTTCAATATGATGGTTACAGAATTACTATCGTTGATGTTTGGGAACATAAGCCTAGCCACATATGCAAGTGATGATGTGTGAGGAAAGCGTATTCCACCAGAGAAAACGATGGTTCGCCAATAGGCCCATATGTTTAAAATGCCATCCGAGTGACGGAGACGTAGTCGCATCGCTCGTCCGCGGTGCAACAGACGGTGACAACCTGATATGACATACATAAGGTGCTTACCGTGGGTTTGGGTTTGTTGAGCTTAATGGTATATCTATTGAAAATCTCAAAGAGTGGGAGTGGCGATGACCCGTTCACACCTAACGTTTAGCACATGGTTGGCAATCTAGAATCCTTGCCTCTACGGGGGTCTCTCTTTCTTTCCAGGCGGCGTTGGTCGCATCCTGCTAGCGAAAGGTATGATTCTTACACGCACAGGTAATGCAAGTGAGGAGATGAGAAACCGTTCATAAGGGCCGCCATCAAAACTGTACGAAATGAACTGAGGCGAGAGCGCCGATTCGCCGAGGAACATCCCAAACTCAAGGCATGGACTTGCTCGTCAATGACTCGATGCGTATGGATATTTTGCAAATGAATTAAGAGCTAAACGTGTTGGGAGGATTGCCGATTATTGGAAATATCCTATTTGGGGTATACTGATATATCGATGCGTGATACGCACACATAGCAATTCGGTATTTGGAGGTATTGTCTATGACGAGTAGCGGCCGCTCCTTCGCTAAGGGAAGGAGCATCCCCATGAAGATGATGGCGGTGACGATGTCTGCACTCCTCGCCATCACCATCCCGCTCACCTTGGCCTCGCAGCAGAAGTCGGCGTACGCCGACACCACCTCCGACCTGGCGACGGTTCAGGCGCAGGTGGATGCAGCGAACACGAAGCTCAACGAGCTCACCGGCGAACTCACCGTCGCAAGCGACGACCTGTACGACATCCAGACCCAGCAGGCCGACGTCGAGGCTCAGATCGTCGATACGCAGCAGCAGGTCGACGAGGCGCAGGCCCAGTACGATGCAGCCATGGACGTCCTCAAGAAGCAGGCGGTGCAGAACTACACGTCCGACCAGGTCGACTACATCTCGGTGCTCCTGGACTCGTCGTCGTTCTCCGACTTCGCCACGCGCCTCTACCTCGTGGACAAGATGATGTCACAGCAGACGACGGCCATCAACAACGTGACCGCCGCCAAGGAGGAACTCGACACCAAGCAAACTGACCTGCAGTCGCAGAAGGACAACCTCGACAGCCTGGAGACGGCCGCGCAGGAGAAAGCCGCAACTGCGCAGACCACGCTCGATGAGCAATCGTCGTACGTCTCCGGTCTTTCGAGCGAGGTGACCAGCCTCATGGCTCAGCAAGCTTCAGAGCGGTCTGCTGCCGCAGCAGCGGCAGTCGCGGCAGCTGCCGCGACGACGACAGCTTCGAGCAGCTCAAGCAGTTCAAGCAGTTCGGGTAGTTCAAGCAGTTCGGGTAGTTCCAGCAGTACAAGCGGCTCGGGTAGTTCGGGCAGTTCTAGCGGTTCGGGTAGCTCGAGCGGCTCTTATTCGAGCGTCGTTGCAGCTGCTGAATCAAGGGTGGGCTGCAGTTATGTATACGGTGCTTCCGGTCCGAGCTCTTTCGACTGTTCCGGCCTCACCATGTGGGCATATGCAAAGATGGGTGTCTCCCTGCCGCACTCTGCCAGTGCGCAGTACTCCTACTGCGACCACATTTCCAGCAGTGACCTGCAGGCGGGCGACCTTATCTTCTACGGCGCCAGCACTGGTTCGATAACCCATGTGTCTATGTACGTTGGAGGAGGCTATGTTGTCGAGGCACTCAACCCCGGACAGGGTGTCGTCGAGGACGCCCTTGGCTGGAATGGTATGAACATCGTTGGATATGGGCGTGTCTAGTAAGTGCAAGGGCACGTTCGATGCACTATGTAGCCTATGACGTACACAGGCGATGTGAGCAAAGATACAGAGAAGCGTATCAGGGCCATCCTTCGGGGTGGCCCTGTTCGTGCCTATGTTAACGGATGGAGCCGAGTGCCATGAGGAGGAGAGTCCTGCTCATGCATGTACCCGGCCGTGATGTGCGGATGCTCTTCGAGTAGCACAGAGGATTGAATACACGCAGCATCCTTACCAAACACAAGAGCCTCATCACCGTCCTCGGAAATGCACGGAATATACACGAGATAAGAATGGAAGTCCAATAAGGACGACATGCACGTTGGCAATTCGGGATCTGTACTGGTTGGATTCATGTTTGATGGCGCTCATCCCCTAGAGTGTGTACGTTCTGTTGAGGAATTAGATGGTCGAGTGCAAGGCAAGCGGACAGGTGTCGGTTATTAGAGACCGTCAATTGGGCTATAGTCATTCTTCAATGTCACGGTGTGCACGTATCATGGCCCGGTTTCTGGAGGTACTGTATATGACGAGCAGTGGCCGCTCCTTTGTTGTGGGAAAGAGCATCCCCATGAAGATGATGGTGATGGCGATGTCGGCACTCATCGCCATCACCATCCCGCTCATCTTGGCCTCGCAGCAGAAGACGGCGTATGCCGATACCACCTCCGACCTGGCAACGGTTCAGGCGCAGGCAGACGCGGCGAACACGAAGCTCTTGGACGTTGCCAACCAGCTCACCGTTGCGAATGATGAGTTGTATGATGTTCAAAGCCAACAGGCAGATGTCACGTCGCAGATCGCTGACATGCAACAGCAGGTCGATGAGGCGCAAGCCGAGTACGACACGGCCATGGACTCCCTCAAGAAGCAGGCGGTGCAGAACTACACGTCCGACCAGGTCGACTACATTGCGGTGCTCTTGGACTCGTCGTCGTTCTCCGACTTCGCCACACGACTCTACCTCGTGGACAAGATGATGTCCCAACAGCAGGACACGATCAATGCGGTGACCGTCGCAAAGGCGGATCTCGAGACCAAACAAGCTGACCTGCAGGCACAGAAGGACCAGCTCGATACCCTTGAGGCGGCTGCACAAGAGAAGAGCACGACCATCCAGACCACACTCGATGAGCAGACATCATATCTTGCTGGCCTCTCAAGCGAGGTCACCACCCTCATGGCTCAGCAGGCAGCCGAGCAAGCTGCCGCTTCTGCTGCCGCTGCCACAACTGCTGCGGCAGCAATCAGCACTTCGACAGGTAGTTCGAGCAACAACGCTTCAGCCAGTTCGAGCACTAGTTCGAGTAGTAGCTCAAGTAGCAGTTCGAGTGGCA
Organism: Coriobacteriia bacterium; assembly: GCA_015655215.1. Lineage (GTDB taxonomy): Bacteria > Actinomycetota > Coriobacteriia > Coriobacteriales > RUG033 > JAATFL01. Next base: position 47,031 of record JAATFL010000017.1, read on the forward strand.
GCTCATCAAGTGGCGATTCCGGGAGCAGCGGTAGTTCAAGTGGTTCCTACTCGGGGTCGGTTGGAGAGCAGGCAGCCCAAGCTGCTCTAACAAGAGTTGGCAACAGCACATATAGTTCCAGTGGGTCGAATGAGGGTCCATGGGTGTTCGACTGCTCCGGTCTTGTCACATGGGCGTATGCGCAGGCTGGCGTCGGCATCACCCATCAATCGACGGGGCAGTATAATGCCTGTTCATACCATTTCTCAAGTAGTAGTGAGTTGCAGGTGGGCGATCTTGTCTTTTACACGAGGGGATCTAGCTTTATATCCCATGTAGCCATCTATGTGGGAGGGGGCCAGGTGGTCGAGGCGTTGAGCGTGGGCCAGGGGATCGTGTGTGAAGGCATATACTCCAACGGTCTGACATTCGTATCATTCGGACGTCTCTAGCCAACGTCAAAACACATGGTCGTTGCTCATACTCATATGACTGTGCGGCCCAGGGTGGTCGGCTCAGTCAATGGGTTGATGACTCCTTCCTTGTCATTATAATCTATTTTGAGTATAATCATATATAGTATGGTAGAAACCGAGTATTCTAGCACAACAACCATAGGCCGCTTGTGACGACAGGTCGTATGGTACGACCTGTCGTTTTCGGTACTTTGGCGCAGGCGTGTGGTTTATCTGAAACTCATTTTGCTGTAGATGCGAATGGCCTGACGGATATCAATAACAGGCATCCGCCTGGAGAGGTCTTCAGGTATCGAGTTAGCGATAAAGGCGAAGTGCTTCTGCTCAACATGGTTGGCGGGTAGACAGCATACTCAGCTCCATGGCCTCTATTTTGGGAATGAAGATGAAAAAAGCGGCACGTTGGATATTCCTTACGATTTTCATGATCGAAGCGGTACTTCTTCTTCCCGGGTTAGTCGCGCCCGAGATAGCCACCGTCCTCATGGCCCTCCTCGTGGGAACTGCCATTGTGCTGGTGCTGGTGATCTTCATACCCGTCTTTTCTGCCGTACGCAGAAGATTGAAGGACGGAGACTCCATCTCCGTCGCCGTTCAACACGAGATGAAGGAGATTCTCCCAAAACCAGTGCTTGTGGCCGTTCGGTCCGAGATTGGCCTCTGGGCTGCATTCTATCGCACGCTGCGGCGGAAGAAGGACTGCCCATCCACCGCGACGGAACTCAAGTATGGACGTGAGTACAGGGTCATGGGTTGGGTGCTGTGCGCGATTGCACCAATAGAGATCCTTGCCATAGGGTTACTCGGCAATTATTACATCTCAAACGGTACGGTTCGCATAGTCATATGGGTTGTTTCCATATACTCATTGCTCTGGATGGTCGGAATGCTGCTTTCGACTATCGTCTATCCTCATTATGTGACTCCGACGGAGATGGTTTTCCGATACGGCAACTATCAGACCATTGTCATCAGAAACGATTGGGTCACAAACGTCACCGTCATGAACAGAGACCGTATAAAGACCAAGAGTATAGAAATCAACGACGACCTCATGTCGCTCAATGACATGAGGAAAACCAACATCCTCCTGACGTTTGGATCCGAGCAGCACCCGATCGTCAACGGGGAGCCTTTTGCGCAGCCTATAAGACGGTTCTCCTTCTGGACGGATGAACCCGGCAAGGCACTCTCGCTCATAAAGGAACACTTGACCAAAGGCGAGGGCCATCAAGCTCCATCCCGACAATAGACGAGCACCTCGCAGTTCAATCTGCGAGGTGCTCGTGATAAAACTCGATACCGGGTCTATTCCTCGTAGCTATCTATTTGCCAGGATCGTCTTTGCGGCAGCGTAACCGGACACCCAGCTCATGGCATTACCGGCAAAGGGGCTTGAATTCCAAAATCCGCCATAATCACATTCCCCGGTAAGACCCCCGGCAGTGGTGAAGTTCGCATATAAGCCGGGAATCAGGGTGCCGTCAGCCTTCATGACCTGAAGGTTCTCATCAACGCGCAGACCGCACATGGTCTTGCCCATCTGTCCACCGATGATGGCGGCATAGTAGGGTGGGTCTTGAACGGGGATGAGCCATGTAGGGTCGTAAGGAGTGGCCAACTCATCATCGACTCCTCGCTCACACATCTTGTTCCAATTCTTAACGGCATTTACCACGATAGCGCGATCGAGCAGCAACATGTCTGCAAGCTCCTCAATCGAGTCGGCTTTCTTGACCGCTCCACGAGCAACCGCATCATCTACCTCTCCTAGCCAATCCGCAGTGACAAGGCCACCTGTATCAATCAACTTGTCTGGATCTGAAACCGGTACGCGGCAGGTATCGCCACCCACTTCTTGGACGATGGAGGGCTTTTGCTCATAGATGGTTTCAGGGAAGTTAGAATCACAGATTGAGTAGACGTGACCACCGATGCGGGACATCTGTGCTGAACAGTTCATCAAGTCACCCAGCGTGATGCCCGGATCGGGTTTGAATCCTTCAGAGACGCCATTGGAATAGTACGGGACGCGATTACCCAGCATATCTATGATCAACCAGGGATTATGGAACAGTTGCCGTTCTCCGTGCCAGAAATAATGGAAGAACTGACCATCGCCACCAGCAATCGTTTCATCGATGGCGCTCTCCCAACAACACCAAGAGTCGAAGCCTGCATAGTCGGCTCCCATTCCAAGGCCCATGCGAAACGCGTCGCCGGTATGCGAAGGCATAGGGCCTCCAGTGACCGTACCCGCGAAGGCGCTGGGCAAGTAGGCTTTTATCAGGTCCTTGTTCATGCCTATGCCACCAGCGCAGAAGATCACGCCTCTCCCCGCCTTGATATATGTTTCATCGCCGCTGGCATCGCTAGCCATGATGCCAGCCACACTTCCATTGTCGGAGACCAGGGCCTTGCACTCGGTCAAACAACGCAAGTCAACGCCAGCTGCCAATGCGCAGGCCTCTACGGCGTTGACGGTGCTGTTCATGCCCATGACGTGGTTTTGCCTACCCTCTTGGACTTCTCTGGGTGAGAAATCCAAGCCCCGGCAAACCAAATCCACGCCGCTTTGCGCAACCAGCCAGTCAATGGCTTCGCCGGCGGTTAGGACAAGTTTCTTGACCAGGTTTTCGTTAACCGAATACTGATGTTGCTCAGAGTATCTACGCAAGAACGCATTGATATCAAGTGGAAACGTGGGCCAACCATAGCTTAATTCATTCTGCGGCGTTGAACCTCCGAATGCGTTCACGATGTTGGTAGCATGACGCGTGGCACCACCAACCCTATCGCTTTTTTCCAAGGCGATGACCGTTAGACCTTGCTGTGTAAGATAGGTAGATGCCGCAAGGCCGCCGCCGCCCATCCCGACTACGACTACATCCGCTTCATCATCCCACGTCTCGGGGACTGCGAGAGGGGCGATGGGTTCTGCATCAGGCAGAGCCACCGTCGATGTTGCAGTGCTTGTCCCACCGCCTGCATCCTCACTTGAGCAACCCGAGATTGACATACTGCCAACCACGGCTGCCCCTCCCATCAAAGCTCCCCCCTTTAGGAAGGTGCGTCTCGAGAGTTGCCGACTGTTGTCATCTATCGAATTCATCGCTGCTCCACCTTTCATATCCCCTTCATGTCCGGTTCGAACCCTGTCAAAATCTACTAGAGTGAACTTGCCGATGACAAGCAATAACGATGTGGCTTTACTTCGCGAATGAGACATAGTCAAGACAATGTCTCGAAGTAGAGCCAAATGACGGTATTGTCATCATGCAGCACTGCAGAGGTCCATGCCGCTACCCCAGGCTTCCGGTGGATACCGAAGCGGACTCATCTCGCCAGAGTATGGTGTCTCATGAGGCGGCGGAAACTGCGCGCGACGGTCAAGTCCCCCCGGCCCATGCCTCCCAACATCTCGATCCTCGGGAGGAATCTATGGGATTCTGCATCCCGGGTTCAGGATTTCCTCTTACCAGAAAGTCTGCTTATATTATTTTAAAAACCAAAAGGACCTGACAGCTGTAAGGAACTCTCGAAGTTGCATATAGAAAAGTGGGTGGAGAACTAATTGTTGATTATCTGAAACGACCGCGTATAATATATGAATTGTGTTTTGGTTTTAGGGGAGGGGAGAAGGATGCTAAGGGATGAAGAATGAACATTGAGATGAATAGCAGCCCGAGCATACTGTCAAAAAAACTTCTTATCGCAGAAGTGACGAATCAGCTATGTAAAGATATGAACTTTCAAGATATTACTATAAATCTTATATGCAAAAATGCAAACATTTCCCGTGCGTCATTCTACAGGGTCTTTGACAGTAAATATGAAATACCACTGTGGTGTCAAAGTTTTGCCCTTGAAGCAGGCTTGCGAGAGATAGGACGCACCCTTACGTATGTCGAAGGACTGACTGTCACTCACGAAGGTCTCATGCTATTCAGGCCACTCATGCGTTCGGTAATACTGCATTCGGACCCATATTCAATCGATGAGGTCGGATACCACAAGTACATAGAGGATATGGTAGAGACATTGACGGTCTATAAAGGGATAGTTATAGATAATGAGTTACAATTTCAAATAGAATTCACAGCGCTAGCAGGTGCTCAAACTTGCAAGAGATGGCTAGCCGGGAAAATAGACGCTGATGCGACGAATTTAGCCGCTCTCCTCGACTCCTGTGTTCCCGTGAGGCTTCGGTCTATTCTGAACGAACCGGTGAACCGCCAGCCTGTGGGTAACTTCGACTTAGCCTCTCTAGTCTTTGCAGCTAGCAATAAGCGAGCGTAACTCCTGAATCGACCAGGGCGGTCGATGAGTATGGCGAACAGTGCCATGCCGAGCGTATCCTCAAGCCATCTCGACGAAACTTTGGCGCTTGGCTTCCACGAGATCGATCAGCTGTTGTTTGCCGTGTACATCCAAGGCGGCATAGAGACCTTTCTTGTATGAACGAACCGTGTTGGGTGAGAGATACAATGCACCTGCGATGCACGTAACATCACGACCGGCTATCAGAAAACGAAGGATCTCTGTTTGTCGAGCTGAGAGCTTGTATTCTTCAGCAATCGCGGTACAGCTTTCGGAGAACTCTCTAGCGAGATAGACGGTGCCTTCCTCTGAAACGATGCGTTTCCTTCCTTTGGTTCTGGAGACGATGAGGAAGAACGTGGGAATCATGAGCATGTAGAGAAAGAACATGGCGATGGTCAAAGGCTCCATGGAGAAACCATACGCGTCAGAGAAGTACTGCAACGTTCGCTGCAAGAGTCCTGAGAAATAGACGCATCCTCCGAAAATGCCATAGATTGCGACAGGAGACGTTTGCAACTTACGACTGCTCAGAAGGCAGGTGGTGATCATGAGCAACGATACGAATAGAATATTCGCGTCGCCCAAGAAAAGAACAGCCCAGTGTGTGCTGGGCACTGCGAACGATGTGATGAATACCGTGCTTGCCAAGATGGGAAGGAAGATGCAGTAGAACTGGGGTAGACTGATTTCCTTCTTGCGAGGAAACCAGATGATGAATATACACGCGAGGGCGACGAAGCTGGCTATCTGCGCGAGCAGATCTTCGGAGATACCGATGGCACTCGTATCCACATAGGAGACACTGGCGATGGGTGTGATAAGGACGAGAGCCATGGCACAGATCAAGGGTAGGGAAACATCCTTCATGATGGTCTTCATCTTGGTATGAACATAGTCTGTCTTCTTTGGGGGAGAGTTTCCCGATCTCTCTGCTCGGATGTTGAGCCACATCAAGATGAGGCTCAACGGGGCAAAGACATATATCGACAAGGTCAGGCTTGTGTCCAGTGAGACACGATTCAGCAGGATACAGGACACGATGGAAAACAAGGATCCAAGTACCAAGATGACCTTCACATCGTGCATGGACTTCGTGGAAATGATTGTGAACCACTGGCAGTATCCGAGGCCTGTCCCTGCTCCGAGTGTGGCCGCAGAGCAGAGCAGCAGCATATGTACGGAGGGCATGTTCATATATAGGATATTCAACAGAAGCGTAAGACCAAGACACACGGTCGCAAGCAGGAAGAGAGGGTAATGCCCAGATGGGTCTTCGCGTTGATTGGCAATGCCGACGATGAAGAAAGCTGCCACGTAGAAAACCAGCTGAATGAAACCGAAGCCACTTTCATTCGATGATGAGACGGACACGGGGTATGAGGCTCCGCTGCATGATACGAAAATCATCCAAACACCGATGCCGATGACATAGAGGACACCCGAGGTGTCCAGTAGGTGCAATCGTTTGGTCTGGTTGGCTTTCGAGACGGTCACGAATTCCCCTCGTGATTCCTGGTGCCATACTCCCCATGACGCGTGAATTCTAGACCTGTTCGATTGGTTTGTCCACCGCCTGAGAGAGGGTTCCCCCCACTCCGAATGCGATAAACCCATCTGTATGGAGTCGGTCGAGAGAACCCCCAATCGGGGGGTATTGAAAAACCGGGGTTTTCCCCAGTTTGGGGGCTTCCATGCGGTGCTGTGTGCTTTCTACACTCTTGCAGGTGAGGTGATGTATGCGATGAATGCCTCGCCGAGAAGAAACGGATGGAAGAATAGAGAAAAGGGGAAACAAGATGGAACTTGACAGAAGGTCCTTTCTCAAGGGAACTCTGGCCGTCGGTGGTGCTGCAGCTGCGTCGGGTGCGCTGTCCGCGTGCTCTTCGAGTGCAAGCACCTCATCGGGTGGCGAGACCACGACGAATACGACGAGCGGCAAGGGTTATGGAAGTGGCGTCGATTGGTTGGGTGAGTCCCCTGACCTCTCAGTGGAAAGTTGTGTCGACACGAAGGAAGCCGATGTCATCGTAGTCGGATCTGCGGTGGCCGGCGAACTTGCAGCTTATGCCGCATTGCGCGATGGAGCTTCAGTCATCATGCTCGAGCGCAATGGCACCCCACATATCTCTGGTAGTGGTATCGGGTTCATCAATTCCAAGTATCAGTTGAATGCTGGACAACCTGAACAGGATCCCTATGAGATTGCCCAGATGGTGTTCAACCAGTTCCAGTATCGCTGTGACTTCAGCCTATTGACCCTTTGGGCTTTCAATAGCGGCGCCATCTTGGACGACGTTGTGGAAAACGTGCTCGATCCGATTGGATTCAAGGCGAACATACCCGTCCAGGCGCAGGTGGTCGACAAGCAACGTGAGATCAACCAGAGCATGAATTGCCATGTCGACTTCGATCCTGACGGCAACGACAGTCTCGAGAAGCTTGATTTCGCCTTCCGTGACTGGATCGGGGGCAACGGCGGTGAGATTGATTACGAGACCTGTGCTCGCATGCTCGTACAGGACGATGATGGGACCGTGACTGGCCTTATCGCCACAGATGCCGACGGTCAGTACGTGCACTACAAAGCCAAGAAGGGCGTTGTGATGTGCGTGGGGTCGTTTGGCGGTAATGAGGATATGATGAACGCGTTCGCACGTCCGTGGCTCGCCAAGTTCGCCAAGGACTATGGTGTGTACAATGCCCGTACGTCAGCGAACACCCCTATCACAACGAGCGAGAAGATGGATGACGGCACCGGCCATAAGATGATGTGCTGGGCTGGCGCCTCCATCGAGGAAATCGACCCTTCCATCCAATCTTGGTATGGAACCGGCTACTACTGGTGGCCGTTCCTTTCCGTCGACGTCAACGGAAAGCGTTTCTTCAACGAGTCTGACTCCTGGTTATGCAGCGCTCCGCTGTTGGCTCAGAAGCCGGAGGGCGTCAATTACTGCTGGCAGATTAGGCCAACCAATGATTTTCAAATGCCGATGACCGTCCCGACCGGTGTTTCCTTCGAGACTTGGGACAAGTTGGTCAAGAGCACCATGGAATACTACGAGGAAGACACCATAGAGGCTCTCGCCAAGGACATCGATATCGACCCTGAGACTCTCAAAGAGACCATCGATCGTTACAACGAGCTTTGCAAAAACGGTTTTGACGAGGAGTGGGGCAAACTACCCAAGTATCTTGATCCTATCGACGACCCTCCGTATCTGGCAGTCAAGGCGACCATTGCATTCTATGCCACTGCGACTGGCGTGAAATGCAATGATAGACTCCAGGTCCTCGACGAGAACTGGAACATCATCCCCGGTCTCTATGCCGCAGGCAATTGCGTTGGCTATCGCTTAGCCAGCGGATACCAGACCGTCGTGCCTGGTCTATGCAATGCATTCGCCTTTACGCACGGCTACCTTGCGGGCAAGAACTGCGCGAACAGCGAGTAGAGCCATAACCGTCAGTGTACCCACGCCAAGGAAAGCGCGGCCCCAGGATACAGGGTCGCGCTTTCCTACTTAGGTAAACGCAAGCCGAAGCGCTCTTTCCTGGGTTATGGGGATTGCCTGAACCGGAAAGGCATGAGCGCATATTCATGTTGGATGAATGCACTGGGCATATATTGACTTGTCTGCAGGGGAGTATAAGAATGCGAGTACGTATATGGTCCTTTGCAATTGACTTCAGGTATGAAAAGCCCAGAAGGCCATCGGTACCTATTTCGAACGATCAAACCATCGTGACGGAAAGCGAGGCTGCGAAACATGATCTATCTTGACAATGCGGCCACTTCTTGGCCAAAACCGGAAAAGGTCTATCTGGCGGCCGACGAGGCATTGCGTCGAGGTGGAAATCCTGGTCGGTCAGGACACAAGCTCTCCATCGCCGCCGGTAGATCGGTTGAAGAGACCCGGATGCTGCTTGCCCGATTGTTCGCCATCCCACGGCCGGAAGCCATTGCCTTCACATTGAATACGACCGATGCGCTCAACCTGGCTTTGAAAGGCATACTGAAGGAGGGGGATCACGTCGTTACAAGCTCGATGGAACACAATTCCGTTGCGCGCCCACTTGAAGCGCTCAAGTCAAGTGGAGTGGAGGTGACGAAAGTTGCCACATCTCCTCTTTCAGGTGTGGATATCCAGGATGTCAGGGCATCAATCAAAGAGAACACGAAACTCATGGTATTCACCCACGTCTCCAATGTCACGGGAACGATAAATCCCATTTCCGATATCGGAGAACTCTGTCGTGAGCGAGGAATCCTCCTTCTCGTCGACGCAGCCCAGTCCGCCGGTGTGATTCCCATCGATGTCATGGAAATGGACATTGACCTGCTTGCCTTCCCTGGACATAAATCATTGTTGGGTCCGGCAGGCACAGGGGGATTGTACATACGGGACGGTCTGGTGCTGAATCCGATTCGAGAGGGGGGCACCGGCAGCTTCTCGGAGTTGCTCACACAGCCGGAGAAAATCCCCGACCGCTATGAAAGCGGAACACTGAACGCACCTGGCATTGCAGGGCTGGGGGCTGGTGTAAGGTTTCTGCTTGAACAGGGCGTGGGAACCCTGCGGGAAAAGGAATCGGCTCTTGCGAACAGACTGCTCGAGGGAATCTCCCAGATATCCGGGATCACCGTCTTTGGTCCTCCAGCGGGAAGGCTGCGAACCGGCGTCGTCTCTCTTGTGGTGGATGGCATGGAGCCCACTCAAACCGCAGCCATTCTCGACGATGCGTTTGATATCGCGGTACGTGCCGGTCTACATTGCGCGCCGGACACGCATCGGATGCTTGGCACCCTTGAAACGGGAGGTACCGTTCGTTTCAGCATCGGCGCCTTCAACACGGAAGAGGAAATCGACCTTTGCCTGGAGGCACTGCGCTCCATCGCGGAGGAAGGCGGATTGGGAGAAGTGCGAGAGTGAACCTACAGCGATATTCCCGCCAGACGGTATTCGACGAGATCGGTGAAGCGGGACAGGAGAGACTGCTGCGTTCGAGGGTCGCCGTCATCGGCGTGGGTGCAATCGGAACCGTCATCGCCAACAACCTTTGCCGAGCAGGTGTCGGGTTCGTGCGTCTGATAGACAGGGACTACGTAGAACTCGGCAATCTTCAGCGACAGGTGCTCTATACGGAGGAGGACGCACGACAACGGGTACCCAAGGCGGTCGCCGCCTGCGAGCATCTGAGAGAGGTGAACTCCGAGATAGAACTGGAGCCGGTCATCACCGATGTGAATTCCTCGAATATTGAGGCGCTGATCTCTGATATTGACCTTGTGCTTGACGGTTCAGACAATCTCGAGGCTCGCTATCTGATCAACGAGGCCTGCTTCAAGGAGAACAGACCGTGGATTTACGCGGGGGCGATTGTCGGAGCGGGAATGACCATGAACATCATTCCCGGCGAGACGCCTTGCCTTCGCTGCCTCTTCTCACATTCGCTTCCATCTGGAACCGGACCCACCTGCAGCACGGCGGGTGTTGTGAACGGCATCACGGGAGTCATCGCCTCAATCGCTTCGACCGAAGCGCTGAAGATCCTCATCGGTTCAAGCGATGTGAGAAAAACCCTCCTTGCTATCGATATCTGGAGCAACCTGTTCGATGAAATAACGATAGAGCAGAACCGGGATTGCCCCGTATGCGCTCATCACGAGTACAAGCTGCTTGGGCGCCTTTCCGGTTCCTATACGACCAGTCTGTGCGGCAGAGATTCGGTGCAGGTCGTGCCCGGATCGAAGACAACCATTGACATCGAACGGTTTGCCCAAAGACTCAAGGGTATCGGGACGGTTCGATACAGTAGGTTCATGCTGCAGTTCTCCGGTGGAGAGGTCGAGTTCAGCTTGTTTCCGGATGGTCGGGCAATCATCGATAAGGTGAAGGACGAGAGCGCTGCAAGATCCATCTATTCTGAGTACATCGGCCTATGAGCTTTGACGGGAACGGGAAGACGGTACCCAGCACTTTCCCCAGACGGAGGGCGAGCGGTCGGCGAGGTCAATAGTGCGACGGGTTACAGAGTGAGCGTGTTCAACTTGCTCGGCGAGAAGTTCGATGGCTTGAGAGATCCTTCATGTTGCCATTACGTACTATAATGAAAATTCATTGTGGAAAGAGGCGATTGACGATGGCCCGAGAGCCTTGGGCCTGATGGGTGCTGTATGAGACAATCCAAGCAGGATACCGTTGTGCTGATAGTCTGCGCCGCAATGTTCATCGCAAGCTGCACACCGTTTTCATTCGTTGTCTCAACATTCGGGAACTATCCTGCCTCCGAGTCACTGAATCAATGCTATGCCCTCCCCATGCTTGGAAGCATCATCCTGAGCACGCTTGTCGGCCTTGCTTCAAACGGCGGAGCGAACACGAATCGATTCCTGGGCAATCTCGTGCTCTTCGGAGGCTTCATCCTGTATTTCCTTGGATCAATCCTCTTTGTGATCATCATGATCCTCGGCCTTCCCGCCGACGTTGGCTACCTTGCTGGCGTCCTTACCGGAGTCGGTTATCTTCCCGTCGGGTACATCTGGTACCGCAAGCTCATCGAGGTCGACACCGTTGCCCTCATACCATGTTCCTCTGCCGCCTTGGGTATAGCCGGTGCACTGCTCTTCTTGATGAGCTGTGTACCGCTTGGTGCCCAGTACATCCTATTTGCGGTCTTCCTGACAGGTGGTCTCTATCTGCCTTTCTCCGAGCTGCTCTCTGACGATGCTGCTTTTGGGCATGCTCCCAAGTCGGTCGGATTCCGTCAGGTCATGGACAAGATGGGGAAGGTGGGAGGGCTCGTCATCGTGCCCGGTCTCGCATTGCTGTTGTTCGCATTCATGACAGGTGTACGCAAGCAAGCTCTGGTTGGCACATTCGACAACGAGATGTTCGGAGCGATCAGCGCTGCTCTCATCGCGTTCTTCTGTGCACTCTATTTCAGAAAAGGGCCGTTCGCTCCATTCACGATACGTGTGGTCGTTCCCATATCGATTGGCATCCTCGCCGTGTTCGATGCCTTTCCCGATGGATCCATGCCCCTCTATTGGGGAGGAATGCTCCTTTACACGTTCATCTTCTTCGTCGCAGTCGTCTCGATACCGACCTTGATGGAGATGGTTAGAGCTGAGAGCCTTCCGGCGGCGATACCCCTCTGCTTGATCACGGGAAGCATGTGCATTGCCTCGCTGGGCGGCATCTGCTTCCATCTGCTTTCCCCCGTTCCGGATTATGGACCCTATCTTCGAGGTGCATCCGCTATTTTCTTTGCGATTATCCTTGCCGTGCTTACCACCGAATCATGGAAGACCTATGCCTCCCGTACCTTGAACGATGTTGCCGACGGGCCGGATGGGGTTTTCTCGAAAAGGAAGTTGGACTTTGAGGAGCGATGCTTGCTGATTGCGCAGACCAAGAGGCTCTCCAAGCGCGAGTCCCAGGTACTTGTGCTTCTCGGTCGTGGACACAGCGTCGTGTACATCTCGGACAGTCTCTTCATAGCAGAGAGCACCGCCCGAACACATATCGGGAATATCTATAGGAAACTCGGCATTCGCTCTCGAGATAACCTTCTCACGTTGATCGACGCCGTCGGTGAAGATGGCGAGTAAGGGTTTCTGCTTGCCTCGTCTCATATATGTTGAACTGCGGAGATCGTGCAAACTCATCAAATACCGCGATGCCCAAGGACGCATAGGAATGAAATTCCATCAATAGAGCGATGCCCTGTAAGGTTCTCTGCACCCTACAATGCCGAGGCCACGGCAACGGGTCGCGGCCTTGCGCCCTGGCGCAGGATTTCCTAGGTTACGGAGATATGGCATGAGGGAATCGGAGAACGGGAATGAGGGTACCGCACGTATGAGCTTTGAGCGCAGGAGCTTCCTGCGCATGGGAGCTGTGGCGGCGGCAGGGGTTGCGGCAGCTGGTCTTGTCGCCTGCAGTCCAGGTACGGGTGACGGCAACACGACCACTTCGGAGACGACCAGCACTTCCTCTTGGCGCACCGCACCAGCCGCAGTCGGCGACTCCGAGATTGTCGAGACGTACGATTGCGATGTGCTGGTCATCGGTCTTGGACACGCGGGTTGCACGGCCCTACGTGCTGCATCGGAGGCCGGTGCCTCGGTTTGCGCAATGGTCAACCAACCCGAGAGCAGCATGGTCTTCATGTCGGGTGGCCAGGTCGGCCATATCAACTCACAGTTCCTTGGCGGCAATGGCGTTCCTACGGTCGATGCCGTTGAGTTTGTCAACGACTGGCAGGTACGTTCCAACAACCGTTCGAACCCCGGTCTGGTCATGAACTATACCAACAACTGCGGGACCTGCTTCGACTGGCTCACTGACTGCCTGACATCCGGCGAAAAGACTGCGATCACCATCCGCGAGTGGCCCAACAGCGATGCTCGCCATATGACCAACTACTCAGGTGTCAAGACGTGGGTCGGTACCGCGAACACCGGTAGCTATCAGACTGCCATGCTACAGAACTGCATCAGCATCGCCGTCAACGCAGGAGGAAAGATATACTACGGTACAACCGGATCCCAGCTCATCACCGACAGCAGCGGAGCTGTGACCGGTGCATACGGTAAGAACGATAGCGGCTATGTCCGAGTCAACGCCTCCAAAGGTGTGATCATCGCGACGGGTGACTTCTCTGGCAACACCGACATGTGCAAGGACCTCTTGACGGAGATCGTCAATGCCATGGGACCCGACGATTCCTTCTCCAGCGTGAGTGGGCGCGATGGTTCGGGCATACAGATGGGCTATTGGGCGGGTGGACGTCTTGACCCATGCATGAGCGCTATGGATGGTGCCTATATCTATCCATGTGATTCGCCAACCGACCCTCTGGGCGCGACATCCGCCCTCTGGATCAACGCAAATGGCGAGCGCTACTGCAACGAGGGATTCGGCTCGACCGAGCTTGAGGCATTCCCCGGTGCCCGTCAGCCGAGCGGTGATCTCTACACCATCTTCGACAGCAACTACGAGGCCCTCATCAAGGCGCAGCCTTTCGGTCACATGAGCTTCGATTACGTCAACAGCGATTTCTCGTCCCTTGCGACGACTTTGACCACCTCCTACACCAACGGTGCGAGCGGTTCAAACGGAACCACGACAGACGACTCATCATCAAGCGGTGGCGATAAGGCCACGATGGCGGCCACGAACGTCTTCGCTGCGGATACCGTCGAGACGCTTGGCACCTATCTTGGCTTCACCGGCACCACCCTCACCAACTTCGTCGCAACGGTAAAACGCTATAACGAACTGTGTGCACAGGGCATCGATGAGGACTTCGGGAAGGATTCCGCCCTGCTGTTCCCCATCTCAAACCCTCCCTACTATGGATACCATGGGAAGAAGGAACTCGGGTCGATCATGGTCACAACATCTGGTCTGTTGATCGACAAGAACGGCCAGGTTCTCAGCGAGGATTATCAGCCAATCAAGGGCCTCTTCGCCGCTGGCAATGCATCTGGTTCTCGATTCGGTTTTGAGTACTTCACCTCGATTGCCGGAGAGTCTCTCTCCATGGCCCAGACCATGGGCATGGTGACCGGCGGGTACGTGGCAAAACTCTAGACATCCATCAGACTCTTGGTCACCAGACGGTATCCGAACATCGACAACGGGTACCGTCTGGTGATCCGTAGTATCTCAGGCGAGAAAGCGAGGGATGCAGGTGCCAGACCCGGAGGAAGCCTCGACGGTGGGGGTGATGGGTAGTGGCGAGAAGGTATCCGCACATGCTGGACCAACATAGAAGCAGTTGGGAAACGTTTTGGTGCCTTTCACTTGAAGCCATGAATGGGTCATATCGCTGAACCTATAATGGCTCCTTCGATGTTATCGGTGCTTTTCCTGTTGCCACACGTTCTTCGATGGGTTGGAAGGGTCGTCTATGCCATCTCTTGCCGAGGGCCGGGAGCCCTTGTCATCCAAGGGGCGTCTCGCCATCTTGGGGGCCAGCTTGGTTCTCGGCATGCTCGTCTTCTTGTATGCCTATATCGGGATGAACCAGTACACCGGCTTGGGTGTGTTGGACCAACCGCTCCTGTCCTGGATGCTTCTCCAACGCAACTCCACGGTCACGGATGTCATGGAGATGGTCTCAACCGTCGCAGACCCTTCCGTACTCGCCGGAATCGTCATCACCTGCGCGGTGGTCTGGGCATTCGTCAAACGTGAGATCATCCGACCAACCTTGCTCATCGCCGCGATGGGCCTCGCCGCGGCGACCTCGACGCTGCTGAAGATCGTCTTGATGAATCCCCGTCCGCCCCTGGCGGACATGGTCCTTCCCTATGAGGCGGATTACTCGTTTCCATCAGGTCACACGCTCGGTATGCTTGTCTTCCTGCTGGTACTGGGCTACCTGGTATACTCTCGCCGTTTCGACAGGGGGCGGTTCTGCGGTTGGACCGTATTCGCGTTCCTGGCAGCAGCCACAGTCGCATCCAGTCGTCTGTATCTTGGGTATCATTGGGTGACGGACGTGGTCGCTTCGTTTGGCCTGGGGTTCATCATCCTTGCGATGGTCGTGATTGCAGATGAACTCGTCTCGAGACACCTCGGTGGCGGAGGTCGTGTCGCGCTCGATGGTGACGTTGGATGGAGCCAAGATTGAACGGTCGCGCAAGACTCTCAGCTGACGAGGCGGTGCATGCCGGTTTCGATTTCATGCTCGTCTTGAAGACGTTCTTCGCTATCGGCGAGGTTGCCTGTGGCATCGCGCTGTTCTTCCTCACTCCCGATCTCATCCAACATGCGGTCGGGTTCTTCACAGGTGGTGAACTTGCGACGGATTCGACGGATTTCGTCGCAACCCGTCTCGTCGCATGGGCCGACACGTTCTCACTGGATACCGAGCGGTTTGGGATGATCTACCTCATCTCCCATGGCGTGGCGAAGCTTGTCGTGCTTGCGCTACTGTGGAAGGGCAAATCCTGGTCTTACCCTCTCTCGGTCACCCTGTTCACGGCATTCATCGTCTACCAACTCCATCGCTTCGTCTATACCCACTCCCCGATGCTCATCGTCCTAACGGTCCTCGATGTGGTGATGATCGTCCTCACCATCCTTGAGTACAGACGATTGAGGCGAGTCTCATGTCCTCCCATCGGAGGTGGGACACCGGATGCCGAGAACGAGAAGCGTGGGGACTGCATCTGATCGAGGGAGGGGAGAAGGGAGGTTTCCTCCATGGATGGAATGCCACGTAGCGCTGCTTGACAGTGCACGTGCAAGAGGGGAGCATGGGGGGATGCAGAGGTCTTCTGCCCGTCGATGCACAGCAGCCCTGTGGCCAGGCGGTCGAGGAGAGGGGCGTGTGCCATGCAGCGCCGATTCAAGGTCAACTCATACACCACATACAGCATCGGATGCTTCCTCGTCTGGGCGATCATCTTCGGAATAGGCGCCCTGCATCCTCAGGATACGGGGCATGTCCTACTGCTCGTCTTCGGGGGGTGGTTCATCGGTTGGCTCTCGGCGACGATAGCCCGCTACGTCTACCCGCCACCGAAGCAGGAACGCACGGACCGCCCAAACGAGCATACACGGGCGATGTGAGCGATGAGAGGGAATGGCGGTGGGACCCCGACAGGATGGGACCTGCTTATCCATAAATGTAAATTTGTTTGGCTTTGATCCGCGATTCCCGATTGATTGGCCGTGGACGGAGAAGGTCTTATCCGGACAATACCATCGCCCTGCCCCTCATACGCATAATCGAAAAGGGCGAGCATCCGCTACGAAGGGCTGGTGGCATGCGTATGTGGGAAAGCCATGATTGCGAGCAACGGTTTTGGAATAGCGAAGAGGCAAAATCTTATCGTGCGAGGCATGCGGTTCGTCGATTCTCCATCGTCAATTAACTGTCTTTTAGAATAATCGAGGTCATTTTGGAACCTATAAGCTAAAATCAATTAGGAATGCTCTTGAAAATACCGTTCAATAGCTATATTGTTAACAATATAGCTATTGTAGAAATGTAGCGTATGGCGCGCTTGTCACTTTTCGTCCATGGAGATCAGGCTATACATCTGCTCGTGCCAAGTTGGGAAGAACTTGTGCCCCATATGGAGGGTTACGTGAAACTGGGATTTTATCCAACGAAAAGACCGCATGGAGAGTCCTCGACCAACGAAGCCTTTCCTTTAACGCAACCAGCATGGCGGGATTCGTCTGCTGCGTTTTGCATCGTGCTGGACGCGAAGCTCTCCCTTCTTGCGTGGAGTGACGAATTCCTGAAACTGCTCGGTCATGAATCCGATGAGGGATTGAAGCGACAGGACAATTGCACGATGGCATATCTACTATCTGTCGATCAGTTCGAGGATGTGCGTCAAGCGGTCCTGGAAGCCTCGGAGACAGGCGAACGGGACGTCACGCTTGATTTTTCCGTTACGGATACGGACGGGGAAATCAAAAGCCATGACTGCTACGGTCGATTCGCCTACGGAGAAGGCAACGAGCCGGTGATGGTCGGCTTCATCCCTGATCCGATAGACAAACGTACCATGGAGGACTGTTACCGCTTTTTTGAAGAAGAGTATCATCTTGTTTGCGGGCAAAGTGATAAGTACTATTTGGTGTATGATTTTTATTTGCAAAGCATATTTCCAAGATTTGACGATCTGATACCCCCTGGGTTACTCTATGCGATTTCCAGCCAACCATACGATATGATTGATTCTGGCCTTATCGCTAACGATGACCACGACGCGTTCATCGTCTTCTACAAGAAGATCCTATCCGGTAGTCCCATTGCAGATACTGATATCCGGTTTAAGGGAACGGATGGCGAATACCATCTATACCATCTGGAATCCAATACGATATTTAATAACGACAAAACTCCGCGTAGAGCGTTGATCTCTGCTTGCATTAAAACCGATCAAGATGCTGCCTGCGAAAAATGGTTGAGCTCCCTTGCCTATACCGATTCCGACTTCGTTCTCTACCTCGAGGCGAATCTCACACAGGATAAAATCGAAAGCAGAAGAGTGACGTGGAAATCCCATTCGGATGATCTCTCCATCGAGGAGTTCACGCGTCTTACCGATGTCTTAGGCCAATCCTATGCCTACCAGGAGGACAGGCAGTCCTTCCAGGAGTTTATGAGTCGGGAACGTCTGCTTGCCCTGTATTCCAGCGGAGTTTGCGAGGATACCTTCGAATTCCGTATGGTGACGGGGGACGATCCTCTCCGCACGCACGTCATCTTGCATCTGTCGCAATATCCGTTTTCCGAGGATATAAAGGCATGTATCACCATCATCGCAATTGAAAGGCATCGGCGAGAACTCGAGCAGCTCGAACAACGTGCCTCCATGGACTCGCTGACAAAGGCGCTCAATCGCACGGCGATCGAAAAGCGAATCACGGACATTCTGCAAAGGGCCTCAGATAACGAGACCTCCGCTCTGTACATGATCGATCTCGATAATTTCAAAGAGATCAACGATAGGCTAGGCCATCAGCAGGGTGATGAGACACTGATATATGTGGTTTCCGCCATACGCGAGGTGTTTCGATCCTCCGATGTGATAGGTCGTCTCGGTGGCGACGAATTCATGGTCTTCATGTCCGGTAAGATAACCACCGAACTCATAAGGAAAAGGGCGATGTCCGTTGTGGACGCCTTGCAGCTGAGCGTCGGCGGAGCGGGTGGCTTGGACATCTCCGCCAGCGTCGGTGTGGTAATCGTCGATGGGGGCGGCGCGGATTTCAGCACGCTCTATAAACTGGTTGACAATGCGCTCTATGTCGCCAAACGAGCGGGGAAGAACCGCTGCCATATCGTGCGGGTGGGTGCATCCTCCCTGCCCGAGGCTCCGGCATCTCCCGCTAACACCATACAACTTCAGACGCTTTTGCAGTACATGGATGGGGGCGTCGTTCTGTTCGTCATCGGCGCGAAGATCAGACTCCTGTACGCCAGCCCTGGCGTCACCGCACCCCTCGTGCGGGGCAGCATCGATTTGTCCGATGGGGGAGAGGCGATCTTCTCACGGATCTTTCCCATGGACAGCAAGGTGCTCGAAGTGGCGATGCGTGAGAGCGCAGAGAACGACATGCCCGTGGATATCACCTTCCGCGTGCTCAGCTATGAAGAAGAGATTCGATGGTTCCATGCGAGGGCGGTTCGCATCCCATACGATGACAGCGAATATCCGGTGATGACCGCGGTCATCACCGATGTGACCAAACTGAAGGAACAGGAGTCGACTCTCCGAGAAAGTGGTGAGCGTACGCGCATCGCCTTTAATCAGACGTCCCAGACGCTTTGGGAGGTCGACATCCGGGAGAGGACCTTCACCACATTCAATCTGGAAGGGCAAGAGGCAGATGACAAGCAGGTCGCTTACTCCGACATCCCGAAGTCGATGCTGGATGCAGACGTACCGCATCCAGCATCGAAGGCCGTGTTCGCCCAGTTCATGAATGATCTGCTCTCCGGCAAGCCCGAGGATAGCGCCGTGTTCGTCGTCCGCTATTTCCAAACGAGCATCTATGGTTGGGCGAGGGCATCGTATCACACACTCTATGGCGAGGACGGCATGCCGCTCAAGGCGATCGGTACATTCGAGAAGATGCCGACCATCTTTAACGAACAGACGCGGTTCCAACAGGCGGAAACGCTGTTTGAGGCGTTGGCTGGCCATGAGATGGACCTATTGATCGTCAACCTTACAACCGATACCATCAAAAATGCCTCCGCCAACCTGAAGCATGTCGAGGGGGGGAGGTACTCAACGCTTGCACGGGAGTATGGCTACGCCGCTCTCTCCGATGAGGATGCGTTGAAGCAAAGGCGGTTCATGCCACAGGCACTGGCTGAAGCGTATGCCGCCGGAACCACGTGGGTCGAGGCCGA
Organism: Coriobacteriia bacterium; assembly: GCA_015655215.1. Taxonomy (GTDB): domain Bacteria; phylum Actinomycetota; class Coriobacteriia; order Coriobacteriales; family RUG033; genus JAATFL01. The sequence continues at coordinate 66,707 of JAATFL010000017.1, forward strand.
GTATCGTCATCGCGGCGCCGCACATCGCAGCGCACGCTGGGTGTCCTGTGTCGCCAGCCTGATCGTGGAGCCGATGACACGCGAGCTCTATGCGTTCGTCATCCGACGTGACGTGGATATCCGGAGGCGTTGGGAGCTATCCCTCCCGAGCCACGCAAGACGAGATGGCGTCTCCCGTCTGCACGCTCCGGCAGCGGTGGAGACCGTGGTGGCGAGTTTGATTCGAGAGAGGATCCAGACCGATGCGCTGTGCTCGCTTGCCCTGGTGAGCGTGGATGGCATGTCGCAGGTTTCCGAGAGTCTTAGCGAGGAGGGCATCGAGCGGGTGCGTTTCTCCGTCGATCGGCTTTTCCGCATCTTACTGGACCACGAATGCGTGGTCGGGCAACTGAGTGAGGACCGGATCCTCGTCTTTTGGCCTGAGGTGCTATCTGACCGCCAGGTCAGAGCCAAGCTCGAGGATGCGGTCGAGACGGTGCAAAGGGTGTGCAGAACTTCCAAGATACCGGAGCATGTGACCTTTACCTCGGGTATTGCGACGGTGCGGTGCGATCAGGCCGATTATGAAGGCATGTGCACCCGTGCATCCTATGCATGCGACAAACACGGGAATGGCCGTCGGGGCTTGGTCGTGACCTCTGATGGTCTTACCGAAGACGGCCAGCGGCTGACAGACATGGTAGACGCTCGGGAACTCACGGTGACAGATGAGGAGGAGGCACTGCGTCCTCTGATGCCCGATGAAAAGGAAGCTCTCCTCACCTGCATAGTGAAGATGATGTCTGCCGAGAGCTATGAAACCGCGATGATCGGGGTTTTGAAGACCTTGGGCACGCATTACGGTGCTGACCGTGTATATCAACTCGCACTTTCAGAAGAGAGCGGCACGCTGAGTGCGACGGGCGAATGGGTAGCCCGTGGCAAGCATACTTTGATGAAGCAGCTTGCGGGTGTATCGGTCGCCGAGTTCCCCATCCTGGGGGTGGCACTCGAAAGCAAGCAACCCATCCTGTTGCACGGGCCTTCGAAACGGGCCCACGGCCCTGCGTCTCTCGAGGAGGAATGGCGGTACATCTGCGGACCTGTCATGGAGGAGGAGCGTGTTCTCGGCTTTGTGTGCGTAGAGAACCCGAGAGAGCATTATGCCGACACCGCACTTCTCTCGGTGACCATTCCCATCATGCTGCTGGAGCAGAGACGTCGTAACCACGGGGATGATACGGACGGGGCCGATAGCTTGACGGGAGCTTTGGACCAGAGGGCATACGACGACGAACTGAACGCACCGGATGCCGACGCGCCCTCGTCCGTAGGGGTGCTCTGCGTGGATATCAACGGATTGGACCAGATCAACCGTGAACGTGGGTTCGAATACGGTAACACCCTTCTCATAGTTGCGGCTAGAACGCTCTCACTTGCATTCTCGTGTGGGAAAGTGTTTCGCGTAACCGGCCATTCGTTCGTCGTCCTGTATCCGGACGTGACGCACGCGGCCTTCCTGGATGCATGCGCTCGGGCTCAATCTGCTCTGGACAAGCAAAGCCCTCGACGATTCAGCCTTGGATACACATGGGCAGATAGGGATTTTACGATCAGGAGACTTGCCGAGCATGCCAGAAGCATCATGGACCACAACAAACAGTCCTGTCATCGAGCGACGAAGAAAGACGGGGCACGACGTGAGTCAAAGTACTTCACTGATTTGAGACTTGCCATATCCGAAGGGCGATATACCGTCTACATCCAGCCAAAGACCAAGCTCTCCACGGACGAGGTGGTAGGAGGCGAAGCACTGGTACGGTATCTCGACCCCCTTCGTGGCATCGTCTCGCCATCTGAGTTCATCGGTAAGATGGAGGAAGAGCATGTGATACGCGAGCTCGACTTCTTCGTCTTGGATCAGACCCTCAGCATCATGCAGGATTGGAGGGAGCACGGCATGGAGCCGGTACCCATTTCGGTCAACTTCTCTTACCAGACGTTACTCGATCACTCCGCACTTGCTGCGGCGTTGGCCATACGCAGCAGATACGATATACCGGCAGAGTACATCGAGATCGAGATCGCCGAAACGCTTGGTATGATGGAGCGCCAAACGATCGCGCATGCGGTCGAGGGCTTTCAGGAGCAGGGCTTTCGGGTAAGTCTGGACGATTTCGGCTCCGAATACTCAAGCATCATGGTGCTATCGGACATCCTCTTCGATTGGGTGAAGCTGGACAAGAGCATCATCGGCAATTTCGTTACCAACAAGATCAGCCGCTCCATACTGGAAAGCATGGTCAACATCTGTGGCGTCATGGGAGCGAGGTGCATTGCAGAGGGCGTGGAAACCTCAGAGCAGGTTGCCGCCTTGAAGGATGCCGGATGCGATTACGCGCAGGGGTATTACTACAACAAGCCCCTTCCTGCCGATGAATTTGGAAAGAGGTACCTCTACGCGGGCTAAACGACTTCAAGGGGACTCTCGCGACCTCTGTGATGGAACCTGATCGCGAGATCCTCGCAATTGGCATCGTCGCAACCGTAGTGGACCGATGGAAGGGAAGGCGGGACGTATGGAGCGGATGCCGGTATTGTTCGTGGGGCACGGATCCCCCATGAACGCCATTGAGAGAAACCGGTTCGTCACACAGTGGGAAGGACTTGCCGCGCGGCTTCCACGGCCTCAAGCCATCCTCTCCGTTTCCGCTCATTGGTTTACGTCGGGTACCAGGGTCATGGACTCCTCGAATCCAAGGATGATCTATGACATGTATGGTTTTCCCGAGGAGTTGTATCAGGTGGTTTACAAGGCTCCGGGCGCGCCGGACTTTGCCCATGCGACACGGGAACTCATCGGAGACAAGGTCGCGATAGACGATACCTGGGGGTTTGACCACGGAACCTGGACCGTCCTTCGGAGTATCTATCCAAAGGCGGATATCCCCGTGTTTCAGCTCAGTGTGGACACCCACGCCTCTGCCTGGGACCATTATCAGATGGGCGCCAAGCTCCGTGTGCTCCGCGAGCAAGGCGTCTTGATCCTGGGGAGCGGGAACATCGTCCACAATCTTTCCAGAATTAACTGGGACATGGACGGGGGATATCCTTGGTCGGAGGAGTTTGACAACTACATCAAGGACAACGTGCTCAGCCGAAATCACGAGAATGTGATTCGTTTCGAGCAGGCTGGTCCATCGTCGGCGCTTTCGTTTACCAGCCTGGATCATTTTGCCCCGCTGCTCTACGTCCTAGGGGCCTCCGATGAGAGGGACCATGTCTCCGTCTTCAACGATTCCTGCACCCTGGGCTCCCTTTCGATGACAAGTTATCTGCTCGATTAGTGCCTGGTGCCCCGGAAATATGGGTGACGCACGCCAAGGGCATGCACCCGATGAACCCTGCGACGAAGTCCCCTGCGAGCGTGAATAGAGATCGGATGGTGCAAGAGAGGAACCTGTACCTCGACGATGGCTCGGCGATACCGTCCTGTGCTCGTTCACGGTTGGGGACGTGCACATGGAGTTGGACCCTTGGTGATTAGAGTAAAATCTTTGTTACATGTTTTATACTTGCAACGGCTTGTAACAAGAGGATCTCATAGTTCAGTGCACTCTTCGGATTGCTCGGTGTCTTATTGCACGGTAGCGATAGCCTTCGAGAGGATTGTATGCTTGACCTGAGTCTTACGACGGTGTTGCCGGAGATCCTGTCAAATCCCGCATTGCTTACCATTATCTTGTTGAGTATCGGCACGCTTTTCATGAACGGCGCTCATGATGCATCAAACGCCATCGCAACCTGCGTGGCGACACGCTCGATGACTCCAACGCATGCGATCATCATGGCTGCCATCTGTAACTTCTTTGGTATCCTGCTCTCGACAACCATTTCAAGCGCAGTGGCGGAGACCATCTTCAAGATGGTGAACTTTGGCGGGAACAACTCCATGGCGCTCATCGCTCTCGCTGCCGCTATGGTCGCAATCATCATCTGGGGAGCTGGCACCTGGCTCTTCGGTATCCCATCAAGTCAGTCACATGCCCTGGTCGCCGGCATCACCGGTGCCGCCATCGCCCTGCAGGGCGGTGTCGCCGGTGTCAATGGCTCCGAGTGGATCAAGGTAATCTGGGGTCTTATCGTAGCTTCCGGCGCAGGATTCTTTCTCGGCTGGCTCTTCACGAAACTGCTCGGTGCCGCCTGTGAGAACATCGAGCGCCATAAAGCGGAACGTGTATTCGGAAAACTCCAGGATATAGCCGCTGCGGTCCTCGCATTTCTCCACGGTGCGCAAGATGGGCAGAAGTTCATGAGCATCTGCGTGCTCGGCATCGTCCTGGCCCTGGGAAGCAGCCCGGATACCTTGCCGGACTTCCCCTTGTGGATCCTCATCATGTGCTCGGCATCGATCTGCCTGGGCACGGCCATCGGTGGCAAGAAGATCATCAAGAGCGTGGGGATGAACATGGTCAAGTTGGAGAAATGGCAAGGTTTCTCCGCCACCACCGCCGCGAGCGTCTGTATCCTCTTCTCAAATCTCACCGGTCTTCCCATCTCCACCACCCACACCAAGACGATGGCTATCGTGGGCGTGGGCACTGCCAAGCGGCGTACCGCGGTGAACTGGGGGGCTGCCAAGAACATGGTCTATGCCTGGGTGCTCACCTTCCCAGGTTGTGGACTGATGGGGTATGTGCTCGCAATGCTGTTCATGGGTTTGGTGTAGCCACTACCACCTCCCATCGGCGGGAAGCCCGTGCAATCCAGGGTGAAACGTCCCTATCTGCCTGCCAACGGGATCAGGCACCCGTCTCCGCCATGACCGAGGGTTCTTGCCGAGATGGCGTCGACATCGGTTCATTGTGTGGTTAGAGTGAACTTGCAGAGAGAATATTTGGCTAGTGATTCACGAGATGGTGATGTTGTGTTGGTGAAATCCTGCGTTGAAGAAAGAAGGACGCAGCCCTCGATTCAAGTACGTCCCCCCACTACGAACATCGATGTACGCGCCAAGGCACTGTCGATCCAAAGCAAGGTCGTCGCCATGAGGCGCGACCTGCATATGCACCCCGAGGAAAGCACCAAGGAGTTTCGCACCTCGGAAGTGGTCGCAAACGAGTTGAGCAAGATGGGAATCCCATTCACGCGCCTCGACCCGACCGGAGTCATCGCAGAGATACAAGGATCAAAACCCGGAAAGACCATCGCGCTGAGGGCAGACATCGATGCCCTCAGCGTTTTCGAAAAGACCGGTCTCGATTTCGAATCGCAAAACGAGGGTGTCATGCATGCATGCGGACATGACGCCCACACCGCCATGCTCCTCGGTGCGGCGAAGATCCTGGTCGAGGCACGAGGGCAACTCAAAGGCACGGTAAGGCTTCTTTTCCAGCCGGCCGAGGAGACGGGCCATGGTTCCCGGTACATGATCGGGAAGGGAGCTCTCGATAACGTCGACTTCATCTTTGGCCAGCACATCTTCTCGATGATTCCCGTTGGTGACCTCCTCATCTCGGCAGGTACCGTCATGGCGGCGGCGGACTATTACAAGATAACCATCACGGGCAAGAGCTGCCACGCCGCCACGCCTCAGTTAGGGCATGATGCGACGCTCGCAGCTGCTTCGACGGTCATGGACCTGCAGACGATCGTGAGTCGTGAGATCGACCCCCTTACACCGGTGGTGGTCAACGTGGGCACGGTGACTTCGGGAAGTCGGTTCAACATCTGCTCGGGTGAGGCTGTCCTCGAGGGGACGGTGAGGCTCTTCGACCGCGAGAGGCATCGCAAGATGCCAGAGGTTCTGAAAAGGATCGCCGGCGAGGCTTGCCGGGCCTTCAGATGCGAGGCCTCGGTTGATTACCAGGTGATGCACGACGTCCTGGTAAACGACTCCGAGAAGGTGAGACTGGTCCGTGCTGCCGCGGAGAAGATCATCGGAGCCGGCATGATCAAACCCTTCAAGCCCACGATGGTTGGGGAGGACTTTGCCGAGTACAGCAGCAGGGTGCCCGGTGCCTTCGTGATTCTCGGTGGAGGCGGCGAGGCCCCTCAGCATAGCGATCATTTCATGGTGGACGAGAAGGCCTTCGTCACGGGTGTCTCGCTCTATGCGCAGACGGCCATCGACTACCTCTCGTAACGGCAAGATATACCGCTACCGGCTGTCCGAATAGGATTTGCGGATGCTGGCTGGCCCACTGCCACGCTTGGTCTCGTCCGACGCCACGCTTCTGTGGCATCTTGGATCTGGCACGGATCCTCTTCCACCGTCTCCAGTAGACCATGCTGACGCCCTTCGTATCCATCTGTCTATCCCCTTCAACAGAATACACATGTCGGCAAGTCTGATTGAGGCAACCTTTCAGATTCCACCTCGCGATGGACACCCTTTCTTTCAACTGTGCCCTTGGCGCTACCACCCGTGTCAGGGACTCTCACCCATTCGAAACGTGCGCATGCCCGGCGCACCAAAAACTCCCGCACCCTCGGTAAGGGCACGGGAGTTCGATGGGGGAGCATGCAACCATCTCGGATAAAGGGAATGGACGGCTGTGTGACGCTGGAGATAACAGGTGGCTCTTTGAGGGAACCTCGTTATCTATGAAATTGTTACAGCTGTCCTGCGGCGTTGGTGCCGGCGATCTTGCCATAGGTGAAGCACATCGAGCAGCTTAGGCCCTTGAGCGAGATGGGGTACTGAACGTTGAAACGCCCGCCCTGAGGAGCACCTGCGACATAGAGGCCAGAAATGATGTCACCATTTTCGTCGTAGACGTGGCAGTCTGCATCAGAAACCAAGCCACCCAAGCATTGGAGCAGCAGAGCCACGGCACACTTGGCGGCATAATATGGTGGGTTCTCCAATGCGAACAGGCGCGTCGCCTTCTTTCCGAAATCCGTATCCTTTCCAGCTTTGCAGAGCTCGTTGTAGTGTTCGATGGATGCCTTGGCGGTGGTGACATCGATGCCATCGAGTTGAGCGAGCAGGCCTTCGATCGTGTCGGACTTGAAGCAGCGGCCGTCACTTATCGCGTCTTCGATGTCCTGAGGGGTACGGACGTTGATCTTAAGGCCGGAGGCGGTGTAGCTTGGCAGTGCTTCATCCTGGTAGTAGCATGCGATACCATGAGCTGCGGGGAACCACTGAAGCTGTTCGGGCCAGCTGCTGTCGAAGAACTGATAGGTCACACGCTGGGGCTGACGCTCGACCTGGTTCTCAAGCTGCTGGCCGGGGATATCCTCGTTCATGAAGCGTTTGCCGAGCAGGTTCAACCAAAGATATCCGTTGTTGCCGATGACGCCACGACCATCAGCTCCCGCGCCTCCACCCATGTGGTGAATCATCGGCGCATGCCACTCCTCGATTGCAGCACCTGCCCAAGCACCCAGCTTCAGGCCATCACCAAGGTTGCAGAAGTTTCCTGATGAATCGACGTTGAGGGCCAGGGTCTTGACCCCGTTTTCGATGGTCTCGGGTGCAAAGTACTTCATCATATCCTCGTTGGAGGAATAATCACCCGTTGTCACTACGACGCTCTTCGCGGTAGCTTTGACGTATTTGCCCGTTGATGCGTTCTTGGCATATACACCGATGCAGGTACCATTCTCCATGATGAGATCGACCACGGGACACGTGTAATGGATATCGGCTCCTGCGTCGATGGCAACCTGGAGGTTGTCCTTCATGACGGTGGCCAGGCTGCTGAAGCCGACGGAGGTCGGGTAGCAGGGGAGGTCCTCGGTCGTGTAATCATAATGCTCGGGCATCGGGTAGAAATACGGATACATATAGTTCGCTTGGCTCTCCGTCGGGATATCCTCATAACTCTCGGAAGCGACATAGAGGCTCTCCGATGGCTTGATAAACCAGTCGAGCATCGCACCTGACTCATCAGCCCAACGTTTGATGATTGCGTAGTCAGAGTGGTGGCTACCTTCGCCCATATGCATGTTGACGATAGCGAACTCGTCAAGCGTTCCGTCTCCACGACCCCACTTAGCCTGAGTCGTACCACCGAGGACGGCCAGGTCGCTGCCGGTAGAAGTCATCGCCGTGGACTTCTCGAAGCAAATGACCTTTGCTCCGGCTTCGGCGGCTGCGCGCGCCGCGGCAACGCCGGAGTCACCGAGGCCGCATATGATGACATCGCCCTCAACGGTGCTCTCGATATCGGAGTCGCTGATGGTCGGTTCCGCTTCGAGCCAGGGCATCACGCCTGCGCCATCATAGCCAATGGTGGTCTCGCCTGTGCCGGTATCTGATGTGCTGGAATTCGTGGTGCCATTTGTGCTCTGGGCCGAGCAGCCCGCGAGACCCATCACTGCAGCACCGGCTGCGGCAACACCGGCTCCGGTGATGAACGAACGACGCGAGATGCTCTTTGTACGATCCTCTGACATGGTCGATCCCCTTCTCTGCTTAGTTCTCCGTGGTGGTGGCTGGTACCGAAGCCGCGATGACCGCTCCCTATGTTTACGGGCCATCGTTGAGAGGTTCTCGATACCAGTCGATGACCTATTGAAGGTACGAGAAAGTAAGTCTTCGGGAATCGTCTTAAAGTGCCGAGGATGGGCATCCGTATCGACTAAAAGGGTCTATTTTCTGTGAAATTTGTATTGAATGCATGATAATCGGTTCTCGTCATATGGTTAATGGGCATGAAACTCACCTACTTGTCGTTTGCTGCCACGGAAGACCTTGCACATGCACAATCCACAGAGGTTTCGTTAGAATGTTCAGGAGAGTTTGGAAAAGGGTATACTGCTGACCAGGAAGAGGTCTCGGGTGGGGGATGACGGGATTGGGAAGAATGGCAAACGACATATGAAGGGCACTCGCCAGGGGATCATAGTCATCCTTGGTCTTTTCACGTATTGGGCCTGGGTGTATCTTTCATTCAACACCACATCCTCTATGAACTGGAGTGCAAGCACCAACCCAACGTTGCTCTGGGTCCATCTTGCTTCGATGATTCTCGGCGTTCTCACCTACCTGCTCATGATAGGGTTCTCTCGGCGCACCTCCCTTCTCCTGGCTTCCCGCCGCCTGTTTGTTGGAGCCGGTTTCCTGATGGCACTCGGGACGGCGTTCTACGCCCTGCCTGTCTTTTCGGAATTATCGCTTCTGCAGGTTGTCGGCGGTGCACTCACTGGTATCGTTTCGCCCTGGATAGTGATTTACTGGGGAACGCTGTGCAGCAAGCTCGAGCCCCACAGGATCGTGCTCTATACCGCACTTTCATTCCTTGCGGCCAACATTGTCTACATCGGGGTTTCGTTTCTCCCCGGCCTGGTGGATGAGTGCTTGCTCGTCATATTGCCGATCGGGTCAGTACTCCTTTTCCCACGATCCATGAAGATCGAGTTCGGATCGGGCATGTTCATCAACGGAGGGTCCTCGCGCCCCTATCGCATATTTCCCGTGTCGAACCTCCCTTGGAACATCGGCATCGGGCTGTTCGTCGTGATGACCGTGTATGGAGGAGTGCGCGTGTTCCTCGGCATGCTCAATACACAGGGAGGTGCTGATTGGTGGGCCACCACGCTGGCGATTTGCGCGGTGACGCTTGTCTTCGTGCTCTGGGGGCTATTCTTCCAAGGTAAGGACGCAAGCTTGGGAACGGTCTATAAAGTCGCGCTACCTCTGTTGGCGACGACGCTTCTGCTCATAGTGATCTTTGGACAGGAATTCGCATCGTATCTCTCGCTTCTTGCAACTGCCTGCAACGTTACCATCGAGATACTCACCTGGATGCTCTTGGCCGACCTAGCACGTACCACTAAGACGCCGGTGTTTCTGGTCTTTGCCGTGGGACGAATGGCTGTGCAGGGAGGGATGGCCGCAGGACAGCTGCTTGGCTGGTTCTTCTTGCCCTATATGGCCGCGTTCGCGATCGTTTCCATATTCGCCCTTATGCTGGTGATGGGTTTCATGTTCAAGGATGAGGATACCCTCATGGTCTTCGAAGCACCTACTCGGCATGAACTTGAAAGTATCTCCGTCGGTTCGGGAGAGTCGGTCGAGGAGCATCTCAGGGCTATTGCAAACCACCAGGGACTCTCACCCCGTGAGACCGAGATATTCATCTATTGGGCGACAGGCCATGGGTCTAGGTACATCCAGGACAAGCTCGTCATCAGCTCGGCAACGGTCAAGACGCATGTGCGCCATATCTACGAGAAGTGCGATGTGCACTCTCGTGCAGAGATCATCAGTCTGCTTGAGGAGACGTCGGGTTCTCGGATAGGATGACAGCGGCGGCGCTGGTGGGATGTGGACGTGGGATGCGAGACACTCCGATGCGCTAAGGAGGCTGGGGCTTCTCCTGTGGGTCTCTGCAATCCTCCCGCGCTGCATCTCCCGCAAGATCATACGTGCCGTCACGCCGATCCCCGCAATCGGGTACACCAATCTGGGCGTCATCGACGAGAACGGCGTCCGCCTCGACGGGCTTCTGGTCGATCGATGCTATATGACGGGCACTTACAAACCTGCCGATAGGTTTCAGCTCAGCGTCAGTACGTTTCGCGGGAGCTGCACCCTTTCGTGCAACATGGCCGATGGGGCTAACCGTGTTTGGTTTGCCCGGAGGGTTCTCGCTGCGGTGAGAGACGACCTTCTCGGCCTATGACCAACGTGACGTCTCCTTGCGTCTTCGATCCTCGATTGCATCCAGATCGGCCATGCATGGTTCTGGTCGCCTCGGTGAACGTAGCTCGCTCACGTCTGCTCGTCTACGTCGTCGTCGCCGCGTTGGGGAATGCCGCCTGCTCGGCGGCGAGGTAGTCCTCTCGCTCGGGATGGCGCGCATCGAGGTTTATCGCGGAGAAGCGGGCGAGGACCGAGAGGGCACGCCTCCGTATCGCTGTGCATCGTGCATCGAGTGGCGCGGGCATCCGCTTCGCGACCTCATAGGCTGCATGGACCATCTCATAGAATGAATCGATGGTCTGCATGTTCGTCTGGGTAGGTATCGGTGTGCTGGGGGGAATGACACGGGCCACCCACATCGCATAATTCTCCAAGAAGAGGTTCGTGATCCAAGCGTCCACCGCAGGATCGTCGACGAGGCTCGTCGACAACGCGAGATAGGCGGTGAGGTCCTCCGCGAGCGTGCTGGTAGCCGCCACCTCGCGACAAGTGTCCCAACGCCGGATTCCCAACTCAAGGGGAGTGTTCGTCATCAAGGTGAACGCAGGGGCCACGGCTTCGAGAAGGGCAATCCTCTCATCGCCTTGCGCTTGGGCGACCAATGGCTTCCAGTATGCAAAGGCCTCTTCGACGTGTAGGGCCTCCGGAGTCGAGAATCTCCCGACGACCGCCCCTTTGATGAATCTTGCATACAGGTCATTTGGTGCATACCGCAGGATGTTATCTGCGTGATGGTCAGCCTGTCTCAGCTCTCCCTTGGCATAGGCTTCGGCCGTTTTCTCACCATACAGTTCGACGAGTTCCCGTTCAGCTTCGCTCAACGTGTCGTCTGACATGAAGTCTCCCTCCCTTGTCGCGATGCTTCGAAACGGGATGGAGGCCCATGGGTATGAATGGGCCTCCATCCCGATCAGTGTTGCAGACGGTATGGAATCGCGCGCTACGCTTGTGCGAGCGGGGAGTGCATCATCACAGGGCCGCGCAACGCTTTCCCGCGACGCGTCCAGTCGTCATGGCGTTACCCATGTTGTTGCCGGCTGAGGGGCAGTTATACGCATTGCCATACCGCTGTCCCATGCAGTTGCCCGCTGCGTACAGACCCGATATCGCCTCGGATCGATCCATGTTGAGAACGCGCATGTCGCCGTCCACGATGAGCCCGGTGATGGTGTTCAACCCGCAGTTGTAGAGTTTCGACGTTGATTGGAGGGATATGTAGAACGGAGCCGTCTGGACGGGGACCATCAGGTTGGGGTTCTTGCAGTAATCCGTATCGTCCTGGACGGCACACAGCTCGTTGTAGCGTTTGACCGATGCGAGCGCGGCGGTTTGGGCGGTACCGGTGATGCCGGCGTTGGTGAGGGCCTCGGCCACCGTGCTACCCACGTAGACCGTCGACTTCATCTTCAGGGCCGTGCTGGCGATCTCAAGCCCCGTCACATCCCCTGAACCCTTCGACACGTCGAGGGCAGCCATGTCGCTCTTGAAAATCTCCATGCCTTCGGCAAAGCCCCAGTTTGGTGCACCGTGGTCGAGACCGGCACCCTGGATGGACTGCATGTAGTTGGAATCCATGATCGCGAAGTTCGCCGAGGACTCGAGGTCAGCCATGGGCTGGTGAAGTGCCTGGACAAGTGCGAGCCCCGCCATCGCCTCGTTCATATAGCGGTTGCCTTGGCTGTTGAGCCACAGGCACGGGGTAGTGCCCCAGGGGCCGAAGGAGAGACTGGGGGTGTTCACGGCGATAGGACGGGGATGCGTCTCTATCATGCCGCCCGCCCAGCATCCCAGCTTCTGACCGGCGCCGACGCAATCGGTCATGCCGGTGACGTTCTCGCGAGGGGACCCAACGCGCTCGGCATACTCGGCAACCTCGCTGCAGAGTTCCCAGATCATGTCAGCATTGGCACCAAAGTCCCCGGTCGAGAGGATGACGCCCTTGTTCGCCTCGAATTTGACGTACGTACCATCGGCGGCCTTGGAGATGACGCCCGTCACCGCCCCGCCGGCATCCTGAGTGAGCACCTGTGCATCCTGCTCGCAATACCACGTGGCACCCAGCCCCTCTGCGGCATCACGGGCATAGGTCTCGATCTCGGTGAGGCGGGTGACTGCGGTAAGCCCCGCCTTGCCCACCGGGTTGGCGTTCTGCGTCCCGATGGTCTGCAGGGTCGAGGCCCACATATAGTACCCCTCCGACTCGACGGGATAGTAGGAGCCGTTCGGCTTGTCGTAGCCAATCTGCACGATGCACTGGCCCCCCTCGTAATCGAAGAGGTTCGAGGTGCTTGGGGTGATGGAGACGAGATTATCCATCATCTCGCCGGAGTTGTAGACGAACGTGTGGATGACGTCGGTATCGCAGCGGCCGTTCGCGCGGCGGACATACTCGTTCACGATATCCTCGAGGTTGTACGGTCCGAACCCCCATTTTTGCAGCTGTGCCGAGTTGTACGAGCAGATATCGTCGCCTCGATACGTGATGCTGCCATCGGCGTGCTTCTCGATCACGGCGACCGTCGCCCCCGCCTGGGCAGCGGCGAGTGCGGCCTGCGTGCCGGCATGCCCCCCTCCTACGACCACGACGTCCACCGTGTGGGTGCTCGCGATGTCGGAGCTCGCGATCGAGGGTGCGGTACCCAGCCAATCCTCATCGCACATATACCCCGTGGGCCTGGCGGAAGTCGTGGTGCTTGAAGACGAGTCCGTGCTCGAGGTGCTCGATGAGCATCCGACGAGCCCGGTGGCAGCCGCTGCGCTTGCGGCGAGCGCTGCCCCCTTTAGAAACGAGCGACGATTCATCCCAGTACCGATTCCCATGTCTCTTCTCCTTACGTCGGTTTCCGTACCCCATATGGCGATGGATTGGATTTACCAGGTGGGGTCATGCAAGCGACTTTATGGAGAAACGAGAGCCTTGTACATCACCAGAGTGCGGTATTCTCTTCTCTCAATGGAAAATCCCCCTCAACATAATGGGGGATTCGTCTTGTCATGTACGTCCGGTCCATAGTCGGGGAGTTCAACATGCTCCTGATACCGAATTGGGGATGATGTGGTCAAGGATGCAAGGGAAGTGGGGAGCACGGGTATCCGGAGGGGCTCCACGCGGTTCGACCCTCGTCTTTGGGGTCTTGCTGCGATGTTGGCGACTCTGATGATCTCGTCTTCGACCATTACGCCGTTTCAGAGGCTGTCCTATAGCGGGACCTTCATCGGGGACTTCGCGGCCTGGTCACTTGCCGCCGGCCTTGCGACAAGTATCGTCTTCATCGCCTGGAACTCCAGTCTGAGCCTGCTGCAGCACAGGAGGTTCGTTCTTGGAGGTTTGCTCACGGAGGTAGCTGGCATGGTCGTCTTCCTCTTGTTGGCCTACGGTCGCATCGCATCTTCGCTGGCACCCGTTGTTCTCGGTGGCATCGCCACGGGGGTCGGCTCCTTCTTCACGTGTCTTATCTGGTTGAACCTCTACGCGCGCCTCGACCTCAAGAGCGCCTTGCTCAATGTGGCCATCTCGATGAGCCTGTGTGCGGTCATAAACTGGTTGTTGGACACCATGGACCTTGCATGGTGCGCACCGGTCTTTGGGGTTCTGGTCGTGGTCAGTCTGGCGATTCCCCTCGGTTGTGGGGCGCTTGAGTTCGACGGCCGTGATGAGCCGTCGTTTGAGGGGACCTGGCCCATCTTCAAGAATATGGGAAGCGTGGCGTTCTCGCCGCTTCTTGGACTTCTGATATATGCATTCGTCATGGGCGCATGGCGCAATGAGATCGTCCTGTCCTATTCGGTGCAATGCGCCGGATTCCTCGTCGCAGGTGGCTGCATCGTGCCCTTCTTCTTCCTTCGCTTCGATCGACCCATGCTTCCCTTCATCTACCAGGTCTTCCTTCCCTGCGTCGCCATCGTCGCCTTGTGCGTGAGTTACCTTCAGGGGCTCGAATCGTTTGGCATGTGGACAACCATGGGGATCTTCATCCTCTACGGCATCGTGGGTATCCTCTCACTTGCGGCCATAGCCGCCATCGCGCACGCCGCCGAGTTCTCCGTCGGTTTCATCACCTCCCTGTCGTACGGCCTTTTCGTCGGGATCTCGCTGTTGGGGCTTGCCTGCGTGAATCTCATCCCATGGATCGCCAACAACACCATGACCGTTCTCGTGGTGGTCTCGGTCCTCTACTTCGCCTATCTCGCCGTCTCGCCCAACCTCATCGCATGGCTCTCGGTTGAGGGCAAGGACGCCACGGAGAACCTTCCTGCCCCCGAGAAGAGCTTGGCGGAGCGAAGCGATGAGGTGGCCGGTTCCTATAGCCTCTCCCCTCGTGAGACCGAGATACTGCGCTATCTGGGGCGGGGGCACACATCGCGGTTCATCGCCGACACCTTGCTGATCTCCGATAACACCGCCCGAACGCATATCAAGAACATCTACCGCAAGTTGGGTGTCACCTCGAGGGAGGGATTGTACCAACTCATCGATTCCAACACCTGAGCGTTCCACGTGCACGCGTTGGCTTGCCACGTTCCAGACCGACCGCAGGACACCGAGGGGAATTGTCGGGAGTCTCGGGTATGCCATGTGGGCGCCCGGCTTTATAATGCCGATGGCTTTGCAGTCCCATATCTCGCAGATGGGAACCTGATGCTTCCAGATACGTATGACCTTACCGATAGACTCTACATCTCAACCATTGCGGATGACTGCGATGCCCTTGCCCGTGCATACGGCATCGGTTTGGAGATTGCTGATTTTTGCACCGCCGCGAACATGGACCGGTTCGCCCAGACCGGACCAGCCGTGCGTGCCAAGATGCAAGGCGTTCGGCGCTTCAGTTTCCATATGCCATTCAACGAGCTTTCCCCGGCGGCCATCGACCCCCTCGTACGCGATTTGACGAGGAGACGCTATGAACAGGCGCTGTCGCTTGCCACGACTTGGGGCATCAAACGTCTTATCGTCCACACCGGGTTCATCCCCATCATCTATTATCCTCAATGGTATCTCAATCAGGCGACGGCGTTTTGGCGGGACTTCCTTGCAGACAAGCCCGCCGACATCCTCATATGCATGGAGAACGTCATGGAAGACGCCCCGGATATGATCTGCGAGCTGGTGGAGAGGGTCGCCGACCCACGTCTGCGTATCTGCCTTGATGTCGGTCATGCGAACACGCGCGTCTCGAACGTGCCATGGAGGGAGTGGATTGACGCGACGCAACCGTACCTCGCCCATCTCCATATCCACAACAACGATGGTGACAACGACCTCCACGATTCCCTTGACGCAGGTGTGCTCCCGATGCGCGAACTGCTCAGGGTTTCCATCGACGCCTGCCCCGAAGCTCGATTCACCATAGAGACCGCCCATGCGCAGGGATCGATGCTCTGGCTTGAGGAGGAGGGCTTTCTTCCGTCGGGCATCCCCACGTGACCTCTCCCGCACCCACTGGGCAACGGCGCCGGTAGAGCATGCTACCGGACCGTCCATGGCCCCTGTCCACCCATCGACCCTGTTAGGAGAATGAGGCACATGTTGGACATCGTCAGTGAGATCGAACCAGCCGACCATGATGCGTACCAAGCTTGTATGGACCGCTTCAACAACGTTGCGAAACCCATCGGATCTCTCGGTCAGCTTGAGCCGGAGCTCGCACGCATCGCTGCCATGCAGCGTACACCTCGCATGGACATCTCGAAGAAATGCCTGATGCTCTACTGCGCCGACAACGGTGTAGTCGCACAAGGGGTTGCCCAGAGCGGGCAGGAGGTCACCACTGCGATCGCGCAGAGCGTGCATCGGCATGCGTCGAGCGTATGCGTCATGGCGGATTGCGTGTCGGCGGATGTCTTTCTCGTCGATGTGGGTATGGTCGATACCGTCGAGGGCGTCGAGACGTGCAAGACCATGTGCGGCACGAGGGATATGACGACGGGTCCTGCGATGGGGTACGACGATGCGGTCCATGCGATTGGCGTGGGTATCGATTGCGTGCGTCGGCGTGTTGCCGAGGGCTACAACCTCATTGCGACCGGCGAGGCTGGCATCGGCAACACTACGAGCACGGCGGCGGTGGCGAGCGTCCTGCTCGGCTGTGACCCTCACGTGCTCACGGGGAAGGGGTCGGGTCTATCCGACGAGGGTCTCGTTCGGAAGATCGCCGCGATCGAGACCGCGATCGCTTTGAACGAACCCGACGCCGATGACCCCATCGACGTGCTCGCCAAGGTGGGGGGGTTCGATATCGCCGCCATCTGTGGGACGTTCCTCGGTGCTGCCGCATGCCACGTTCCCGTGCTGATCGATGGTGTGATCTCGAGCGTCGCCGCGTTGGCGGCATGTAGGTTGGCGCCGCTTGTCCATGACTACCTGGTCCCCTCCCACATGAGCGCCGAGCCTGCCGCCAAGATGATCGCCGAGGAACTCTCGTTGCATCCCGTCATCGAAGCTGGCATGCACCTGGGGGAGGGGTGCGGAGCCATCGCCATGATGCCCTTGCTCGACATGTCCTATGCGGTTTACGCTCACGCAGCCAACTTCAACGACATATCCGTCGAGGCATATGATAGGGACATTGCATGTATCTAGTCATTGGGCCCAACAGCTCGGGAAAAAGCGCGTTTGCCGAGAGGCTCGCCGTTCAGCTCAACGGTGCTGTCGATGAGGCTTTCGGGGAATCATGCAAAGGGGACGTGCATTATGTCGCCACGTTGATTCCCTTCGACGAGAGAGATGTGCTCCGTGTCGAGAAGCATATCGCACAACGGGCGGGGATGGGATTCATAACCCACGAGGATCCCCTGCTCGCACGCGGATCCAGGGAGATGTCACCACACGATACGGTCCTGCTCGAGGATGTCTCGAACCTCGCGGCCAACTGCTTCTTCGAGGAGGATGGTCCCGTGGCCGGACTGGTGGGGGAGAGCGTCGAACAGGTACTCTCGCGCGTCGCGGACCTGAACCGGTCCGTCGCCCATCTGGTGACCGTCGCCATCGGCGACGTGGGTGTCGAGGATGGATACGATGCACCTACGCGCACCTACATCGAGGTCCTGTCGGTGTTGAACGCGGCACTCGTCGAGACGGCCGACACGGTCGTGCGCGTCCATGACGGTGTCCCGACGCTCCTCAAGGGCTCGCTCCCACGGACGGAGAGGTAAGGTTCATGGCGATTCTCAAAGCTCTCTGCGTCGCCCTTTCCACCTACTCCATCATACCCGTGCCGGTATTCGAGTGGACCGAGGAGAACACGCGGCACTCGCTCGCGTTCTTCCCGGTGGTGGGCATCGTCATCGCAGTCCTCTCGTGCGGGTGGTACTGGCTCTGTGTCACCCTCGGTATCCATGCCTTCCTGTTTGCCGTGGGGGAGATGGCACTGCCCTGCATCATCTCCGGGGGAATCCACCTCGATGGGTTCTGTGACACGGTCGATGCGCTCGCTTCGCATCAGAGCCGTGAACGCAAGCTCGAGATCATGCACGATTCCGACACGGGCGCCTTCGCGGTCATCTACTGCGCGATGTACCTCCTCCTTTCATGTGGGATGTTGGACGAACTCTATCTACGTGGGAACTGGTCTCTGATCGTGGTGCTCTCGCTCGCGTTCGTCCTCTCGCGCACGTTGTCGGTATGGTGCGCCATGTCCTACAAGAACGCCCGGGGAGGCGGGATGCTCTTCTCCATGACCAACAGCCTTCACAGGAGGGCCTCTTACACCATCACCATCGGGTTGTTTGCGGTGGTGATGGTGCTGATGTTGGAGGCAGACGTCCCCGCCGCCGCATGCGTGCTGCTGATGAACGCCCTATGGGTCCTCGCCTACCGCGTCTTCGCGTATCGCGTCTTGGGCGGGGTGACGGGGGATACCGCTGGGTTCTTCCTTCAGGTGTCCGAAGCCCTGAGCATCCTCGCCGTCCTCATCGCATGTGGTCTGGGCGTGGCGTAGATGAAGGTCTATCTCATCAGACACGGGCAGACCCCCGGCAATGCCGAGGGGCGTTACATCGGTCGTACCGATGAGGGCTTGAGCGCTGTGGGGATCGATCTCATCAGGTCGATGGCCCACGTGAACGCCCGGCGATTCTCCCAGGTGGACGCCGTCGTCACGAGCCCGCTCCTTCGGTGCCGCCAGACGGCCGAGATCCTGTTTCCCGGGATTTCCCCGCAAGTGGACGAAGGGCTCCGAGAATGCGACTTCGGCATCTTCGAAGGCAGAAGCGCAGACGAGATGCACGACGACACGGCGTACCGCATGTGGGTGGATGGAAGGTGCAAGGCTCCCATCCCCGGCGGCGAGGGTATCGATGGCTTCACGCAACGGTCCGTCGAGGCCTTTACCCGTATTGCGAGAGCACAGGGACCTGCGGTGCGAGCACTGGCGTTGGTCGTGCATGGTGGAACCATCATGGCGGTGTTGGATGCCCTTGAGGGATCGCGAAGCTACTTCGAGTATCATGTGGACAATGGTGCATGCATCGAATGCGAATTGGAGGAAACCGACGACGCCAGCTTGCATATGACGGTAGTGGGCGGCCCATTCACATGAGCGCGGTCGTCTGAGGGTGTGGATGCGGAAGACGAGCCGTATCGTGAAGATGCATGTCGTCCCTGCACGATGCATGAGAAGCATATCCTGGAGTCAACAGACATTCTGAGATAATCGCACCGTCCCATGGACTGGATGGGGTTATCCGCAGATGATTGGATCAATGGATGACGAGGCGTTCTGGGTTCCTCATCGCAGGTATCATGGTGATCGCGTTCATCATGGTGATGGTTCTGAGAAGCTGTGCCGATTCGACATCAGACGATGCGTCGACAGACACATCGGGTGACGACACGTCGTCCCTCAGCAGCGTTCCGGTGAACACCTATGACTGGTCATACCTTTCAACCGTCGATGGGGTCAAGCACTACACCGATTCCCAGGGCAATACGGCCCTGCTCGGTATCGACGTCTCCACGCACCAAGGCACCGTCGATTGGAATCAGCTTGTAGGGCAGATCGACTTCGCGATGGTACGGGTTGGATACAGCGGTTCCACCGCGGGAGGCACCAACGAGGACGATACGTTTCAACGCAACGCCTCAGAGGCCAATCGAGTGGGAATACCCATAGGCGTCTACTATTTCTCGCAAGCCACGACCACCGACGAGGCGATCACCGAGGCGAAGTTCGCATTGTCATGCATCGATGGCTATTCGATAACCTATCCCATCGTCTTCGATCTGGAAGATGTCTCCGGAGGTCGTACCACGAGTCTCACCGCCGCCGAGAAAACGCAGATCGCCATCGCCTTCTGCGACACGATACAGGATGCGGGATATACGCCGATGATCTACGGGAACTCGTCGTGGCTCATCAGTAATATCTACCTCGCCGACCTCTATCAGTACGGGATCTGGTTAGCAGAATACAACGAGCAGCCGTCGTTTCCCTTTACGTTCACGATATGGCAGTACTCGGACTCGGGCACCATGCCGGGAATCGATGGCACCGTCGACATGGACCTTCTCTTCGGGTTCTAGCTCTCGTGATCGAGAGGGCGCACATGGACGCGTGACCGCAGCCACCGATGGTCTCGCGTCCAGAGAGCGAAGGCAGCCACTGGTACCGTTCACGCGAGTATGTGCATAGCGATGTCACGTTATCCATGAAAACGAGAGTTTGACCGGTTCTCATCACCGTTGGCGGATGCTTCGATTGACTTAGGGCTCCGATGCGATAGATTGTCATTACTTTGAATCGGTTGCATACGCACAGGCGTGGTGACCATATCGATTAAGGCGAGGTACATTTGATGGCATGCGCGCAAGACAGGAGCTCGGTCACAACCGCCGCGATCTCCCTGCATGCCAACCGACGCCGTACTTCTCTGCGTGCCATTGCTACGAGCATGGTGCGATTCTCCTCTCCCGCGGATTCCTTCCGAATCTAGGTCGGGGTTGACTTCTCTCGGGTAGAAAGTAGCCACCGACCACGAATCAAATCGGATCGATTCCAGGATGAGACGTAATCCCTGGGGTCTGTCCATGGATTTCTTGGCATCGCCCCCCCCCAGCAATCGCGGTGCGGCGGGATGTCAGGATTCCACCGGAACCCCCTGCTCCAGGTAATCAAAACCTTCTCGGCACGCGTTGGCGGCCGAACACCTTAAGGAGAACCACCATGGCTAAGGCTAAAGTCGTACTTGCCTATTCCGGCGGACTCGATACCTCGTGCTGCATCCAATGGCTCAAGGAAACCCACGACCTCGACGTCATCACCCTCGTCTGCGACCTTGGCCAGGAGGCCGAGGACCTCGACGTCATCAAGGCGAAGGCACTCAAGATCGGCGCGATCGAGTCGCTTGTCGCCGATGTGAGGGAGGAGTTCGTCAATGAGTTCCTCAGCAAGGCGATCGCCGCCAACGCGATGTATGAGAACAAGTACCCTCTGCTCTCCGCCCTCTCACGGCCCGTCATCGCCAAGAAGCTCGTGCAGGTTGCTCACCAGTATGGTGCGGAGTATGTCGCCCATGGTTGCACTGGAAAGGGCAACGACCAGGTGAGGTTCGAGGTTGGCGTCCATGCACTCGACCCTGATATCAAGGTGCTGGCACCGGTGAGAGAGTGGGAGCTCCACACACGGCCCGAGGAGATCGCCTTTGCCGAGTCGCACGGCATCCCCGTCGATGCCACGAGGAAGTCACCCTATTCCATCGATGACAACCTGTGGGGAAGGGCCATCGAGTGCGGCGTGCTCGAGGAC
Organism: Coriobacteriia bacterium; assembly: GCA_015655215.1. GTDB lineage: Bacteria > Actinomycetota > Coriobacteriia > Coriobacteriales > RUG033 > JAATFL01. The sequence continues at coordinate 88,088 of JAATFL010000017.1, forward strand.
GCTTGGCAGGAGCCCCCTGCAGATGTGTACAAGATGACCAATGGCATTGGCGAGACCCCAAGCGAGCCCCAGTACGTCACGATCAGCTTCGAGAACGGTCTTCCCAGCGCCATCGAGGGAAAGCCGATGAGTTTTCTGAGCATCATCGAGGAGCTCAACCTCATCGCCGGCACCCATGGCGTCGGCAGGATTGACATCATCGAGAATCGTCTCGTCGGCCTCAAATCAAGGGAGATATACGAGGTTCCCGCCGCCACGGTTCTCATCGAGGCCCACAAGGCGATCGAGGACATGTGCTTGGATGCCGCCCTCCTCCATCAAAAGCTCGAGATGGAGCACAAGTGGGCTGAACTCGTCTACAACGGGCTGTGGTACTCACAGCTCAAAGAGGCGCTCGATGCGTTCAATGCCGTTTCACAGAAAGGTCTCTCGGGCCAGATCAAGATGCGGTTCCACGCCGGTTCGTGCGTGGTGGTGGGGCGGAAGAGCACGAACGCCCTCTACAGCCAGAGTCTGGCGACATATGGGGATGGCGATACGTTCGATCGGGATAGCGCCAAGGGCTTCATCGACCTGTGGGGCCTTTCGACCAAGACCTGGGCTCAGATCCACAAGGATGAGGTCACGAAGAAGGTTGACGCTCCCGATACCAGCCCGGTTACCAAGACCACCCACGTGACGGTCATGGATACCGCAGCGAAAGCCTCGGATGACGATACGAAGGAGTACGCCTGCGCCCTGTAGCAAGCCCTTTCTCGCCCTGCCACGACTCGGCTTACCGTGGGCGAGATTTACCTGGGCACAAGGCAAGGTGAGGATGGACAAGGTGGACCGGCTACATCCCTCGAGGTGTGGCCGGTCCACCTTTCTGCGTGATGCCTTGCCATGGTGGCAGGGGCCGGTGGTGCGGCGCTACGATTCGGGTCGCTCCAACCTGAACATCCGCACCCCTTGTCCAAACATCATCCCCGCACCCTGCTCGACGCAGCGACGCGTCCTCTCCGGGTCAACCACGCTGCTGCCGGCGATGGTGTCGACTCCCCAGGAGAAGAGGATCTCACTCGGTACGACGCTCGGACCCAGCATCACCGTGTGGGCGTTTTCGGCAAGGTCGAGAAGACGTGGGGCGGTCTTGTTGATGATCGTGACACCGGTGATGAAGACGTAGTCCTGGCCAGGAAGGATGTACTCGCACGCAGGGTCGGGCACATCCAGGGGATCGGTGCAGTTGCGTTCGAGCACGGTGAGCCCGCTTGCCACCTCTGCGAGTCGGTCGACGTGCGGAAAATGGCCAACGACCGTCACGCTCTTATTCGCGACGCGGTCGCGGTAGATCTCGAAGATATCTGACCTATGAGGTTTGCCGTCAGCCGCCAGAGCGTATTCCTCCCAGATCGCGCCGAGCGCGTCGAGTCGCCCCGCCTGCGCGTAGTAGGCGTTGAGTGCTGCCACACCCATCGTCGCTTCGATGAAACTCCAGGATTTGGCAAGCTTCGCGACGTCGCGCAACTTCATGCCAACGACATCGCCCGTGAACAGCCGTGGTGCGCCACCGCTCGTGGTGAAGCTCACCCCCATGCCGCATTCCGCCTCAAGGCACGACAAATGCGTTCCCAGGCAGCAATCCTTGACCTCGATGTCCTCGGGGATCTTTCCAATGAGGTGGTCGTAGAGCTTCCATGGGGTGTCGCGCTCGCCGGGAAGCGCGATGCCGATGGTCCGGATGTGCTTGATGCCATCGGTGTGGTCATGACACGACATGCGCAGATGCCTCCCCCGATCGAGAAGGTCCAATGGCACAGGCGGAGATGGATGCGCCTGTGCGACGGGCCTCGGCTCCCTTACCCCTGCGGTCAAGTCGATGGATCGCAGGGGTATGCAAGATCCTCATGATATACCTTCCCGATATACCATCATGCTGAGAAGGGGATACTTCCAAAGCCTACATCTTACCTTCCGCGTCAAATGCGGTTCGTCCCCGACAGAGCCCCTGTCGATGCGATGATGACGGTCACACCTGCTACACTTGTCATATGGAACCCATCATCTACATAGACGCGGACGCGTGTCCGGTGATCAGCGAATCGCTTGACATCGCCCGCGCCCATAACGTACCGGTGGTGATTGCCGGAAACTCAACGCAAAACCTATCCCGTCATATCCGCAAGAAGGACCCTCGGGATGAGAAGGAGGGGTTCTGGGTGGACACGCTTACCGTGAGCGTGGGAGCAGACTCGGCCGATTTCGCCATCGTGGAGCGTCTCTCCTCGAATGACATCGTCGTCACGCAGGACATAGGCCTAGCCGCCATGGCATTGGGGAGGGGAGCGAGCGCCCTGGGTGTTCGCGGGCTTCCCTATACGCGCTCAACCATAGACATGGCGCTGGAGATGCGCCACGTCGAAAAGAAGATCCGACGGCAAGGCGGCCGGACGAGGGGGCCGTCGGTGTTCACCGACGACGATCGTGAGACGTTTTCAAGGTCACTTGAACGGCTGCTCCTCGAGGCGCAGCGTGTCGAGGAGAACCAGGAGTTGTGACATGCCGCTACCTGGAATCGGCATGTCACCATGCCAGGCGGTGTTCGAAACCGATTGCCGGCAACCATCGACCACGAGGAGCACCCATCTTGTTTGAGACATCACCAGTAGCCGTCCTGCTCGTGAACACCGGTACTCCCGATGAGCCCACGCCGGCGGCGACGCGCCGCTACCTCGCCCAGTTCCTCTCGGACCGTCGGGTGGTCGATCTGCCGCGCTGGCGATGGCTCCCCATCCTACATGGCATCATCCTACGAACGCGTCCGCGGCGTTCGGCGGCGCGATATCGGATGATATGGACCGCGGACGGCTCGCCGTATCGTATCGTCTCGCTTCAGCAGGCAGCGAGGATTCACGATGAACTGCTGCGCCGTGGGATATCCAACGTGCACGTCATCTCGGCCATGCGCTATGGGAATCCATCGATCGCGGATGCGCTGGGCGAATTCGAGCACGCAGGATGTACGAGGATCGTGGTCCTGCCGTTGTTCCCACAGTATTCGAGCGCGATGACAGGCTCGATCATCGAGGAGGTCGCCTCGCAGCTCATGGTGCGTAAGCGAGTTCCCGAGACGCGTCTCGTCACCGATTACCACGATCATCCGGGTTACCTCGACGCGCTCGCCCACAGTATCCGGCAGGCGTGGACGTATCGGCCTGGAGGTAAGTTGCTGTTCTCGTACCATGGCACCTTGAGGGAGGATGTCGAGAACGGTGACCCGTATGAGCGGCAGACCAGGGCTACGGCGGCAGCGGTCGCGCAGCGTCTGGGCATCGCCACAGACGATTGGCGCGTCTCCTACCAATGTCGCTTCGACAAACGAGATTGGCTCACGCCTTCCACCTCCTCGATACTTGAGAGATGGGCTGCACAAGGTGCCTGCGACGTCGCCGTGGTGAGCCCCGTGTTCGCCACCGATTGCCTCGAGACCCTGATCGATTGCGGTGTCGAGCAACGGGACACATGGAAGCGTCTCGCAGGTTGCGATGCACGTTTCACCTATGTGCCTGCACTCAACGCGAGCCATGAGCACATATCGGTTCTGACCGACATCCTGCAACGTGAGATGGAGGGGTGGATAGAGGGTGCGACGACGCGGGCTACGGCGCAACCATGATCGACGGGGCAGCATAGGCACGCGCCGAGTACTCGCGGTCCAACTCGTACAGCCCACGGGAGTCGCCGAAGAGCTTCATGTCGCTGATCAGCTTGGAGGCGTTCATCTCCTCCTCCGCCTGTTCCCCTACGAACCAATCGAGGAACTGCATCGTTCTGAAATCATGCAACTCGACTGCCGTCGCATATATATCGTTGATTGACGCGGTGATGTAGAGTTCGTGATCGTAGCCTGCCTGGAGTGGTGCAAGGTTGTCCACGAACTGCACGTCTGGGGCAGCGAGGGTTCCAAGGGTCACGGTACATCCCGCATCATGGAGGTATCGACGTATGAGCAAGGCGTGATCGCGCTCCTCTTGCGCTTGGATCTCATACCAATGCGCATATCCCTTCAAACCAGCCTCCTCGTAATGATCCGAGAACGCCAGATACAGATAGGCCGAATAGAATTCCTTTGCAACCTGCTCGTTGAGAAGATCGGTGATTCTTTGGTCAAGCATGGTTCCTCCTCAGAACGCCGTATCTACATACTATGACAGGATGAGTATAGCCTCCCGTCACACGGAGAGGACTCGTGGGGGAGGCGCTGGTGACAAGACGTTTACGAGGCCCTTCGCGCACGCCGCGATGCGAGGTAGCACGGGTACGATGGGCAGATGGGCGCAGGTCCGTACGTCCATGGCCGGGGCCTTCCTGGTCGAGAGGTACCTGGTCCCATCGTACAGTGGGACCGGCTGACATCCCGATGATTGGAGAGTGGATATATGAGACCACGGGTCTTCGTGGTGGAAGATGACGAGAGCATCAACCGTCAAGTGCTGACGTTGCTGAGCCACAACGGGTACGAGACGGCGGTACCGAAGGGATGGGATGATCTCGCTCGACAGGTCGAGGGAACCGCCTGCGACCTCGTGCTACTCGACCTCGGTCTTCCTCAGGAGGATGGTCTCATGGTGTGCCGCCACGTGCGTCAAAGGTGCGGCATCCCCATCATCATCCTCACCAGCAGGAGCGATGAGGTGAACGAGTTGATGGGTATGGACCTGGGCGCCGACGACTTCGTGGCGAAGCCGTATCGGCCGCAGATCCTCCTCGCCCGCATCGCATCGGTGCTGCGTCGAGCGACGAGCGCTTCGGATGACCTCGATGCGAACACCGTCGAGTATCGTGGGGTGAGGCTCGATCGCCTGCGTGCGACCATCTCCCTTGGGGAGAGAAGCCATGAGCTGAGCCGTAACGAGCTGCGTATCCTCGATCTGCTCATGTCACACGCCGGCATGCCGGTATCGCGCCAGGAAATCCAGAATGAGCTTTGGCAATCGGACGACTACGTCGACGACAACACCCTGTCCGTCAACATCACGCGCATACGCCACGACCTGGAGGATATCGGGGTCGAGGACTTCCTCCATACTCGTCGTGGTCTTGGATACCAGGTCTCGTGATGTACACCCTGAAGGGCTATCTCCACGACAAGGCCCTCTTCCTCCTCATCGGTCTCGTGGCGCTTCTCCTCATCGACGGCGCATTGACCACAAGCGCTTTCCCCGTCGAGGCGATCACCTTCGTGAGCATCGTGTTCCTGGGGGCGATGGTGCTCACGTTGGCCTATGACCATCAACATCGGCGCCGGTTCTACAACGAGCTCATGCGGTCATCATCGCAGCTTCCCAAGGGTTACCTTGTCGCCGACGTGCTCGACATACCCGACTTCACCGAAGGACGCCTGGCCTATGAGGCACTTGCCAAGGCGGGAAAGGACATGGCTGACGAGGTCGCCACCTATCGCCTCGCCGCCAACGCACACCGTGATTACGTGGAAGCATGGGTCCACGAGGTCAAGACTCCTCTGGCCGCCGCCACGCTCATCGTCGAGAACGGCATCGGGGGGATCGATCCTTCCGTCCGTGCCGACCTCACTGCGGAACTCGAGCGTATCGACGGGTATGTAGAGCAGGCCCTCTACTTCGCACGCAGCACCGATGTGAGCAATGACTACCTCATCAAACGCGTCGACTTGCTCGACATCGTCCATGCGGCGTTGCGCAGGAACGCGCGTCTGCTGATCGCAGCGGGCTTCACGCCCGTGATCGCACTGCAAGATACGATAGTGTATGCGGATTCCAAATGGATGGGGTTCATCCTCGGACAAGTCATCGCCAATGCGGTGCGCTATCGCCAGTCGGGTTCACGCACTCCGGGAGCATGCGACGATGGTGGGCATTCGATCGAGTTCTCGTCGCATGCCGTCGAGACGGGCCGCGATGTCCGTGAGGTTGTCCTGCAAGTGCACGATGACGGCGTGGGCATAGCCGCCGGTGATCTACCGCGGGTGTTCGACAAGGGTTTTACGGGGGATAACGGCCGGGTGCGCGCCAAGTCCACCGGTATGGGGCTCTTCCTCTGCAAGACACTCTGCGATGCGATGGGCGTGGGCATCGCGGCAACGTCAGAACCGGGGGCCGGTACGGTCATATCCTTCACCTTCCCACAATCCGGGTATCACACCGGTGTACTTGAGAAGGGGCCCTTCCCGCATGAGGAGAAGCACTGCCAGTAGCCCTCTATCCTGGTGATGTGCAATCCGCGGATCGAGTCTTCCCTTCCAAGACGGGGGCAGGGGCGAGCATGGTGGGCCTTACGAAATCGTAAGGTTGGTGTCATGCGCTCCGATGGTGCACCCTCCTGTGCCTGTCGCATACTTCTCGCTGCTCGCACGATACAGCGATATGAAGGGATCTGAGTATGGAGTCCGTCTTGCTCTGCAAGGACGTCGAGAAGTACTACGGCAACCGTTCCAACCTCGCCAAGGCCCTCGATGGTGTCTCCTTCGAGGTCGGCCGTGGAGAGTTCGTCGCCATCATGGGCGCGTCGGGATCGGGTAAGACCACCCTGCTTAACTGCATCTCCACCATCGACCGTGCCAGTGCTGGGCACATATACGTGAACGGTGTCGATATCACCACGTTTTCCGGCAAGCAACTCTCCGCGTTCCGTCGCGACCAACTTGGGTTCGTCTTCCAAGACGCCAACCTCCTCGACACCCTCACCGGCTACGAGAACATCGCGCTGGCACTCACCATCATGGGTGAGGACCCCAAGGAGATCGACACCAAGGTACATGGCATCGCCCAGACGCTTTCGATCGCCGACGTGCTCGACCACTATCCCCATCAGATGTCCGGTGGCCAAAAGCAGCGCATGGCCGCCGCACGTGCCATGGTCAAGAAGCCTCAGCTCATCCTCGCCGACGAGCCCACGGGAGCACTCGACTCGAAGAGCGCCCGCGCCCTCCTCGAAAGCCTTTCGATGTTGAACGAGGAGCTGTCGGCCACCATCCTCATGGTGACCCACGACGCCTTCGCGGCAAGCTATTGCGGCCGCGTCACGTTCATAAAGGACGGCAAGCTGTTCACCGAGCTACGTCGCGGCACCAGTGACCGGAAGGCGTTCTTCGAGCGCATCATCGAGACGGTCGCCTTCATGGGTGGTGAGTAGGGTGCCGGTCGCCAGACTCGCAAAGCGCAATATCCTCCGCAACCGTCACGACTACCTGATCTACTTCCTCACGCTCGTCATCGGCGTCGCCGTCTTCTACGCCTTCAACTCGATCGTCGCACAGGAGCAGGTGCTGCAGCTCAGTGATTCGCAGATGCAGATAGTCCAGTTGCTCGGTCAGCTCATCGGTGGGGTCTCCTTCTTCTTCGCCATCGCACTCGGCTTCCTGATGATCTATGCGAGTGGCTTCCTCGTGCGCCGCCGCAAGCGGGAGTTCGCCATCTACCTGCTCCTCGGTATGCCCAAGCGCAAGGTCGCCGCCATCTTGCTCGTGGAGACGGCAGTGGTGGGCATCGCCGCCCTCGCCGTGGGGCTTCTGCTCGGTATCGCGCTTTCACAGGCGATGCTCTACATCACCTCGGCGCTCTTCGCGATGCAGGTCGAGGGATTCGCCTTCGTCTTCTCCGGCCACGCCGCCCTCATGACCCTCTTGTGCTTCGCGGTCGTCTTCATCGCCATCGCCCTCTTCAATTCAGGTTCGATCACGCGATTCAAGCTCATCGACCTTCTCAACGCCAACAGGGTGAGTCAGAGGGTGAAGATACGAAGCATCGGGGTCTCCGTCGCCATCTTCCTCGTCTCGATAGGCTTCCTGGCAACGGCCTACGCGCTCTTCCTCAAACGTGGGTTCGAATCCGGGCCCTTCTTCATCGAGGTCACGGTGCTGCTCGTCATCGGCACGTTCGGATTCTTCTTCTCGTCCTCCGGGTTCCTTCTCCGCGTGTTCCAGGGCAACAGGAAACACTACCTCAAGAACCTCAACATGTTCACGCTCCGTCAGATCAACTCACGCGTCAACACCGCCTTCATCAGCATAACCTTCGTATGCCTGGCACTCTTCCTGGCCATCACCGCCACATGCGGAGGGTTCTCCATCAATCGCGCGCTCAACGATTCGCTGCGCACGTCCACGCCATTCGACGCGACCGTGACTCTCTATCCTGTCGGGGATTCCACCGTGCCGGATCTCGACATCGCCCAGACTCTCCGTGACCAGGGGCCTCGGTATGACAGCCTCATCGAGCAAAGCGTGCAGATCGACTTCCATTCCTCCGCCTTCACGCCGCGCCAACTCGATGTCACTTCGGGCTACACCCCATCCTCGATCATGGAGACGGGGACATGGCTCGACGAGGATCTGCCAGCTGTGAGCATCTCGCAACTCAATGCCCTTCGCGCGATGAGAGGGGAGGCACCGCTTGCGCTGGCCGACGACGAATTCGGGTTCTGGTGTGACATGGACATGGTCCACGACCTGTACAGTTCCTATCTTGCGACGGGAGAGGGCGTTACCGTCGGCGGTGTCGAGCTGCATGCGTCTTCATGGGGTGTGGTAAGCGATACGCTGCAGACTCGACCGATAAACATGAATTCCGGTGTGATCGTCGTGCCCGACGCCGTTGCGGACATGCTCGGCACCTCGGAAACGAACCCCTCCATCCTCGACATGATGTACGATGGATCACGGGAGGAGTGCGAACCGGCGGTCACGGAAATGCTCGATAACGCCGAAAACGCCCTGGGGGGAGATGGCGGGTATGTCCTCCGCTACCAGACTGCGCTCTCGATCTATACACAGCAAGATGGTCTGAGCGTGCTCATATCCTATCTCGCCATCTACATCGGTGCCATCTTGCTCATACTCTGTGGAGCCATCCTCGCCTTGCAGCAACTCTTCGACGTCGCCGATAACGCCCCATCCTACAAACTCCTGCGTCAGCTCGGTGCCACGAGATCGATGGTCTCATCCGCCGTCTTCAAGCAGATCTCGGTGTACTTCTTCTTCCCCCTGGTCCTTGGGCTTGCGCACAGCATCGTGGCACTGTACGTGGTGACCGACGTGGTGAAGGTCTTCGGGCAGTTTGATATCGTGCAGCCTTTGGCTACCACCCTCATATTGACCCTCGTCGTCTATGGCGGGTACTTCCTGATAACCTACCTCACGGCCCGCTCGGTGATCGACCGATAGGTGGATGTGCCGTGGTGACACCGTGTGGTGGTCATATCCCGAGGAACCCCAGCCAGCGGGGGAGCTCTCGCTGCGCCTGCTCGTAACCCATCTGGTAGCTACGCTCGAGTTTCGCGTAATCGCGATCGATGTTGGTGACCTCCATGTGCTCCGGTCGAAAGACGAGCGCCTTGCCATCGTGCTCGAGTCGCTCGATCTCATCGAGGACCTTGTTGTAGCCGATATGGCGGTTGTTGATCGCATCGGCGACGTGGGGGTTCCTCCAGAAGTAATGGCGGATGAGCTGTTCGTGCGCTTCCGGTTGCTTGCGATATCCCGCCGGTCTCGTGAGCACGATGAAGAATCTCTCGAAACCCTCTCGCTGCGCTTGGAGAAGGGGTATCCCAACGCCCTCGCCAAGTCCCCCATCGAGATACGTGTGGCCGTCTATCTTCGTGGGTGGCATGAAGAAGGGCATGGTGGAGGAGGCGCGGACGCGGACGAGCAGGTCCTGTATCGAATTTATATCTCCTTCCGTCCACACCACCGTACTCTGCTCGTCACGGTCATAGGAGACGATTCGCAAACGCGCCGGATTGGCTTTGAACGTCTCGAAGTCGAAGGGAAGGGCGCCATCGGGTTCGGCGATCTCCTCATAGAGGTATGGGGAGTTGAAGTACCCCTTGTGGGCGAGAAAGGACTTGGCGCCACCGAATCGGGGCGTCCGGACGATGTCCGTGAACGCCTTTTTCGTACGTTCGGTGGAACGTGACAGGTAATCGGCAACATGGCTTGAGCCAGCCGAGACGCCGGCGACGTAGTCGAAGTAGACAGTGGCTTCCAACAGGGTGTTGACGACACCGGCCGTATAGCTCGCACGCATCCCCCCACCCTCGAAGATGAGGGCGGTATCAAAGACGTTACTCGCAAGACGCATGGCAAGACCTCCTGTGTACGGATCTATTCCTCGAAGCATCGGACATCGGCTCAAGGCGTTGCGATACGACCACCGATTCCAAGACCGATGGCCGCGCCGACCAGACAGAGGAGCGGCATCACGACGATGAGGATGGCACCGGCCCGCCTCTTGCCAAGCAGGAGGCGGGCCGTTTCGACACTCGCGGTCGAGAAGGTGGTATATCCCCCGAGAAGGCCGGACCCGACGATCGCAACAACCAGGGCGGTACCGTTGGTGGGGCCGACCTTCGCGGCCAGCGCGGTGAGTATGCCAAGGCCAAGTGACCCCGTCACGTTGATGATGAGCGTGGGGAGGGGAAGACCGGTCCTGTCGCGCCGGGTTATGGCCGAGTCGACGGCATAGCGCAGACAAGCACCCAGTCCCCCCGCGAGCGCCACCGCGAACACCGTCTGAGCACTCATCGATCGCCACCTTCCCGCTTGGGAAGCCATTGCGCGCAGACGATACCCAAGATGGCCATCGTGGTACCCCCTGTGACGGTGGCGAAGAGGTAGAGGAACCCCTCCGCCGTGACACCTGAGGTGCCGAGCAGTTGTGCGGCACCTACGGCGAAGGTGCTGTAGGTGGTGAATCCGCCCAATAGGCCGGTGCCTACCAGCAGGCGAACATCTCGACGCCACCCTACGTCCGAACCACGCCGGTAAAGCCCCTCGAGGAGGAGCCCCAGCAGAAAGGCGCCGGCCATGTTGATCAGGAAGATGGTGACGGGCATGGTACCCGGTACGGCAGGAAACGTGACATCGAGTGCATAGCGCGCAGCGGTGCCCAAGGTACCGCCCGTCCCGATGAGCAGGAAATCTCGCAGACGATTACTTCCCATTGGGCCTCAGTGGAACGACAAGGACGGGGCGGCGCTGCTGATGGGCGAGGCCCGACGCCACGGAACCTCCGAGAAGCTCGCGGAGACGAGGGCCGGGACCTGGCTCGCGCGTCCCGACGATGATGTAACGCGCATCGTGCGCATCGGCGATCCTCCCCAGCATCTCGACGGGTTCACCGGCGACATGCGAGAAGCTCCACGTCACCCCCGACCCATCGAGGGCCGTGGCTACCTGCTGCTCGACCTCGGCACCCACTCGCTCCCAGGTATCGTTTGGCGCATCGGGATCGATGGGCAGGATACCGGGAAACGAACCGAGGGCGTCGTCGGCGACGTACCGATGCAGATCCCCGATGCTCGAGGTGTCGATATAGGAAAAATGCAACGTCGCGCCAAGGGCGTGGGCGAGAGCCACGGCCTCTTCGAAAACGACGCGGTGCTGCCCGGGTACGATCCCAACGACGAGCGAGCATCCCGTGGAAGTGTTGTCGGCCATCGGACCTCCTCCATTCAACATATGCGATACGGGGTCATGTGCTTAACGGTTCTCTGCCTTTCGACGAAGGTGCGTCCAGTGGAGCGGGACCGAAGCCAGAACCTCTCTGGGCGATGATACACCAAACGCTCTTCGGTTGGGTCATTCCACCTTGAGTCGAGCCCCTCCACCGACGATGCGGCTACCGGTGGTCGAGGACCAAAGGTTCCTTATCCGGATGGGTTGGGTCTTTCACGTTATACATCCACGAATCGCGTTTCTGAGAGAGGGTGTTCGATTGTAGAGTACGTGAGGTCGATCTTACCGTAGCGTACGCCACGTGACGTCGCACTCTCGTGCAGCGGATAAACGAAAGGGGATGCTTTGGGTATTCTCGGGTTCTTGCTGCTCTTCCCTGTCATAGCCGCCGTTGTTCAGATGGCCATACGAGGTGACAACGCTCGCTCGGTTACGGTCTACGTCTCGTCGGGGATAATCATCGTCGCCTCGATCGTCGCGGCGGTCCTCTTCATGGGGCAAAGCGTTTACTTCGATGGGTCGAGCGAGGTCGTGAGCATCGTCTTGACCCTCGTCGACCTTGGTATCGCGGTGCTTATCATCTACTATGCCGTCAAGTACAAGCGGCCCGCGGTCCTTGCGCTTGCCGTCGTGCAAATCGTCTTGATTCTGGTGTTCGAGGTGTTCATAGCCCCTGGCGCCACCGTCTCCTCTGCACTCTACATAGACACGCTCTCGATCATCATGGCGCTCATCATCGGCATCATCGGATCCGGTATCATCGTCTATGCGCTGGGTTACATGAGGGACTTCAAGACCGAGCATGCCGATGAGCCCGATCGTCGCCCGCGGTTCTTCGCGATCATGTACGTGTTCCTAGCGGGCATGTTCCTCATCGTCTTCTCGAACAACCTCGCCTGGATGCTGTGCGGGTGGGAGATCACGACGGTATGCTCGTTCCTTCTCATCGGCTACACCCGCACCGAGGAGGCGATGAACAACGCGTTTCGCCAGATCTGGATGAACCTCATCGGTGGAATCGCCTTTTCCGTCGCCATCATGATCCTCGGCTCATATGGCATCCTTGAACTCAACATCCTCGTCATGGCCGGGCAGTTCTTCCATAACGGTCTCTTCATGGTGGCCACGTCGCTGCTCGCGCTCGCAGCCATCACCAAAGCCGCCCAGATGCCGTTCCACACGTGGCTTCTCGGTGCCATGGTGGCACCGACGCCGACGAGCGCCCTGCTTCACTCCTCGACGATGGTCAAGGCGGGATGCTTCCTGCTCATCAAGCTTTCCCCCGTGTTTGCCGGTTCGCTGCCGGGGCTTGTCGTGATGCTCGTGGGCATACTCACCTTCATGCTTGCCTCCATGATCGCCATCACCCAGTCCAACGCCAAGCGCGTGCTGGCATATTCGACCATCGCCAACCTCGGGCTGATCGTCGCGTGTGCGGGCATCGGCTCCTCCATGGCCGTTTGGGCGGCCATATTCCTTCTCATCTTCCATGCGTGAGCCAAGTCGCTGCTCTTCTTGTGCGTCGGCACGGCGGAGCACCATATCGGGTCGCGCGACATCGAGGACATGGATGCGCTGTTCGAACGTATGCCCCGTCTCGCGCGCCTCATGTCAATCGGTATCCTCATCATGTTCATCGCGCCCTTCGGCATGCTGATCTCCAAGTGGGCGGCTTTCGAGGCGTTCATCGTCGATGGCAACCTTCTCATGGTGCTCATGCTCGCATTCGGTTCGGCGGCGACGTTCTTCTTCTGGGCGAAGTGGCTCGGGAAGGTTACCGCAACCGCCCAAGGTACCGATGACATCGAGGGAACCGTGCATCCCTCCGAGTGGCAGGCCATGGGCCTCATGGCCTTTCTCGCCATCGCCTGCACGTTTACCTTCCCGCTTATCTCGGCGTACGTCGTCGAACCATACCTCGGTGCTTCCGCGGGTGTCTCAGCCGATAACCTCTGGCTTCTCTCCATCTTGGCCATCGCCGTCATCGTCGTGATGTTGGGAGTCGTGGGAAGACCGTCCAAGCGTCGTCTTGTCGCCCCGTATCTTGGTGGTGCGGGCATCGACCCCGCTTCGCGCACGTTCAACGGCTCGCTCGAGCAACCAGTCGTCTCGATTCAGCGCAACTGGTACCTCGAAGGGGTATTCCCTCAGGAACGCCTCAACAGGATCGGCGAGATCGTCTCCGCACTCCTCATCATATGGGGGTTGGTCGTTTCCCTGTCGTTCCTATTGGGGATCGGAGGTGGCTTCTAGATGCCCATCACCTCGACGCCGCTCACCATAGTGGCATTCATCGCATCCATCATCGCCGCCCCGCTCGTCGGGGGGCTGCTCGTGGGCTTGGACCGCATCATCACCGCACGTATGCAGGGGAGGGTGGGGCCGCCGGTGCTGCAGCCGTTCTATGACATCGGGAAGCTCCTTGCAAAGGAACGTGTCACGGTGAGTTCCTCCCAGGACGTCTACGTTGCGATGTATCTCGTGTTCATCGTCATCGCGACGGGGCTCTTCTTCTGCGGTGGGAACTTCCTCCTCGTCATCTTGCTCGTGACGCTCGCATCGCTCTTCCTGGTCACCGCGGCCTTCAACTCTCGGAGTCCCTTTGCCGAGGTGGGCGCTTCCCGCGAGGCTTTGCAGGTGATGGCCTACGAACCGATGCTCCTGCTCACCGCTGCCGGATTCTATCTGGTCTACGGTACGTTCGACGTGGGATCCATCGTGAGCTACGCCTCGCTCATGAGCACGCCAGCCATCTACTTCTTGCCGCTCAACTTCATCGGCTTCGTCTACGTGCTCACCATCAAGCTGCGCAAGTCGCCATTCGACCTGTCCACGTCCGAGCATGCCCACCAGGAGCTCGTCAAAGGCGTCACGACCGAGTTTTCCGGACCCACGCTGGCCTTCTTCGAGATAGCGCATTGGTTTGAGACCGTGCTGTTCCTCGGATGGGTGGGGCTCTTCCTCACATGGGGTGGTCTTGTGGGGACCGTGGTCGCCATCCTGCTCGTGCTTCTCGTGTACTTCTTCGAGATCTGGGTCGACAACAACTTCGCACGCGTGAAGTGGCAGATCGTGCTCAAGTCGGCCTGGCTCGTCGCCCTCGTGCTCGGCGGGGTCAACCTGGGTGCCCTGTACCTCAAACTGCTCTTCATGTAGGGAGGCCTATCAATGACAGCTACATCCAAGTCCCCTTGGATCATCCATTACGACGGATCGAGTTGCAACGGCTGCGATATCGAAGTGCTCGCCGCGCTCACACCACTCTACGACGTCGAACGCTTCGGCATCGTCAATACCGGAAACCCCAAGCATGCCGACGTCCTCCTGGTGACCGGTGGCGTCAACGCCCAGAACCTTCCTGTCGTTCAGCAGATATACGAGCAGATGATCGAGCCCAAGGTCGTCGTCGCCTGTGGGATCTGCGCATGTACCGGTGGCATCTTTCGCGAGTGCTACAACATCCTCGGCGGAACGGACCAGGCGATTCCGGTCGACGTCTATGCACCTGGATGTGCCGTACGTCCTGAGGCGATCATAGATGCGGTCGTGCAAGGCCTTGGCATACTGGAAGCCAAGCGCGCCGCAATGAGGCGAGGCGAGGACCCCGAGGCGGCGACCAAGACCATGAAGGTGAAGGACGGTGTCGTCGAGATGACCAACTGGGACGATCCGGATGATCCCGGAACCCCTGCCCGGTTCCCCGAGGCTTCCTCGGCCATGCTTCCCACCTATTTCCAGCCAGGCGCGCAGGCCGCCTCGCCCGAGATCGCAGCAGCCGTCGCCACCATGAGAGGAGGGGAGTGACCTCATGCCCCACTTTGACAAACAGGCGTTCATGGACATTGAAGTCAGTCAGCTGCACGACCTGGCCGCTCAGTACAAGGGCAAGGGCTGGCGCTACGTCAACACCCACGCACTGAGACTCGACGAGGAGGGGCTGCTCGAGCTCATCTGCACGTTCTCCGACCATGCCGACATCATCAACCTGCGCATGACGGTTCACCCCGGCGACCATATACCATCGATTACCGACATCTTCTTCAGCGCGTTCGTGTTCGAGAACGAGACCCATGACCTGTTCGGCGTCGCGTTCGATGACATCGCCATCGATTTCGGAGGCCACTTCTACACCGTGTCCCTCACGGCACCGATGAACCCACGGCACATCCCCGCCCCCCAGGGGGATCCGACCGAGACCATGGGTGCACCTTCTACCTTGACGGATGCCCCGGCAAACCAGGCGACTCAGGTCGCGACGACCAGCCAAGAGGGTTAGAGAGGAGCGTACCATGGGCAAGCGTACCGTCATCCCGTTCGGACCGCAGCACCCGGTTCTCCCCGAGCCCGTCCACTTGGACCTGGTGATGGAGGACGAGAGGGTCGTCGAGGCCATCCCGCGCATCGGCTTCATACACCGTGGGTTGGAGAAGCTCGTCGAGAAGAAGGACTACATGCAGTTCGTGTACGTCACCGAGCGCATCTGCGGCATCTGCAGTTTTGGCCACAGCCTTGGTTACTCGCAGACCATCGAGACCCTTATGGGTATCGAGGTGCCCAAGCGCGCCGAATACCTGCGCGTCATCTGGCATGAGCTTTCGCGTATTCACAGCCATCTCCTGTGGCTTGGCCTTACCGCCGATGGCTTCGGATACGAATCGCTCTTCATGCACTGCTGGCGCCTCCGGGAACGTGTGCTCGACATCTTCGAACAGACCACCGGTGGGCGGGTGATTCTCTCAGCCACCAACGTCGGTGGCGTGAACCGGGACATCCCCGATGCGGAGCTTGCGGGCATCTGCACGGTCCTTGACGGCATGGAGACGGACTATCGCCAGCTTTCAGGGGCCTTTCTCGGTGACTCGTCGGTCAACAACCGCCTTCGGGGAGTGGGTGTGCTCACCAAGGAGGACGCGCTCGATCTCTGTATCGTCGGGCCGTTCCAACGGGCGAGCGGCGTTTCCGAAGATATCCGCCTCCTTGGTCTGGGCGCCTATGGGGATCTCGCCGACTTCGTGCCGGTCATCGGCGACGAGGGTGATTGCTATGCTCGCGTCAAGGTCCGCATCGAGGAAGTGCTCCAATCCATCGCCATCATCAAGGAGCTTGCCTCGAAGATTCCCGATGGTCCCATCATGGAACAGGTCAAGGGAAACCCCGAGGCGGGACGCGAGGCGACGAGCCGGCTTGAGCAACCGCGCGGCGAATGCTTCTACTTCGCACGTGGCAACGGCACCAAGTTTCTCGATCGTATGAGGATACGCACCCCCACGAGCCAGAACCTTGCCGGCATGACGAAGATCCTCCAGGGAATCGACCTCGCCGACGTGCCCATGGTCATCCTCACCATCGACCCTTGCATCAGCTGCACGGAAAGGTAGGCGGCACATGGGATTCTTCAAGCTCGGGACGATGACGCTCAAGGGTGCCTTCGGCAAGCCCGTCACGAGAATGTATCCTCAGGTGAAGCGCGAGCCCTTCGCGTATACCAAAGGTCATGTCGTCTGCGATATCGAGGCGTGCATCTCATGTGGGATCTGCGAGCGTACCTGCCCCACCCATGCCATCAAAGTGGACAAGGCGGATCGCACGTGGTCCATCCACCCCTTCGACTGCATCCAGTGCTCAAGCTGCGTGCGCGTCTGTCCCAAGCAATGCCTCACCATGGACAACCGCTACACCTCCGCCTCCACCGCCAAGCAGATGCATCTGTATCGCAAGCACCCTCTGTCCAAGGCTGAGATCGAGGAGCAGGCGAAGAGGGATGCCGAGAGAGCCGAGCGCATCGCCAAGGCGAAGGCGGCGGCCGCAGGCAAGAAGGCGACAGGAGCTTAAGCACAGCAGCAGCCGGCGGCAGGCCGCGCATTCGCTCACGGAGCAGGTTGACACGGCGACCCGGATGTCGGCGGGGGAGGACGGTCGTGCGGATGGCATACGATACTATGTTAATTACACAATGACGTTTTGCCCCCTCTCGGGTCTTGATTGTATCAACGGAGCACCTGGTGCCTAAGCACACTAACAGAGAAGCGGATGATTCGCGGGCCTTTCAACACGCGGGGTCCGTGCACCCGACCTCCTCCCAAAGACCCCATCCCACCTACCGGAGTTCGTCCTATAACGGCAACCACCCTCGGCACGCACCGTCGAAGAAAGTCCCTTCCCCGCGCACTCCAAACCAGAGGGATGCCGGTCTGACGACGGAACATCTGACGACGGAATCCGAGGTGGGAGGGGAGAGGGCTTTCCAGGAGCACCGTCCCGCTTGCTTCGATCGTCTCGACGGCGACGGCCGTATCGGTCAGGGCATCGGTCCTCGCCGTCGCTTCTCGAGGACGTTCGACTCCCCGCGCAAACGCGTCGCACTTCTTGTGCCGCTCGTGCTTGTCATAGTGATGGTCCTGGGTGCCCTTGGCTACCAGGCAGCCCATGTGGGCGTCATCTACCGTGGGGTGAGCGTCGCCGGGATCAATCTCAGCGGGATGACGGTCGAGCAGGCGACTCAGACCTTGGACGAGCAACTGGGGCCGCTCATCTCGAATCAGAACGTCGTGCTCTATGCGACCGATGATGCAAAGGCCGCAGCCAGCAGCACCTCTTCGACGATTGCCGCCTCTACCTCAACCGATGCGGTGAGCGCGGCACAAGCCGTCGTGGACGCATCGGACGGAACGAGCTGGACCGTCAGCGCCAGCAGCGTGGGGGCGAGCCTCGATGCGAGCGGTTTGGCTCAGGAGGCCTATTCCGTCGGGCGTGGTGCAGATGGTTTCCTCCAAGTCCTCGGTGCCATGTTCAAAGGTGTCGACCTGTCGCCGAGGATGGTCTACGATTCCTCCCTCCTCACCCAACTCACCGATGCCCTCTCCGGAGTTGCCGGTACGTCGATGGTTGATGCCAACATCTCGATAACCGCCGGAGTCGCCACGGTACTCGATGGTAACGATGGGGTAGCCGTGGACACCGACGTCTTCACCGATGACCTCACCACCACATTCCTCGGAACCGACCGTGGCTTCGTCTTGCCCTTGGAGACCGTCCCTCAAAACATCGACGCAGACGAGGCCTTTACGGTGGCAAGCGACGTCACCTCGGCGCTTGCCAAGTCAGTCACCCTGACCTACGAGACGAGTACGTGGACCTTGGATGCAACCACCATGGGCTCCTGGGTCGTCACCACCGTCAACGGTACGGGCGATGGTGCGACGTTGGTGCCCTCTATCGACGTCTCGGCAGGTTCAGCAGGCTTGACAGCAATTCTCGGTAATGCGGTGGGAACCCCTGCCGTGAACGCCACCTTCAGCTTCTCCACGGATGGGACCGTCGATATCTCCGACTCCCAGACCGGTGTCGGCCCCGACCTGGATGCCGCGATGGGGAATCTACAGAGCATCCTCTTCGGAGGGTCTTCCGGTGATCGTGAGATCGCGCTCACCACCACCGAGGTCCAACCCACGCTCACCACCGAAGAGGCCAAGAGCTATGGAATCACGACTCAGCTCGCCAGCTTCACCACGACCTTCAGTTCGGGTTCTGCGCGTACCAACAACATCAATGTTGCTGCGGACTATATCAACGGCTCGCTCATATCGCCCGACGGAACCTGGTCGTTCTGGGACACGATAGGGGATGCCACGTTGGCCCGTGGCTTCCAGTCGGCAGGCGCATTGGTGGATGGTCAGCACGTCGACGCGCTTGGTGGCGGTCTATGCCAAGTCGCGACGACGGTCTTCAATGCGGCATACGACGCGGGCTTGCCCATCGTCGAGCGGTATTGCCACGCACAGTACATATCGACCTATCCCACAGGTCGTGATGCAGCCGTATGGTACAGCAGCAACGACTTGAAGTTCTCAAACGATACGGGCCATTGGCTATACGTTCAGGCAACGGCGACGAACTACTCGATCACCATCACCATATGGGGTACATCCGATGGACGTACCGTTCAGACGGACACGGGCGATTGGGTGGAGGGCGATGCCTACACGACGACCACGGTCGTGGATTCATCCGAACCCGTCGGATATTCGGCGGTGACCACGCAGGGGGTGAACGGGTCGGCTATCACCGTGACGCGGACGGTCTACAATGCCGATGGTTCCACCCGTCGCACGGGGACCTTCAAGTCCTCATACTCCCCGGTCACCGAAGTCATCACCACCGGGCCGGCAGCCGCCACCACGTCCACGAACACGTCGACGACGACTTCGCCGTAGGGGACGATGACCCCGGAGTCCACCTGTCGCCGCTCATTGGACTGGTGCCGTTCGACGCCTCCTATGTCATCTGAGTTTTATTACTATGGTGATTCCATCTTGGACGCGGGACGCCGTCGGCATATGCGATAGGATGTCACCGTGGACCTGTCCGTTATGCCGAGAGGGGTACCTCCTCGGCGAAAGGAGCTTCAGAGTGCGGTATTTCCAACCAGAGTACGAATGCATCTCCTCCGAGGAGATGCGCACCCTTCAGCTCGAGCGCCTCAGGGCCTTGGTCTCCTACGCATACGAGAGGATCCCTTTCTATCATGATTCGTTCGACACCGCAGGGTTCGACCCTCTGAGCCTCTCCTCCCTCGACGACATCGAGCGGATTCCCTTCACCCTCAAACAGGACATGCGCGACGCCTATCCGTTTGGCATGTTCGCCGTGCCACGCAAGGACGTCGTCCGAATCCATGCATCCTCTGGTACCACCGGTACCGCGACCGTGGTGGGGTATACCCAGCACGACCTCGATGTCTGGGCGGACTGCTTCGCCCGCTGCCTTGTGGAGGACGGCGCCACCAGCGAATCCGTCGTCCAGATAGCCTATGGATACGGATTGTTCACCGGGGGGCTTGGCGCCCATTACGGGGCTGAACGTCTTGGAGCCACGGCACTCCCCATGTCCTCGGGCAACACGAAGCGTCAGATCCAGCTGATGCAGGATTTTCAGAGCGACATCCTCGCTTGTACGCCCTCCTATGCCCTCAACATCGCCGATGCGGCGATTGCGTCGGGTCTCAACCCCGCGCGCGACTTTCCCCTCTCAGGCGCCATTCTCGGAGGAGAACCATCATCGAACGGCGTCCGTCGTGAGATCGAGGAGAAGCTCGGCATCAACGTCGTCGACGTCTACGGCCTCTCGGAGATCATGGGTCCTGGCGTGGCCTGCGAGTGCACCCGACATACCGGCCTCCACGTTGCCGACGATCACTTCCTGATCGAGATCATCGACCCGGTCACCCTCAAGCACGTCGCTCCCGGAGAGTGGGGCGAACTGGTGGTGACCACGCTGACGAAGGAGTGCTCCCCGCTCGTGCGCTATCGCACGCGGGACATCACGCGCATCATCACCGGCGAACCGTGCCCATGCGGTCGTACCAACACGCGCATCGACCGGATGCGCGGACGTTCCGACGACATGCTCATCATCCGTGGCGTCAACGTCTTCCCCAGCCAGATCGAACAGGTCATCACCGGGTTTCCCGACGTCGCCTCCCACTACCAGATCGTGCTCACCACCAAAGGGGTTCTCGACGAGATATCCCTGCGTGTCGAACCGATCGAGACCTTCGACTTCGACGAGGTCCGCAAGATCGAGGACCTGCAACGCGACATCGCCGCCGAGCTCAAGAGCGAGTTGCAGATCAAGGTGAACGTGCACGTCGTCGAGCCGCGCTCCATCGAGCGCTACGAGGGCAAGGCGCAGCGCGTCCTTGACCTCCGAGAGAAGGGGGAGTGAAGCGATGATCGAGCAAGTCACCGTCTTTATCGAGAACGAGAGGGGACGTCTGGCCTCGCTCTGCCGGACCCTCGGCGATGCGGGAATCCAGATGCACGCCCTCATGGTGGCGGACACCTCCGAGTTCGGGGTGGTACGCATCGTCTGCGACGCTCCCGTGAAGGCGAGCAGGATCCTCAAGGAGAGGGGCTACCGCTCGTCTCTCGCCAACGTGGTCGCCGTCGAGGTGCCCGACGTTCCCGGCGGACTCGCTTCGGTGCTCGAGTCCCTCGCCCACCATGACGTGAACGTCGAGTACGCGTACTGCTTCGCACTGAACGGCATGACCGTCGACATCCTCAAGGTCGATGGCGAGAACATCGTCGACAAACTCACCGCAACCGGTTTCCACCTCCTGCAACCTGCAGACCTCTACACCTCTCGAGAGCACTAGATGGTTCATCGATCGATGACGGCCATACGTCGATTCAAATCACCCATAGGCACCAGGGGGATCGTCGCCTCCCTTCTGAGTCTGACTCTCGCCCTCGCATCGCTGGGTGCGTTTCCCGCTACGGCGCATGCGACCGTCGCGGGCACCGATATCGTCGCCACGACATCGGCGAGTTCCCGCGGCCTCACCATCATGGAGCTCCCGGACGTCGTGGCGAAATACGGCATCCTCGTCGATGCGGATGGGAACGTGCTATGGGCGCGGTTTCCTGATGACAAGGTCCCCGAGGCATCCATCACCAAGATGATGACGGCGTCCGTCGTGCTCGACGCGATCGCCTCGGGTCAGATATCGCTTGACACGCAGGTCACGATCTCTACGAATGCGGCGGCTACCACCGGATCGGTCGTCGGCCTTACCGCGGGGACCACCGTGACGGTCAACGATCTGCTTCAAGGGCTTCTCGTCCACTCGGGAAACGACTGTGCCGTCGCACTGGCCGAGGAGGTCGCCGGGTCCGAGAGTGCCTTCTACGGCCTGATGAACACGAAGGCATCTGAGATCGGCATGACGGAATCGAGTTTCGCGTCGGTCAATGGGCTCGACACCGACAACCACTACTCCTCGGCGCACGATCTTGAGATACTTGCCCGCTATGCGATGCACTACGACACCTTCCGCTCCATCGTCACGATGCAGTCCTGCACCATCACCCTCAATGGGATAGCGACCACGTTCGATAACACGAATACGTTGCTTGGCTCGTACGACGGCATCGAGGGCATCAAGACGGGGAGCACCGACAACGCAGGATACTGTCTCGCCTCGGCCTGCAAGCGCAATGGCATCGAACTCTATTGCATCGTGCTGGGGTGTGAGACTGATACGGATCGGTTCACCGACACCGAGACCCTGCTTGACTGGGGCTACACCCATTACACGACCACCACACTGGCTACGGCAGGGACGATCGTCGCCTATGATCCGATCACAAGTTGGATTGACAAGACGGTATCGGCCACGATCCCATCCGATGTCTCGGTCCCGGTGCTTGATTACGACGGTCCCATCGACCAGCAGATCGTTCTCAAGGAGCTCAGCGGAACGGTACGTCAAGGAGATGTGATCGGAACCATCACCTGGTTACAGGGGGAGACGACGATCGCCTCCACGACGCTCGTCGCAGGCGAGGACGTTCAAACGCCCAACGCCCTCGAGGCGGTTGGGATCTGGTTTCAACGTCTCAAGCTGTCGTTCGATAAAACCGCTGCCCTTACCGAATCGGTTTCCACCATCCTCCCACCTGTCACCATCTCGACACCCGACGCGGCGGCGAACCTGCTCTGAAGGTGGATGTTGCACACCTTCGTCCCGTGCCGTCCAGGACTCTTCGCGTGAACCGACCATCCGATGTGCGTGCTTGGTTCGATGCCTCCGCCGACATGGGATGACACCCACGGCATCGACGGGTAGTGCTATTCTAAGGACGTCATGCGCCACAGGGTTGACCTTGACGCTTCATGAGGAAAGGCATGGTAGAAACATGGCCGATACGATCGTCTGCCCAATTTGTAACGCAGAGCTCGACTCCGGTTCGCATGAGTGCCCTCGTTGCGGATTCAAGCTGGTCGGACAGACACAGGCGTTTTCTCCCGTCGCTGCCACGCATCCCGTCGCGAACGCGAACGCGCAGACCGAGGCGTTCTCAGACCCGGCGTTCCGCGTGGTCAAGGGCCCGCAGACGGGCGAGACGTTCTATCTCGATCGACCTGTCATCACCATCGGACGCGATCCGCATTGCGACATATTCCTCAACGACATGACCGTCTCGCGTATTCACACCGAAGTGACCATCTCGCCCGGCATGGCGAAGATCATCGACAAGGGCTCCCTCAATGGCACATGGGTTGATGGAAAGATACGCGACGAGGCAATCCTGCACGATGGGACGGTTGTGCAGATCGGCACATTCGTCATGGTCTTTCAGGAGAATCCAAAACTCTAGGCACCTCACCACCTGTCCGTCGGACGCACCACCACATCACATACCGTACGATACCCTCCAGGAGGAACCATGGACTACGAGTCGCTTATCCGGAGTATTCCCGACTGGCCGAAGGCCGGCGTCGTGTTCAAGGACATCACACCGGTTGTGGGCAATCCAGAGGCCCTGCGGGCGTCGGTCAGCGAACTTGCGGATCACTTCAAGGATTACGGTGTCACCAAGGTCATCGGCGCCGAGGCGCGCGGATTCATCTTCGGCGCTCCGGTGGCCTGCAAGCTCAAAGCCGGATTCGTCCCTTCACGCAAACCAGGGAAGCTTCCCTGGAAGACGATTTCGGTCACGTACGATCTTGAGTACGGTACGGACACCCTGCAGATACATCAGGACGCGGTGGGCCCAGACGATGTGGTGCTGATCGTCGACGACCTCATGGCGACGGGTGGCACCGCCTATGCAGACGCGCTCCTTGCCAAGAAGGCCGGTGCCAAGATAGCGGGCTTTGGTTTCTTGATGGAACTCGACTCCTTGCATGGACGGGAGAAGCTGACCGAGGAAGGCCTCGGGGAGTACGAGGTCTTCTCGTTGGTACATGTCACCGACGGGGGAGAGGAGGGCTGAACCTCCCGGGTTTGCGTTCACCGTCAACGAATCGGCGCCACATACGTTCATGGCGTATGTACATCCTGTCAATGAATTGTACGTTGAGCATGTCCGACGTATCGCCGATTTTTGCAAATCTGCCATTTGAGGTATACTCGCTCCTTAATGCGTGATGCACATACATCGCAACGTAGCATGGGAGGTATTGCCTATGATGGGGAACGGCCGCTCCTCCGTGATGAGGAGTAGTTTCTCTGCGAAGATAGTGGCAGTGCTGATGTCTGCCCTTCTCGCTGTCACCATCCCGTTCACCATGGCTTCTCAACAAAAGACCGCATATGCCGATACTGCTTCCGAACTCGCATCGGTCCAAGCACAGGTCGACGCGGCGAATCAGAAACTCTTGGACATTGCCAGCGAACTCACCGTCGCAAATGATGAGTTGTATGATATTCAAACGCAGCAGGCGGACGTCAACTCGCAGATCGTCGACACGCAGCGCCAGGTCGACGAGGCGCAGGCCAAGTACGATGCGGCCATGGACTCCCTCAAGAAGCAGGCGGTGCAGAACTACACGTCCGACCAGGTCGACTACCTCTCGGTGCTCATGTCGTCGACTTCGTTCTCCGACTTCACCACGCGCCTCTATCTGGTGGACAAGATGATGTCCCAACAGCAGGACACGATCAACACGGTGACGGCCGCGAAGGCGGACCTCGAGACCAAGCAGGCGGACCTGCAGTCGCAGAAGAGCCAACTGGACGCCCTCGAGGCCTCTGCGCAAGAGAAGAGCGCGACGATTCAGACCGCACTCGATGAGCAGACATCGTATCTCGCTGGCCTCTCAGGTCAGGTGACCAGCCTCATGGCACAGCAGGCAGCCGAGCAGGCTGCAGCGTCTGCGGCGGCAGCGGCAGCAGCGGTTGCAAAGATCAGTAGTACATCGAGTAGCTCGGCAGGTAGCTCGGGTAATTCCTGGTCAGGGTCGGCTGGTCAGATAGCAGCACAGGCTGCCGCTTCGAAAGAGGGTTGCTACTATGATCTCGGTTCTTCTGGCCCAAGTCTCTTCGATTGCTCTGGTCTTGTCATGTGGGCGTATGCACAGGCAGGCGTTGAACTGTATCGCACCGCTGCGGATCAGTACAGTCAATGCTCAATCTTTTATGACAGCAATGAGTTGCAGGTAGGGGATCTCGTCTTTTATCGATACAGTGGGTCAATAGGCCACGTAGCCATCTATGCTGGTGATGGTAAGATGGTCGAAGCAACGGTACCCGGGTCCACTGTCCAGTGCAATCCGGTACGTACCACCAACTTTGCCGGATTCGGACGTCTGTGACCCGCTCCCGACTATAAGGTCCACATGACAGGGAGGACGATACCCTTCACGGGTGCCGTCCTCCTCTCGTCTGGTACGAGGTTATCGACCTCGTCCGTAGCGCATTGGGCCATTTGGAAGCTTAACCTTGAATGCCGGTTTGAGGCAGTGCGTTATGATGAGGGAACAGGATCGATGAACATGATGTCGAGGGGAGAGGGACACGTATGGCCGACGTTCTGCTGCAAGGCAATGAGGCGGTAGCCCAAGGTGCGTGGGAGGCGGGATGTGCCGTCGGGGTGGGGTACCCCGGAACCCCCTCGACGGAGACGCTCGAGGCGTTTGCGAAGCTCCCGGATGTCTACGCAGAGTGGGCACCCAACGAGAAGGTCGCGCTCGAGGTGGCTGCCGGTGTCTCGCTCGGTGGCAAGCGCTCGCTTGTCACCATGAAGCATGTGGGACTCAACGTGGCCGCAGACCCGCTCTTCTCGCTCGCCAACACCGGCGTCACCGGTGGTCTCGTTCTCCTCGTAGCCGATGACCCAGGTATCTTCTCGTCGCAAAACGAACAGGACTCGCGCAACTATGCGGCCGCTGCGCGCATCCCCATGCTGGAGCCGAGTGACTCCGCCGAGGCGCGCACCATGGCCATGACCGCCTTCGACATCTCCGACCGGTTTGACATCCCGGTGATGATCCGCTCCTCCGTGCGCATCTCACACACGCGCACCCCGGTGGCGTGCGGATCACGCGTGGAAGTAGGTCGCAAGCCGTATGTCAAGGATGCGGGCAAGTGGGTCATGATGCCCGCTAACGCCCAGAGGCGTCGCGTCGATGCCGACACCCGCGAGGATGCGCTCGTCGCATTCGCGGAGAAGACCGACCTCAACCGCATCGAGATGCGCGACCCTTCGATGGGCATCATCTGCTCGGGCGCCGATTACCAGCACGTTCGGGAAGCCCTCCCGCGGGCATCGGTCCTCAAGCTCGGGGTATCCTGGCCCCTGCCCCCCGAGAAGGTCCGTGCCTTCTCGGGCATGGTCGATGCCCTGTACGTGGTCGAGGAAGCCTACCCGTACTTCGACCTGCGGGTTCGGGCGATGGGGGTCGACGTCTCCCTCCCGCCGACTCGTCCGCTGCCTCGAAACGGGGAGTTGACCCCGGGTATCATCGCCGCCTCGTTCGGTATCGAGGCACCTGCCCATCGCACCTCGACGCAGTCGATTCCCGCTCGTCCGCCTGCGCTGTGTGCCGGCTGCCCTCATCGACTGGTCTTTGCCGAGTTGCGACGAGTCCATGCGCTGGTCACCGGTGATATCGGATGCTACACGCTCGGTGCCGTCCCTCCGCTCTCGGCTCTTGACTCGACGGTCGACATGGGTGCATCCATCTCGATGGCGCATGGTGTGGAGCTTGCCGGCGGCGGGGATGGCCATCCGGTGGTCGCCGTGATCGGTGACTCCACGTTCGCCCACTCGGGGATCACCTCGTTGTTGGGAACGGTCTACAATCAGGGTGAGGGCACGGTGATCATCCTCGACAACCGCACGACGGCCATGACGGGGCAGCAGGGCAACCCGGTCAATGGGATCACGCTCCAGCATCGACCCAGCAGGGAGCTCGACCTCGTTCGACTCGTCCGCGCGCTCGGTGTCGAGGACGTGAGCACCATCGACCCCCAGAACCTCAAGGCGGTGCGGGAGGGGCTCAAGGCGGCCGTCGCCGATCCTCGACTGTCCGTCATCATCTGCCGGTCCCCCTGCCGCCTGCTGGATCGTCATCGCGAACCAGCTCTGGCCGTCGACCAGGAGGTTTGCACGGCCTGTGGGGTCTGCGTCTCGATCGGCTGCCCGGCCCTCGGAAAGTCATCCGACACCGGCAAGGCTCACATCAACGCACTCCAGTGCATCGGGTGCCATCAATGTGCGCAGGAGTGTGCCTTCGGTGCGATCATCGAGCCGTCGACCGCTACCGAGGAGGGGGTTTCACGATGAGCGGGTTGGATGCGACATCTCCGGCACTCGGGTCGACGCACAGCACCACGACCGTGCTACTGTGCGGGGTAGGGGGGCAGGGTACCATCCTGGCTGGCGACCTGCTGGCCATCACGGCACGCAAGAGCGGGCTGTCGGTCAAGGTCTCCGAAGTCCATGGCATGGCGCAGCGAGGCGGAGCGGTGACCACCATCGTACGTTTTGGCACCGAGGTCGCGAGCCCCATCACCGACCACGGCTGCGTGGATTGCCTGGTCGCCTTTGAAGCGATCGAGGCTCTACGCAACCTACCATACCTGGCATCGGATGGGGTCCTCTTCGTCAATGACGCCACCATCGAGCCACTCTCGGTGCTCGTCGGGACCACCGAGATGCCAACGGGGATCCATGCCGAGCTTGCGGCCAACGGTGCCCGGATGCTGGATGCCAGCGCCATCGCAGCCAGGCTGGGCAACCCCAAGAGCGTCAACGTCGTGTTGGTCGGTGCGCTGTCGGTCGCATTGCCGTTCCCGACGTCCGATTGGGAGGATGCCATCGCGAACCGAGTCCCACCCAAGACCGTCGAAGCGAACCTCGCCGCCTTCAAGGCCGGAAGGATGACGGTGCAGGAGACGACGGCATCGCTTGGCTGATGCACGACGATGGAATCGACCGCACGTCATGCACGAGGACAGAGAGGACATTTGATGGAAGTCCAGCAGATATCGGTATTTCTCGAGAACCAACCTGGTCGCCTGAGCGCCGTCACGACGGTCCTTCAAGATGCGGATGTCAACGTTCGAGGCTTCTCGGTGAGCGACACCGTCGACTTCGCCATCGCTCGTCTCGTCGTAGATGACCCGACCCGCGCGATCGCCGCTCTCGAGCAGCAGGGCTATATCGCTCGGACCACGCCCATCATCGTGCTGGAGCTTCGGGACACACCCGGCGAACTTGCACGGATCCTCTCCATCGTCGCACAGGCGGGGATATCCATCAACTACGCCTATTCGCTCGTCTCGACCTACGTGGCCATCCAGGTGGGGGACCTGAAGAAGGCCCATGAACTCCTCGTCGGGCAACCAGTACATCTGATCGATCAGGAGATGCTCGCTCAGATGTGCCTTCCCGTGTCCGCATCCGCGCCAGCCCTGGCGCGTGACTGCGAAGAACCCATCGACAAGGAGGCTTAGGGCATGCCCATCTGGAACCCGGAGATCGAGTGTGCGAGCCGCGAGACGATAGAGGCTATCCAGTTGCGACGGCTCAAGGGGCAGGTGGCGCACGCATACGAGAATTCCGCGTACTATCGGGACAGGTGGCGAGAGATCGGCATCGAGCCTGGTGACATCACCGAGTTGTCCGATATCCGAAAGCTCCCCTTCACCGACAAGGGCGCACTTCGCGATACCTTTCCCTTCGGGATGTTTGCCGTCCCGATGGATGAGGTTGCGCGGATACATGCAAGCTCCGGAACGACCGGGAGACCCATCGTGGCAGGCTACACCGCCCAGGACCTCGACGTCTGGAGCGAGTGCATCGCCCGAGTCGCCAGCGCTCCCGGAGTCGTCAAGCAGGACCGGGCACTCATGGCGTTCCCCTACTCGATGTTCACCGGTGGGTGGGGGTTGCACTATGGCATGGAGAGGATCGGGGCGATGATGATTCCCGCCGGTGCCGCTGGCACCGATCGCCATCTGCAGATCATCGAGGATTACGGTGCCACCGTGCTCATCTCGACACCCTCCTATGCGATGCATCTGGCCGAAGCGGGGCTCAGGGCTGGATACGACTGGGAGCATTCCACGTTGAGGATCGGATTGTTCGGTGGCGAACCGTGTACGCTCGCCCTCAAGCATGAGATCGAGCGCATCATGCACATCACCTGCACCGACAACTACGGTCTCACCGAGATCATGGGTCCCGGCGTCTCGGGTGAATGCCTCGGGTCACGCGACATGTCCCACATCGCCGAGGACCACATCCTTTGGGAGGTCGTCGACCCACAGACCGGCGAGCCGGTACCTAACGGACAGGAGGGGGAGCTCGTCCTCACCACCTTGACCAAGAGGGCCATGCCGGTGTTCCGCTATCGTACGCACGACCTCACGTACGTCATCACCGATCCCTGCGAGTGCGGACGTACGTCGGCGCGCATGAAGAAGGTGCGAAAGCGTACGGATGACATGCTCATCATCCGTGGTGTGAACGTGTTCCCCAGCCAGTTCGAGGACGTCCTTGCGGATATCGACGGGGCGAGCGTTCACTATCGTCTCATCGTCACCACGGAAAACGACATGGATGCGCTGGAGTTGGTGCTCGAACTCGATCCGAGTGCGTTCAGCGACTCGATGGCCGACATGGAGCGCTTTCACACGACGGTGGTCGAGACCATCAAGAGCATCATCGGCATCCGCGTCAAGGTCACGCTGGTCGAACCGGGACACATCGAGCGTGCCATCGCCAAGACCCATCACGTAATCGATAAGCGCAGTTCACTCTAACGGCAAGCCATCGAGCGAGGAGTTTTCCGATGCCTACAGATTTGGAAGAACCCATGGCCGTCCAGGAAGCGAGCGCAGCGATGCACCCCGCGCTCTCCATCGAGATCGCCGCACCGTTTCTCCAGGGGACGTCGCACGGGCGTGGTCCCATGCCGGCCAACGCCAAGCATCTCACCTCAAGCGAACTCAACGACTACACGCGTGCGGCCGAACGTGAGATTCGCGGATATGCGGGAGACGCCAAGGGCATGACGGTGCAAGCCATGCGTGTAGGACGTGGCGTACCCGTTCCCCTCTCCTCCACTCAACTGGTCCGTCTCATCCGTGCCGTCGTCAACAACTACGACATGGCCCCCGATGCCGAGATAACCGTGGTCACCTCCCCGGTGGGTGTGAGCGATGGGCTCCTAGAGAAGCTCTCGGCCTGCGGTGTCAACCGCATCGAGCTGGAGATGCACAGCTCCGATGAACGTGAGATCGACCTGATGGGTGGCGAGTACGACCAGGAGGTCATCCAACACGCCTTTGAGGTCATCGGGCGCTCCGGGATCCACGCGGTCGATGTCGTACTCACCGTCGGCATCCCCGGACAATCGATGACCACCTTGCGGGATTCGATCGTCTTCGCGCTCTCCGCCCGCCCGACCGCCCTCTCTCTTCGAGCGCTCTTCCTTCGCGATGACACGAAGCTCGCCGTGCGGTACGCGCAACGGGAGGAGGTCCTGCCAGACCAGTTCGACCTCAACGAGATCATGACGATGTCACGTGCTCCCGAGAACATGCTTGCACAGTATGGGTATCGTCAATACTACCCTGGGCGCTTTGCCAAGGAGGGCTTCGAGTCGAAGGGGGTCCTACTCGATACCTCCTCCGTCGATCTCATGGGGTATGGATGTGGTGCCACCTCGCGCTTCGATGGCTTCACGTTCGAATGCACCGACGATTTCGACCAGTACGTCGCACACTCGACCGAGCCCGCGGCCATCTATGTGAACATCCGTCGCCTCAACAAACCCACGGCCGAGGCGACGGACCCAGACGCACAGGCCGTCGACGGCGATGCCGCGACACCAGGCGAGCAGACGCCCACTGCGAATCCTTCGACGCCGGCGCCATCCTCTACCGAGAAGACCGCATCCAAGAAGACCGCATCCGGTCAGGCTCGGACAAAGACGTCGCCTGCCAAGAAGAAGGTCTCCGACTCGGTCCCTTCCACTGGTTCAAACGGGACGAAGGGGGCTGTCGCCAAGAAGCCTGCGACGAAAAAGGCGACTGCGAAGCCAAACCCCGAGGAGGGTGCTCCCAAGCGAGCCACCCGGGCGAAGAAGACCCCTGCAGACGCACCTGCAACCAGGCCTGCACGAAAGGGGCGTGCGTCGAAGCAGGTGCCGGCGGATTCGAAGGATTCGTCGACGGGCGAATCGTAGGACGGACCGACGGGGGTTCGTCGCCACTCGATTCCGATTGACCGTACCCCTGGCGCTCCACCACCCCCCTACGAAGGTGCATCGATACGTGTCAACGATCTCCGCCCAAGCCAATAGCACGATGTCATGATAGGGAAGGTTCTAGATGAGCGTTGCAGAGAAGATCGCGATACTGACGGACTCATGCTCCGATGTCCCGCCTTACCTGCGACAACGCTATCACATCCACCTCATCCCCCAGCTCATCATCTATCCTGAGGGCGAGTACCGTGATGGTGTCGATATCACGCCATCGCAAGTCTATCGGCGCTTCCCTGACGAGATCCCCTCCACATCGCTGCCGAGCATGACGGAAACGACCGATATCATCCAGCGAATAGCTGCCGACGGCTTCAACCGGATCCTCGTCGTCACCATCAGTTCGGGTCTTTCCGGCACCTTCGACATGATCAAACGCGTACCCCTGTCGGCTGGAGTGCGCGTCGAAGCAGTCGATACGTTGAACATCGGCATCGGCAGTGGGTTTTCCGCGCTGCTGGCAGGCGACCTCATCGAGAAGGGCACGTCGTTCGACGAGGTCGTCCGCATCTGCCGAGAGCGCGTCTCCTATTCCAAGTTGTTCATCGCGTTCGACACCCTCGAGTATCTGCGACGCGGCGGACGCATCGGGCACGTCGCCAGCAGCCTCGGCACGATGCTCGACCTCAAGCTCATCGTCTCCTGCGACAAGAACGGTTGCTACTACACCGCCGCGAAGACCCGAGGGCGAAGGAAGTCCCTCAAGAAAGCACTCGAGATGGCCCGTGACTTCGCCGGAGATGCCACCCGGTACAATCTGACGGTCATGCATGCCGACGCTCCGGAGGAGGCCGAGGAGATGGCGGGGCTGCTTACCGCGATGCTACCTCACGCTGGGATATTCGTCACGGGGGAAATCACCCCCGCCCTCGTCGTCCACACGGGGCCTGGGTTGCTTGGGATCGGCGTGCAGATACTACCGTAGAGGTTGTGTGGCTCCACCAACCTAGGGAAGTCGTTCGTCGAGCCGTGCGATGGCCACCCGGTTCGCCTCGCGCTCCTCTCGGTCGTCAAGGGGGGAGAGGAGGACGTCGTGCCCGTAGCGACGCTCGAGGGCCGTGCGAATGATCCAATCGGTCAATTCCGGGTTCTTGGGCAAGAGGGGACCGTGCAGGTACGTACCGATCGCGTTACGGTAGCGAGCACCCTCGAGACCATCGTCACCATTGTTGCCATACCCTTTCATGACCGTTCCCAGCGGCACGCAGCCGGTTCCAAGCGTGGTGCGCCCCGCATGGTTCTCGAAACCGACTATGGGCGTGGTGCAGAGTTCGCTTTCGATGGCGACGTTGCCCACGAGACGGCCTTCGCCCTTGGAGGTGTCGGCGTCGAACAGGTTAAGGCCGGCGACCCTCTCGTCACCGATGAGATAGCCTGCGCCGAGCAGTTGATACCCTCCGCACACGGCGAGAAGCAGACCGTCATCCTCGACGAAGGCCTGCAACCTCTCCTTCGAGGCGAGCAGGGCGTCGCATACCAGGAGTTCCTCCCGATCGGATCCGCCGCCGATGAAGACGATGTC
>JAATFL010000004.1 GCA_015655215.1 Coriobacteriia bacterium
AGCGCCTGGCTCGTCTGGGGGGGCTCTTGCCTTTCGGCGCTGTGGATCCTCATCGCGAACTCCTGGATGCAGACACCGGCCGGATTCGAGATCGTCGATACGGCCGCCGGTGCCAAGGCCGTCCTCACCAACTTCTGGGCGGCTGCGTTCAACCCATCGACCGTCGCTCGCTTTCTGCACACGGTCGATGCGTTGCTGATCTTCGGCGCGTTCATCGCCATCGCCATCGCAGCGTGGTACCTGCTCCAGAAACGGCATGTCGACTTCGCCAAGAAGACCATCTCCACCTGCTCGATCATCGCTCTCGTCACCGTTATCCTCATGATGCCGTTCGCGCACTACCAGGCCATCGTCGTCGCACAGAACCAACCCGAGAAGCTCGCGGCCATGGAGGGCCAGTGGGAGACGGGTCCGGCCGATATGTCGCTTGTCGGATATGTCGATGAGGCTACCCAGACCACGTACGCCATCTCGATCCCCGGCCTGACGAGCTTCCTCGCCTCCGGTTCCACCACCACGTCGTACATCGGTCTGCACGAGGTGGCCGCCGAGTGGGGTGAGACCGCCCCGGTGAACCTCGTGTTCCAGTCATACCACCTGATGGTGGCGATGGCCGCCATCATCGTCCTCGTGATGATCATGACGTTCGTCCTTGTCCGCAAGAAGGCGCTCGGCAAGAGGCGCTGGCCGCTTTGGGTCATGGTGTTCGCCCCCATCGCGCCGTTCCTGGCGATTCAATCTGGCTGGCTCACCGCCGAGGTGGGCCGCCAGCCATGGGTCGTCTATGGACAGCTCAAGACCGTCGACGCCATCTCCCTGGCCGTCTCAGCCCCTGAGTTGCTCATCACGATCGTGCTCTTCATCGTGTTCTACGCGATCATCCTCATCGCGTGGCTGCGAGTCGTCCTGCATGTCATCAAGAAGGGTCCGGACGACGGGGCCTTTGCGTCGGGCGCCGATGCTTCGGCACCCCTGGTCGTCACGGACGTATCCACCGGGAACGTTGCATCCGAGAAGGAGGTGTAGGCGCGATGACTGCATTGGGAATCCTGTGGTACTTCCTCATCGGTCTGCTCATCGCCGGGTATTTCGTCCTCGATGGTTTTGACCTGGGTATGGGCGTCCTCTATCCGTTCCTCGGCAAGACCGATGCCGATAAGGCCATGCTCCGTCGCAGCGTGGGACCGGTGTGGGATGGCAACGAGGTATGGCTGCTCGCTGCCGGCGGCGGGCTGTTCGCCGCGTTTGCCCCGGCGTATGCCACGACGTTCTCGGGCTTCTACCTCGCCATCATGCTCGTCCTCTTCGGTCTCATCATCCGGGGCATCGCCCTTGAGTTTCGCGGCCGTGATGAGAAGTGGGGCAAGCTGTGGGATCTGTTCATCTTCCTGGGTAGCCTGCTTCCCGCCCTCCTCTTCGGCGTGGCGCTCGGTAACGTGATGGGTGGCATCCCACTCGACGCCAACGGTGACTACACCGGCGGTTTCTTCGGCTTGCTCACCCCGTTCACGTTGGTCGTCGGCGTGCTTGGCCTCGTCCATATCCTGCAGCACGGCGCTGCATGGATCCGCATGAAGACGACGGGCGACCTGTCCACCCGCGCCGCCAAGCTGCAATCCCGCCTCCTCGTCGTGGAGGCGGTGATCTTCGCCGTGGCCACATTCCTCCTCTTCGCCGTGGTCCATCCCGTCATGGCCTCCGGCCTGCCCGGTGTCTTGCGCATCGTCTTTCTCGTCCTCGTGCTGCTCGGCTGGGTACTGGCGTTGCTCTGGAACCGCTCCGACAAGGAGACCGCCGGCTTCCTCGCCTCGGCGGTGGTGTGCATAGGGTTCGTGGGTCTCTTCCTCTCGACGCTCTTCCCCAACCTCGTCGTCGCGACAGACCCCTCGATGAGCATCAACATCGCCAATGCCGCAGGTAGCGATCTGGCCTTGCTCGCGATGACGGTCATCGCCTGCATCGGTGTCCCTCTCGTCCTGGTGTACCACTTCATCGTCTACAGGACGTTCGCCGGCAAGATATCCGCCGATGAGGCCGAGAGATACTAAGGTCCCTCCGTACGACCATACCTCGGCGATTCCATCTCCATGTCTTCCCGATAGACGGCAGCTGACCCTCGCGATGCGGAGGTCGGCTGCCGTGAGCGCTTTTCGGTGGGTCCACCTGCTGGAATCATCCCACCGGGGGCATCGTCGAGCGCGGCGCGCGAGGATGCCCCCGGTGCCCGATACCGTCTGTCCCACTGGCGGGCATGCGGGCAGGGATGGGCCCACTTACCGGATAATCGACGAGTCCATCGAAAAGTAAGAGATGGCTAACACCAATGTGCTATGGTCTTCTCGGACAAGGAGAGGCGATCGGGTCGTGCCATGTGGGTTCGAACCGGTTTCCGTGCATAGACTCGATCGCAGACGGCATTTCTCGTAGTGCGGTCGATGGGATGGTGGGAGGGTTTGACGTGCAGACATTGAGAACCGCTCGCAAGGGTCAGACCGTCACGGTCGTGAAGCTTCATGGAGTGGGTCCCACACGCCGACGCATCATGGACATGGGTCTCACGAAGGGGACGCTGGTTCACGTGCGCAAGGTCGCGCCATTGGGTGATCCCATCGAGTTGAACGTGCGTGGCTATGAGTTGACGCTGCGCAAGGCCGATGCGGAGATGATCGAGGTATGCTAGGGGTTTCCCGTGAGGACGTCCGTCGTCTCGTCTCATGGCGGCCATCGCTTCACCCGATTCGGTCCCGGAGGTTTTAGCAGACAAGCCAGTTATCGCTCATCGACAGGTGCCCAGCCGGTATCGGTCATCTTTGGCGTGCGGGATGTCACAGGGCATCTGCGCTGCCGTGGGCATCGACGGGGATTGCAGAGACCTCGTGCTGGATGAGATATGGGATGGAGCTCTATGTCGCGAAAGATCGCCCTCGTCGGTAACCCCAACAGTGGCAAGACGACGCTGTTCAACCTTCTCACGGGGTCCAACCAACGGGTGGGGAACTGGCCGGGTGTCACCGTCGAGCAGAAGGTCGGAACGTATCGATTCGACCCTTCCGTCGAGATCGTCGACCTTCCCGGCGTGTACTCGCTGTCCCCG